>JBOGKW010000201.1:0-5854 GCA_050746205.1 Terriglobales bacterium | reverse complement strand
ATCCAGATCGAGCCGTCGTCATAGGAATATTGGATGTGTACGGGCTGGCAGGCGGTTTGCGCGCCGAAAAAGCCGCCGCCGGGGCGCAAGTAATAGTCGTACAAATGCCAAATCACGGACGGCCAGCCGTTGCTCAGCATCCATTGGATGACGCCGGTGGAAACCCATTTATTGCGGCCGTAGGCTTCGAACATGGCGCGCTCCGCGGCATAGGCTGTCGCCTGCGCCTTGCGCTCGTAATCGCCCAGGTTCTGCGCCGGGCCGTAATGGGCGGCTTGCGCGGCAGTGTAATAGTTCAGGTTCTTGAACTCGCCGCCCCCGGCGTGATAATCCCAGGCTTGATCTATCGGCCAAAGATCGGCGCGCGGGAGCATTTCCCGCAGGCTGGCCAGTACCGGGATGGCGGGTCCAGGGCTGGTCTCCGTATTGAAGCCGAAGGCGCCGCCCGGAGCATGGGGGTTCTCCCAATAGTTGGGCGCCACGTATTGGTACGGACCGGACATCTTCACGCCGGTCCAGCCCACCAGCGTCTTTTGCTTTGCCGCGCCAGCCAGCACCGCGTCGGGCCAATGGGTTTGGCGAATGACGCGCAGGTACATGCGCTCTACCGGCGGCGGGGCCGCAATGTCGCTGCCGTACAACCATACCAAGAGGCTGGCATGGTTGCGCAGGCGTTCGAGCTGGTCCCGCTCCGAGGCGGCGGCAATGACGTAATCGGCGGGCTTCCAATGTTTCCAACGCTGCCAGCGGGAGCAGCAGCACCAGCCCTGGATGACGAGAATGCCGAGGCGATCGCAGAGCCGGTAGAAGTGTTGGTCCATCGGCTTGCCTTCCAGGCGGACGGCGTTCAGGTGCATGGCGCGGACGTATTGCAGCTGCTCCAGTTCCTTGCGCGCCGACAGGTCCATCATCATATTTGCCGCCCAACCGGCGCCGCGGATGAGCAGGCGATGGCCATTGACGAAAAACAGGCGGTGATTGCGGGCGTCCAGCCGGGAGCTGACCTGGCGCACGCCGAAGACTACGGTCTTTTGGTCGGAAACGCGGCCAGCGACCGAGAAGGCCAGCTGCAGGCGATAAAGATTCTGCGGACCCCATTCATAGGGCCACCAGAGGCGCGGATGGGCGATGTTCAGGGCGGGATACTGCGCCGGACGGAAAACCACGCGGCGGTCCATGCCGGGGCCCAGGAACACGTCTTGGTGCAAGGTGATCGGGCCGATGCGGGCAACCACCCGCCCACGAACGGTCTGGCCAGAGGCATTGCGGACATGCACCGAGATGCTGAGGTGGGCGGCCGCGAGGGAAGGAAGATCGAGCCGCGTCCGCACTTGCGGATGCCAGAGCGAAACCGGACCAGTGCGGCTAAGAAACACTTGGCGGAACAAGCCCATGTCCTTGTCGGGCGGCAGCGGGTTCCAATCCACGAAGGTGAGGGCCAAATCGTTCGGGGTCTCGGCGTGGACCTTGGCGGCGAGGACGTTAACGCCGGGCAGCAGATAAGGCGTGACGTTGAAGGCGAAAATGCGCCAAGTGCCGGCGACCTGGCGAGAATCGGCCAGTTCGTGACCGTTGAGCCAGATCGAAGCGCGGAAGTTGATGCCCTGGAAATGTAGCCAATACTCATGGCCTGGGGCGACGGCGGCAAGGCGGAATTGCGTCCGGTACCACCAGGGATGGCGGAAGGGACTGTCGGGCGGCATGGGCAGGTTGGAAAAGAGGCCGCCGATCGGATAGGTCTCGCCCGGGAAGGCGCGGAGATTCATGCCGAAGTCGGGGTTGGGGTAGATCTTGTCCCGCACCAGGTTGGAAACCACCGTGCCCGGTACACGCGCCGGAAACCAGCCGGCCGTGGCGAAGCCGGGGCGGGCAACGGCCGCGCCGCCGGCGGAAAAATGCGCTGCGGACTGGATTTTCCAGTGCGTTAGCCGCCGGAACACGGTTTGGCCGGAGGCCAGCGGCGCGAAGATCCCGACGCCGAGCGCAACGCAGGCAAACCGCCGCAGCAGCGCCATCCCGGCGGAGCGAGCCGTGGGATGGCGGGGGGCGCCGGCCGGCCCGTCGCGCCGCGCCCGGTCGCGTCCAGCCGGAAACGTCCGTTGCACTGCATTATTCAAAGCGCGAGCCATAGTGCTAGCAATAGTGCGAACCATAATGTGCGATCTCAGGGTGGTGCTGGAACCGAAAACCAAATGTATCGGCCCGCAGGCTACAGGGCAAAGGCAAGCGCCCGGGCCGTCCTCGCAATCAAGCCGGTGCCGACCACCGCGGCCTCGGACTGCTCAGGCCAGCGCAGGCAGCGTCTCGCCGTCGCGAGCCATGGAAGTCGGAATTCTCCTGTTGCAGCAACATTCGGAGCCAGTGTACAACCGGCGGCCGTCGCTGTGGGAACCCCGGCGGGCAGCGCTGCAAGATCAAAGCTCGGGATTCCCCCGACCGGCGCACCGCCCTGGTGCAAGGCTACAAGGCTACGGCGACGTTCTGTCGGAGTGCGAGAGCCATCCGGAATCGAAGCTCGCCCATTCGCAGGGGCGGGCCGGCACCTGAGCTACCACGGGCCTTCCCCGTCGGCGGCGTGCTCGCCCGGCCGTCCTCAAGTACATCGGGAAGGAATCGAACCGGCTTGAGGAGGTTGAATCTGGCACGACCACCGTATCGCGAGGCGCTCAAGGAACGCACGCGCGAGCGGGTACCGCTGCAATGAGCGGCAACCCAGAGCAGCCGCCACCACCGCCTCCGGCCGCGCGGCGCTCCCAGAACAACCGCGGGACCGCTCTTCGGTGCTTGGGGGAGCGGGAAGGCGGCACCGCCGCTTGGCAACAAAGATCGCCAGCCGATCGCGTTCTTTTTGTCTTGCTTGCGGTTCTTTATAAGGTTTGGCTTTGGAGAGGAACGCCGCGCGCCAAGGGCGGCGGTTTGCCTGCCGGCGCGGTCGCTTTGGTTAGGGGCTAACCTTGATGAGCACGACGCCGTGGCCCGGAACTTCGGCGCTATAGCCGGAAGTGAAGCGGCCCCGATTCCGGTGCGCCCAGAGGTCGCGCACTCGGTGTGCGCCCCGCAGGCCCAGATCCGACCACGGAACCCGTATCCGCCGGGGCGTCGTGCTGCGATTGAACAGCCCGACGGCCCAACCGTGATTGGCCAGGGGCCGCGCCCAAACCTCGCTCGCACCCTGCTTGGCTATCCGCGTTGCCTCTTTGCCTAGCGGATCTTGGTCCACGGCGATCACCTCGCGGTTGGTCAGGATCGCCAGAGTGTCGGGCGCCATATGGCGTAGATCGTTGCCGGCGATCAATGGAGCGGCCAGCAGGCTCCATAAACTCATGTGTGTCCGGTATTCCGCGTCGGTCATGCCGCCGTTGCCGATCTCGAGCATGTCGGGATCGTTCCAGTGGCCCGGGCCGGCATACCGCGCCAGCGTGAGCTGATCGTCGAAGCCGATCGTCGACATCGCTTTCCAGTTGTCACTAATATCCCCGGTCGTGCGCCAGAGATTACCGGCCACCGACGCGCCCCAGGTCGGGACGTCCAGCCACCCGTACTCACACAAGCTGAAGACGATGGGCCGGCCCGTGGCCTCGAGTGCCCGGCCCATCTTGGCGTACACGGCCGGCATGGAGCGATAGGTGTAAACCTGGCTGGCGCTGCACCAGTCGTATTTCAGATAATCAATCCCCCAGGCCGCATAGGTCTTTGCATCCTGGCGCACATGCCCGAAGCTGCCGGTATAGCCCGCGCAGGTCTTGGGGCCTGGCGAGGAGTAGATGCCTAATTTCAAGCCCTTGCTGTGTACATAATCCGCCAGCGCCTTCATGTCGGGGAATTTCGCGTTCGGCCGGATGTTGCCCCGCGCGTCGCGCGTCCCCTCCCACGTGTCATCAATGTTGACGTATTGGTAGCCGGCGGCGCGCATACCGGTGGCGACCATGGCGTCGGCGATCTCGCGCACGATGCGGTCGTTAACGCGCGCGCCGAATTTATTCCAGCTATTCCAGCCCATGGGCGGTGTGCGGGCCAGGCCGTCGGGCGGGACGGGCGCGGGTTTGGGCAGCGAGATGAGATGGGGCGGCGGAGGCATGGGCGCCGGCATCGCCGTCGAAACTTGGTGGAACAATATGGCCCGCCCGCGCTGTCGCGGCCGCCCAGGGAAGGTTAGCAGGAGGCCTTGAGGGGTAACGCGGCCCGTGTAGGCGCGTGTTCGCCGCTGTCCCATGAAATTCCACACCACGTTGAAGGAAACCGCGCTGCCGGCCCGCCGCCCGGAGCTAATGGCGACATCGCCGCGCGAAAAGGAGAAATACCCGGTGAGTCGGGCTTTTTGCTCAACCAGGGCTAAATGCAACTCGAGGTGGTGGCCGCGCGCCGTGGGCAGCGTCGCCGCCCAGCTTCCCGTCAGGCTTCCACTCTGCGCCCATAGACCACCGCCCGCAGACAAGATCGCGAGCGCCAGGCCAAGCGCCGCTATGCCGGTACATTTCCTGGGTATCATCGTTGTCTTGCCTGGCCAAAAAGCGCCGGGTCTCTCCCTTCACCCGCCGAACTCCACGGGTAGCGTCCTAAGCTGGAAGCGAGCGGCCAGTTGCGCGCGCCCGCCGGCCAGGGATCCTTTTCTGACTTGGCGTCTCCGGCGCAGCGGGCCGGCGCCAGCGCGCAGCGCCAGTCGGCGCCAATGGCGGTGAACTGAATCGCCGTGCCGCCGCCGACGCGAGAGAACGTTCGGAACGGCAGCTTGGTGGGTTCACCGCTCGGTCGGCCGCCTTGGCCAGTGCGGTCGCGAACTCCGTGGCGGCCCACGCGGCGGCATGCCGGCGCGGAGAGCGGCTCGGGGGGTATCGGCGCGCCGGCGCGGTGCTGGAAACGCATACGATAACGCATCCAATCTGATCCGCGCTACACGTTATTTAAAATTCGCGTTCTTGTCAAGGCGCGCGGCTGGCTGGGCGAAACCCTCGGCCGCCACGCGACAACCTGCCCCGCTGCAGCGCAATCGGCGGACTCCCGCCGCGAGAAATGGGGTTACGCCCGCAGCAATCCGCTCGCCTCGGCGGCGTGGCATGCGCCCAACGGCTCGCCACCAACGGCCCTAGGCCAAGGCGGCGCGCGACGGAAAACCTCGGCGCTTCGGCCGCCGCAAGCCATTGATTCCAGGTCGGTGCCGCTCACCGCCGCGGGCGTGCGCAAAGCAGCTGACTTTAGAGCGTCGCTAGGCCCCCGTCGTCGCTCTCCGACGGTTTCGGGCTCGGGTGCGCCCCGGGCCGTGTACCGGCCCCTGAAGAAAAGGCCGGGGGACGCCGGCGGTTCCAAGCTAGGCGACGGGCCATGAAATCGCACCGTCCCTATTGCGAATCCGCCATCATCTCAAGTTGCCAGCCATTGTTCATCAGCAAAAAGGACGCAACAGCGTCGCCTTCGGTCTGAACGCCATTCGCCTTGAGATTAGCGATGGTCGCCCAACCTGCCGGATCGATTTTCCAGTGAAAATTGACTCTGGTCTCGTTATTGACCGGCTTCATCCAATTGTCGATTTTATCGACAACTCGATGGCCAACACACAGGCCTGATTTTTTGTCCCAAGCATCGTGTTTCTTGAACGTTATAATCACATAGGCATCAACGATATCGTTTGAATATAGGTCCGGCCTGTACGCAACGGCGGTAAGAATTCCGGCGCTTTGCGCCGCGGCCAGCAGCGGCGGTACGTGCGGTTCAGGGGCCAATCGACACATCGGGGAACATGGGTGCTGCTCGCTCGCGTTGGGGCGCTGCTGCTCATGGCGGCAGTCGCTGGCGGTGTGTTGGTAATGCCTGTTGGGGCTGCCCCATCGCACCCAAGCTCCGGCCCGATCTCCTTTTA
>JBOGKW010000200.1:0-5857 GCA_050746205.1 Terriglobales bacterium | reverse complement strand
CGCCGCCGTCTCCCCCAGCGGCGCAGCCCGGCGCCGCGGCAGGATCACGCCGTGCGCGCCGGCGCCGGCCGCGCTGCGCAGGATGGCGCCGAGGTTGTGCGGGTCCTGGATGCCATCCAACGCCAGCAGCAGGCCGGGCGGCGGCGCCAGCGCCAGCAGCTCCGCCAGCTCCAGCAGCGCCTTGGCCGCCAGCACTGCCACCGCGCCTTGATGGCGCGGCGAACCCGCCAGCCGCTCCAGCGCGGCGGCCGGCAGCCGACGCAGCGGTACCCCCGCCGCCCGCGCCAACCGTTCCAATTCCTGCAGCCGTGCGTCCTGCCGCGTCTGGCTGAGGGCCAGATATTGGATAGGGCGGGACCGGGCGCGCAGGGCTTCGCGCACGGCATGAATGCCAGCGACGCGATCGGTGGCGGCGGTCACGCCCCAGTATTGCAGACTAGTATTGCAGGACGGAGAAGACCTCGCGCCCACCCAGCTTGGCGCGGGGATGCAGAAACCGCAGCTCGATGGCGAACGCCAGCGCCGCGACCTCGCCGCCCAGCTTCTCCACCAACTCCGCCGCCGCTGCGGCCGTGCCGCCGGTGGCGGCTAGATCATCCACGATCAGCACCCGCTGTCCCGGCTGGATCGCGTCCTGATGCGCCGCCAGCTCGTCGCTGCCGTATTCCAGGGCGTAGCGCACCGAGACCGCCGCGGCGGGCAGCTTGTTGGGCTTGCGCAGGGGCACGAAACCCGCCCCCAGCCGGCAGGCCACGGCCGGGGCGAAGATGAATCCTCGCGCTTCGATGCCCGCCACCAAATCAATGCGGTCACGCGCGAAGCGGGCGGCGAAGATGTCCATCAGCCGTGCCAGCGCCGGGCCGTCTTTCAGCAGCGTGGTGATGTCGTAAAACAGAATGCCGGGCTTGGGCCAATCCGGAACTTCGCGGATCAGGGATTTGAGTCGGGCCACATCTTCGGGCGAAGCGGGATGAAAGGGGGCGGCGGTGGACAAGAACGAAAACCTCCGGGAGCATTGTACGCCACGGCTAGCCGCGGCCCGCGGCGGCGCGCCTCGCGCACAGCGGGGCGCCCTGGGGCGGAGCTGCGGGGCCGTCCAGAATCCGGCGGCGGAGCCGCCCCGGACAAAGCAGCGCTGCCCGGCATGCCCAGGCGGCGTGCCCGGCCGGCCGCGGCATCGCAATCACAGACGGCCTGCGCGGCGCCCGGAGCGCAACGCCAAGGAGGCGTATGGAGCATGTTGACGCCAAGATCATCCGCGAGCGGCTGAATGTGGTCGCGCTTTCGATCGCCATGCTGGAATCCACCGCGGGCCCTGCCCAGAAAGCCGCCATTACCGCCGCCCGGGAGGCGCTCCGGGAGATCGCGCTGCTGGTGACCGGCGATGAGCTGGATGAGCACGGCCAATTCGCGCCGCCCCGGCTATGCCAGGACCGCGAGGGCCTGCGCCGGGAAGCGGAAAGCCATACGCCGGCGGACCCCATCCATCGGCCTGGAAATGACGCCGCGGCCCACGCGGGTTAGCCCGCCGCGAACGCGGCCGCGGCTCTGCGTGGGGCGTAGTCCGGTCACCGCTGGGGCTGGCCGTGGGGATGTGGGGGCCCCAGGGCGGTAGGATTGGGCGGTGGATCGCTAGCCGGAAAGGACCCCTTGACCACCTCATCCCAGGCGTCCTCTTGGAGTGGGGAGTTGGCCGGGGCGGGGGGCGCGGAAGCGGGCGGGTGATGGTTGCGGGTCATTCCAGATGGGATGCTTCCTGCCGATTCATTGCGCATCGCGGCCGTCCGCAAGTGTACTGCTGAGACCCGGCAACGCCCGGGCCGAGCAGAAGGCCACGGAGCGCCGCGGGCGGGCGGGGGAAAGGAAATGGACTCCGCGGGCCACGCCGGCGGCGGGCCAACGGAGGCGCCGGAGGCGGCATCCGAGCCAAGACCGAAATCTTTGCCGGGGGGAGCTCCGCATGGCTACGCCGGAAACAGATCGTTATCTGCTGCATCTGAACCACGCTCTGTCCATGGAAAGCGCGCTGGTGGACCACTTGGAGCAGCGGGCCGCGGCGGTCGAGGTGCCCAAGATCAAGCAACGCATCCAGGACCATCGGACGCAGACCATCCATCACCGCGACACCGTGCAGCGCATTATCCAGTCCCTGGGCGGGCAGCCGACGGCGGCCAAGGCCAACGTGCAGTCGCCGATCGCGTCCGGCGTAATGGGCGCGGTGCGGGACGCGATCGAGCTGGAGAAGGGCGATCAAGCGCTGGCCAAGGCGCTGGCCGACTACGCCGTCGAGAACTTCGAGGCCGGCGTCTACTTAGCGCTGGCCGAGATCGCGCGGAACCTCAACCACGGCGAGCACGTCGCGGACTTCGACCACATCCGGCAGGAGGAAGAAGAGATGGCCCAGTTCCTCGGCAACTCCGCCGCCGAAGTGGTGGACGAAGCGTTTCCACCCGCCGGGCGCAGGGCGGCATGAGCCCGGGGCCGGAACCTGGGGCGAGGCGGGCGCCAGAGTGACTCCCCGGGGCTAGACGGTGAGGATTTCCTTTTCCTTGGCGCCGGCTGAGGCTTCCAGCTTCGCCAACTCGTCGTCGGTCAGCTTTTGAACGTCCTCGTGCGCCCGGCGCTCCTCGTCCTCGCTGACTTTTTTCTCCGCTTTCAGCTTTTTCACGCCGTCATTGCCGTCGCGGCGGATGTTGCGGACGGCGGTGCGGTGGTCTTCCAGGACCTTGTGCAGGTGCTTGACCAGTTCCTTGCGCCGCTCCTCGTTGAGCGCCGGAATGGGTACCCGAATCATCTTGCCGTCGTTGGCGGGGTTCAGCCCAAGATCGGCGGCGCGAATCGCCTTCTCGATGCTGTTCAGCGAGCCGACGTCATAGGGCTGAATGGTGATGAGCTGGGGATCGGGGGCGTGCACGGTGGCCAGTTGGTTCAGCGGCATCTCGGTGCCGTAGTATTCGACGCGCACGCCATCGAGCAGGTGGATCGAAGCCCGGCCGGTGCGGATCGAGGCCAGCGCCGAGCGAAAGTCTCCCACCGCCTTATCCATGCGGCTGGTCAAGGTTTGGAACAGGTCGCGAAGGGCCGGCACGGAGGCGGAGACGACGGGCATGGCAACCTCGAACGAGAAGGTGGGCGGCCAGACGCCGCCCCCAGGTGGATTATAGCCAATGGCACGCCGCGGGCACGAGAGCCTGCTGCGCGCGGAGCCGCCGGCACAGGCGCCTACAGCGGTGCAGGAGCGGCGGCGGCAATGCGGGAGCCAACCTTTTCGCCCCGCACCACCCGGCCGATATTCCCGGGACGGTGCAGGTCAAAGACGATGACCGGCAGCGAGTTGTCCTGGCAGAGGGAAACCGCGGAGATGTCCATCACGCGCAAGTTGCGGGCGATGAAGTCCCGGTAATCAATGCTCTCAAAGCGATGGGCGCCGGAGACCAGCACGGGGTCGGCGTCGTAGATGCCGTCCACCTTGGTCCCTTTGAGGATGACTTCGGCCTTGATCTCCATGGCGCGGAGCGCGGCGGCGGTGTCGGTGGAAAAGTAGGGGTTGCCGGTGCCGCCGACGAAAATGACCACCCGGCCTTTCTCCAGATGGCGCAGGGCGCGGCGGCGAATAAAGGGTTCCGCCACCTGATGCATTTGGATGGCACTCATCAACCGGGTGCTCACGCCGCGGTTCTCCAGCGCGTCCTGCATGGCCAGGCCGTTGATGACGGTGGCCAGCATGCCCATGTGATCGGCGGCGACGCGGTCCATCTGGCGGGCCTGCAGCGCCACGCCGCGAAAGAAGTTCCCGCCGCCCAGCACCAGCGCCACCTGCACGCCTTGCTGCTGGACCCCGGCGATCTCGGCGGCAAGCTCGCCCATCCGTTCCGGATCCACGCCGAAGCGCTCGCCGCCGGCCAACGCCTCGCCGGAAAGCTTCAGCAGAACCCGGTGATACGCGGCCGTGGACATGGGCGGCAAGCGGGCTAGGATTCCTCGCCCACCTTGAAGCGGGCGTAGCGGCGGATGGCGACGTTTTCGCCGAATTTAGAAATGTGGCCGGCGACTAGCTCGCCAACGGTGATCTTGTCGTCCTTGATAAAGCGCTGGTCCAGCAAGCAGAACTCCTCATAGAACTTGGCCAGCTTGCCCTCGACGATCTTTTCCACCACCGCGGGCGGCTTGCCCAGGCTCTGCACCTGCGCCCGGTAGATCTCTTTTTCCCGCTCCAGCACCTCGGGCGTGACTTGCTCGCGGGACAGGAAACGGGGATTGGCGGCGGCGACGTGCATGGCTACGTCGTGCAGCAGGCGCTGGAAGTCCTCGGTGCGGGCGACGAAGTCGGTTTCGGAGGCGATCTCGACCAGGACACCGAGCTTGCCGCCGGCGTGAATGTAAGCGCCGACGGCGCCCTCGTGGGCGGCGCGTCCGGCCTTTTTGGCGGCGGCGGCGACGCCCTTTTTGCGCAGAATCACCTCCGCCTGGCCCAGGTCGCCGCCGCCCTCGACCAGGGCGTCGCGGCAGTTCATTAGTGGGGCGCCGGTGCGATCCCGGAGCTGCTTGACCAATGCGGCGTTGATTTCCATGGAGAAACCGGGGCCCGGCGCCTAGGCTTCGGCGGCGGGTTTGGCGCCGGCGTCGGCTTCCGGCTCCTTTTCCGGCTCCTTGGGCTCGGCGCCGGCGTCGGTCTTCGGCGCCTTGGCCCCGCCGCCGGCTTCTTCGCCCTCCTCCTCCAAGCCGCCGTACTTACGGTCGGCTTCATACTGGGCCACGTATTCGGCGATGTCGGGCGCCACCTCCTCGCCTTCGGCGGCGGCGGCGATCTCGCCGGCGGCCAAGGGCTGGCCGGCGGCATCCATCATCTGCCGGCCCTCCAGGCAGGCGTCGGCGATGCGCGAGGCGAACAGGCGGATGGCGCGCAGCGCGTCGTCGTTGCCGGGAATGACGTAATCCACTTCGCTGGGATCGCAGTTGGTGTCCACCACCGCGACGACCGGGATGCCCAGCTTGCGGGCTTCGCGCACGGCGATCTGCTCCTTGTTGGAATCGATGCAGAACAGCACGTTGGGCAGCCCCGGCATTTCCTTGATGCCGGCCAGGTTCAGCTGCAGGTGCTTGCGCTCGCGCTCCAGCTTGATCACTTCCTTCTTGGGCAGCATCTCATAGCGCCCATCCGAGGCCATTTCCTCGATCTCCTTGTAGCGCTTGATGGACTTCTGGATGGTCACCCAGTTCGTGAGCAGGCCCCCCAGCCAGCGCTGGTTGATGTAGAACATCTGGCACCGGGCGGCCTCCTCCGCGATGGCGTCCTGGGCTTGGCGCTTGGTGCCGACAAACAGCACCGTCCTGCCTTGGGCGGCCTGGTCCTGCACGAAGCGCGAGGCATCCTTGAACAGCTTGAGGGTTTTCTGCAGGTCAACAATATAAATGCCATTGCGCTCGCCGAAGATATAGGGCTTCATCTTCGGGTTCCAGCGCTTGGTTTGGTGCCCGAAGTGAACTCCGGCTTCGAGCAATTCCTTCATCGTGATGGTGGCCAAGCAACCTCCTCGTCAAGTCTGCAACCCCGGCGCCCGGGATTTGCTTTCCCCCGCAGGGAAAGATGTTCGCCAAGCCGCGGTCAGCGCTTGGAGAACTGGAAGCGTTTGCGCGCGCCCTTCTGTCCGTACTTTTTGCGCTCCTTCATGCGCGCATCGCGCGTCAGGAATCCCTCCCCGCGCAGCCGGCCGCGCAGGTCGGCGTTGTAGTCCAGCAAGGCGCGGGCGATGCCCATGCGCACCGCACCGCTTTGGCTGGAGATGCCGCCTCCGGCGACGCGGATCAGCAGATCGAACTGGCCGCCCAATTCCAGGCTTTGCAGCGGCTGCCGGGC
>JBOGKW010000199.1:0-5867 GCA_050746205.1 Terriglobales bacterium | reverse complement strand
CCGGCCGCACGGCGGCGCAGGCGACGCCAAGCGCAACGCCGCCGGGGGCGCGGCCGTGAGCGAACCAGCGCTGCCCAGCCTGGTCCTGCTGCGGCAGCAATATCCGCATCGGGCGCTGGCCGATCCGGTGGCCGCGGCGCGTGAGGCGCTGGCGGCGGCGCGGCTGGAGGGGCGCTTGCGTTCCGGCATGCGCGTGGGTGTCGGCGCGGGCAGCCGCGGGATCGCCAACTATGCCGCCATCGTGGCCGAGGCGTGCCGGCATCTGCGCGCGCTCGGCTGTCAGCCGTTCATTTTTCCCTGCATGGGCAGCCATGGCGGCGCCACCGCCGCCGGACAGTTGGATGTTCTCCGCTCCGCCGGCATCACGGAGGCCGCCATGGGCGCCCCCATCCTTTCCGAGATCCAGCCCCATGCCCTCGGCGCCAGCGGCCGCGTCGGTTTGCCGGTCTATATGGACCGGCACGCCTGGGAGGCCGATGCTTTCCTGCTCATCAACCGCATCAAGCCGCATACCGACTTCAGCGGCGCCATCGAAAGCGGGATCTGCAAGATGCTGGCCATGGGTATTGGCAAGCACCGGGGCGCGCAGGCTTACCACGCCCACGCCATCCAGGGCGGCCGCTACGAGGAGGCGATCCGCGAAGCGTCCGCGACGGTGATCGCCACCGGCAAATGCCTGGGCGGGCTGGCGCTGCTAGAGGACGCGTATCACCAGACGGCCCGGGTCGAATGGCTCGCCGCCGCCGATCTGCCGGGCCAGGAAGAAACTCTGCTGGCGCTGGCCAAGAGTTGGCAGCCGCGGATCCCGGTCGCGGCTCTCGACCTGCTGATCGTGGATGAGATCGGCAAGGAGATCAGCGGCGCGGGCATGGACACTAAGGTGGTGAACCGTGGCGTGCATGGCGAGGTGAACGCCTGGCCGACCGCGGCGATTCAGCGCATCTACCTCCGCGGCTTGAGCGCGCGCACCTATGGCAATGCCGTCGGCGTGGGCATGGCCGAGGGCGTCAGCCGGCCGCTGGCGCAGGCGATTGACTGGGCCGCCACCCGGGTCAACTCCCTGACGGCCTCCACGCCCCGCAATGCCCGTTTACCGCTGGTGTTTGACTCCGATCGCGAGGCCGTCGCAGCCCTGCTCGCCACCGTGGGCCTGGCCTCCAACGCCGATGCCAAGATCGGCTGGATCCGCAACACGCTGGAGATCGCCACCCTGGCCCTCAGCGAAAATCTGGTGAGCGAGGCGCGCGAGCAAATTGCCTGCGAGGCCGTCGGCGAGCCGTTTGCGCTGGGGTTTGATGCCGGTGGTACGCTGGCCTCACCGTTCGCCACCGCCACGGCGGCGGCGCATTAGCGCCCCCTTTGGCAGTGCGCCCCCTGCGCAACGGCCTGGAGGCATGGCCATGGCGCGCGAGAACGCCGCGCTGAAGCCCGGGCGGCGGCGGAAGCCGCGCGGGCAGGCGGCGGACGGGAGCGCCAAAGGCGCGCGCGGCCGCGCGCAGGGAACATGGATGTGGGTGCAACCGTAAGGGATATCTATGCGACACGCGTGGCTGGTTCTCTTGCTGGCGGTGACGTCGGCCGCCTGGGCCCAGAACGGAGCCGAGGTCTACAAGACGCATTGCGCGAGCTGCCATAGTTCAGCCGCCGCGCGAGCGCCATCGAAGGCCGCCCTGCAAACGATGAGCTTGGCGCAGGTGCTCGATGCCCTGCGGACCGGCGCGATGAAGAACGTCGGCTCTACCCTGACGCCGCGAGAGCGGTTTGCAGTCGCGATCTACCTCGGCGCCCGAGCACGCCACGGAACTCCGCTGGCGGCGCGGGCGCGTTGCTCCGTGGACGCGCCGCCGTTCCGCTTTGCGGCGTCCGGGGCCACATGGATGGGCTGGAGCCCGGGACGCGGCAACACGCGATTTCAACCCGCGGCAGCCGCCGGGATGACGGCGGCGGACGTGCCCAAGCTGCGGCTCAAGTGGGCGTTCGCGCTGGGGGATGAGACGGACGCGCGCTCGGCGCCGGCGGTGGATGGCGGCCGAATTTTTCTGGGCACGGATGGCGGTGCGGTCTATTCGCTGGATGCGCGCAGCGGGTGCGTCTACTGGCGGGCGCAAGTCGCCGGGGGCATCCGATCAGCGCTGGTGATCGGGCCGACGGGGGATGGCCAGCCCGTCGCGGTCTACTTCGGCGCAGGAAAGGACGCCTACGCGCTGGCTGCCGCCACGGGCAAGCAGCTATGGCGGGTTCCCGTCGCGACGCATGTGGCGGCGATCACCACGGCGGCGCCGTTGCTGCATCGTGGGGTGCTGTACTTCAGCGTGTCATCGTTCGAAGAAGAGCTGGCGCCCATGCCCACCTACCCCTGCTGCACGTTTCGGGGCAGCGTGGTCGCGCTGGATGCGGCCACCGGCAAGCGGTTGTGGCGCGCGTACACCATTGCGGAGGCCCCGCGGCCCACGCAGAAAAACAAGGCCGGAACGCAGATGTATGGGCCTTCCGGGGCAGCGGTGTGGTCCACGCCCACCTTCGATCCGCGGCGCGATGCGATTTATGTCGCGACCGGAGACAATTATTCCCATCCGGCGACCGCGACCAGCGACGCGGTGCTCGCCTTCGACGCGCGGACGGGCCGCCGCCTCTGGTCGCGGCAGGTTACGCAGGGCGACGCCTCCAACGCGGCCTGTGGGCTGCCGGGCAGCGCCAATTGCCCGCCGCCGGCGGGGCACGACTACGACTTTGGCCAGCCGCCCATGCTGGTGACGTTGCCTGGCGGGCGCCAAGAACTCGTGCTGGCCCAAAAGTCCGGCGTCGCCTACGCGCTCAATCCCGGCCGGCGGGGAGCGATCCTCTGGCAAACCCGTGTCGGCCGGGGCGGAGCGTTGGGGGGGGCCATGTGGGGCTCGGCCGCCGATGGCCAGCATCTCTACGTTGCCGAGTCCGGTCTCGCATTCCAGGGGATCGTGCGGGACAAGACCGTGCCCGGCGGATACCGGCTGGTGCCGAACCCGAACCAAGGCGGCGGACTCTTCGCTTTGAACCTGAAGACCGGTGAACAGGTCTGGGCGGCCGCGCCAGTGCTGGATTGCGGCAAACGCGCCGGGTGCAGCCCGGCGCAATCGCAGGCGGTGACCGTGATTTCCGGCGTGGTGTTTTCCGGGTCGCGCGACGGGCACATCCGCGCCTATGCGACGGCGAACGGAAAGCTTTTGTGGGACTACGACACGGCGCGCGCATTCCCGACCGTGAATGGGCCGCCGGGGCACGGCGGTTCGTTGGATGGGCCGGGGCCGGTGGTCGCGGGCGGCATGCTGTACGTCACGTCGGGATATGCGCAGTTCGGCGGCATGCCCGGGAACGTGCTCTTGGCGTTTTCGGCGCCCGGGCGCTGACGCGAGGCACCCAATTGCGGCAACTTGGAGACGCCCTGAGCGCTAGCGGGCGTCCGTTGCCGACCGTCCCACCCCGGCATGCGCCGCTGCATGCCGGGGACCCCGTCGAAGTCCGGCTGCAGCGACCAGCGGGAGCGTCCAGAATAGGGCGGCTGAGCCGACCGGCGCCGGGCGGCTCGGGCCGCCGAGACGCCGCCCCACGTGCAGCCTCGTCTCGCCTGCCATGGCGCTGCTATCGCGGGCGCGCTTTTGCGGCGCGCGTCGCGGCGGGCGTAGAGTAACCGCATGGACAGTTCCCGGCATTACGACCTGATCATCATCGGCACCGGAGCCGGCGGCGGCGCGCTGGCGCACCGGCTGGCGGGCACGGGCAAAAAGATTTTGCTGCTGGAGCGCGGCGGCTTTTTGCCGCGGGAAAAGGACAATTGGGAGTCCCGCGCCGTGTTCGTGGAGGCCAAATACCGCGCCCAGGAGCCCTGGCACGACGGCAACGGCAACCCGTTTTTTCCGGGCATCCAGTACTACGTCGGCGGCAACACCAAGTTCTACGGCGCGGCGCTGTTCCGGCTGCGGGAGAAGGACTTCCAGGAGACGCGACATGCCGGCGGCGTCTCCCCCGCTTGGCCGTTCAGCTATCAGGACTTCGAGCCGTACTACACGCAGGCGGAGGGGCTGTTCCACGTGCATGGCAAGCGCGGCGAGGACCCGACGGAGCCGCCGGCCTCGCGCGATTACTTCTATCCGCCCGTGAGCCATGAGCCGCGCATCGCGCAACTAGCCGCCGATCTGCGCCGCCTGGGCTGCCATCCCTACGCGATGCCGCTGGGCATCTTGCTCGAGGAAGAAAACGGGCGGCCGCGTTATGACAGCGCCTGCGTGCGCTGCCCGGCGTTTGATGGGTTTCCCTGCCTGGTGCGGGGCAAGGCCGACGCCCAGGTCTTGTGCATTGAGCCGGCGCTGAAGTATCCCAACGTGACCCTCCTCACCCACGCCTACGCCGAGCGGCTGGAGACCGACGCCGGCGGCAAACGGGTCGCCGCCGTGCATGTCCGCCGCGGCGGCGATGCCCAGGGCGCGGAGGAGATCTACTCCGCCGATATCGTCGTCGCCGCCTGCGGCGCCATCAACTCCGCCGCCCTGCTGCTGCGCTCCGCCAACAGCCAGCATCCGCAGGGGCTAGCCAACTCTTCGGGAATGGTCGGCCGCCATTACATGCGCCACAACAACTCGGCGTTTATGGCCATTTCCCGCGAACCCAATCCCACGGTGTTTCAAAAAACGCTGGCGCTGGCGGACTTCTACTGGGGCGCGAAGGACTACGCCTATCCCCTGGGCCTGATTCAAATGCTGGGCAAATCGGACGGGGAAATGCTGAAGGGCGAGGCGCCGGCTTGGGCCGGCGATTTGGCGCCGGAGTTCACCTTGGACAAGCTGGCGCGGCACGGGGTGGATTTTTGGCTGACCACCGAGGATCTGCCGGATGCCGACAACCGAATCTCGTTGGACCGCGATGGCGGCATCGTGCTGGACCTGCGGCATGTGGACCTGGAGCCGCATCGGCGGCTGACGGAAAAGCTGAAGGGCTTGCTGGGCGATGTCGGCATGCACCCCCACCTGCTGCCCCGCACGCTGTACCTGGGCAAGCAGATTCCCATCGGCGGGACCGCCCATCAGGCGGGCACCGCGCGCTTCGGTCGCGATGCGAAAACGTCGGTCCTGGATGTGAACTGCCGGGCCCATGACCTGGACAACCTGTACGTCGTGGACGGGGCCTTCATGGTCTCGGTCGGCGCGGTCAATCCGGCGCTGACCATCGTCGCCAACGCTCTGCGCGTCGGCGATCACCTGCGGCAGCGGCTGGGCTCCGCCTAGATGCGCATGCACGGGCGCGCGTGAGCGGGGCAAGGCGCCGTGGCTGACCGCATCGAAATCGGGGCCGTCTATCTGGGCGGCTTGGCGCAGGGGCTGGCGCTGGTGGCGGTGCCGGCGGCGGCAGCGGCGTTGACCAGCGCCGCCGGCTACGGCCTCAGCGCCGCCCAGTACGGCATGCTGTTCGCGCCCCTGGCGGCGGCGGCGGTGGTGGCCTCGGCCGCCGCCGGCGAGGTGGCCGGCCGCGCGGGCATGAAGCCGATCTTCCTGCTCGGCCTGGGGCTGGACCTGGTGGCGATGGCGCTGCTGGCGGCCAGCCGGGGGTTCGAGCATCAGCCCGCCGCCTATCCGCTTCTGCTGGCGGCGATGGCGGCGCTGGGCGGCGGCTTCGGCGCCGTGCTCACCGCGGTCAACGCCTATGTGCCGGCGTTTTTTCCCCAGCGCCAGGAAGCGGCGCTGACCGCCCTGCACACGCTGCTGGGGGCGGGGACGGCGCTGGCGCCGGTGTTCGTCGCGCTGCTCGGGCCGCGGCGCTGGACGCTGCTGCCACTGGCGGTGGCGGTGCTGCTGGGCGCGCTCTGGACGGCCGCCGCGACCCGGCCCCTGGCGCTGGCC
>JBOGKW010000198.1:0-5872 GCA_050746205.1 Terriglobales bacterium | reverse complement strand
GTTGGCGCCGAAGCGGTGCCGGACGCGGAGACCACGGATGGCTGACCGCCACAGGCGGTCAGGCCGATCGTCATCCCTATCCCGAGAGTCGCGGCCAGCAGCCACCTGTGCTCGCGGCGGAGTGTGCCCATGGATCTGCTCCTCGTAAAAAACGACAAGCAGACGAAGCGCGCAGTTCTGCTGCTGGTTGTTGCACGAGGGAGGCCAACTTGGCGATCCATCCCACGACGGCGGCGAGTGAGAGCCGCGCCTGATCGTGGGGTCAAGCCGCAGTTGGGGATGATTCACCGCGAATCGGCTGGCCGGCGCCGCGCGCTTCGGGTGGGCATCTAAGAGGGGCAGTTCCGCGCGGCCCGGCGCAATCCGTTCCGAGGGACAGCAGAAGCGCGCGGCCGACAAGCCAGAATCGAGGCGTGAAGGGCCACGATTGTACCCAGAACCCGGGAGCTTCTCCTCAGCAAAACACCCGGGGTGAGTTCACAATCGAGACGCGCGGCCCAGGATTGTGAGACGTGTCTCTCCCCGCTTCGGCGGCACGCGTGCGGCAGAGCGGCCCGCGCTAGCTGGTCGGGATGGTAACGGAGACCTGGTTGGAATAGCCGCTTTGGACGCCCTCCGAGTCCACGTCGGTGACTACGTAGTAGTAGGTTTGGCCAGCGGTCACGGATGTGTCCGTGTAGCTTGCGCTGGCCACGGGTGCCGCGGTCAGGACCGTGTACGGGCCGCCCGACAGCTGCCCGCGATACACGAAATAGCCGGTGACCGAGGAACCGCTGGGCGTCCAGTTGAGCGCCACGCTTGAGGCCGGCGCCGTCGTGCCCGTGCCGCTCAGCGCGACGGCGAGCGTGGCGTTGGTGGCGTTGCTGGTGACGGTCAAGCTGCCGGTGTCCGTGGCCGCCGTCTGCGGCGCGAAGGTCATGGGCAGGCTGACGCTAGCGCCTGCCGCCACGGTGACGGGCAACGCCGGCGCGCTGGCGCTAAGGGCAAAGCCCGATCCCGAGGCAACGGCTCCGCTGATGGTTACCGCGGCGGTGCCTGAGTTGGTGACGGTCAGGGTCACGGACGCACTCTGGCCGGTGTTCACGCTGCCGAAGCTGAGCGAGCCCGGGTTGGCGGTGAGCGGCCCCTTCACCGGCGCCGCCGTGCCCGTGCCGCTCAGCGCGACGGCGAGCGTGGCGTTGGTGGCGTTGCTGGTGAGGGTTAAGCTGCCAGTGTCGGTGGCCGCGGCCTGCGGCGCGAAGGTCATGGGAAGGCTGACGCTGGCGCCCGCCGCCACGGTGACGGGGAACGCCGGCGCGCTGGCGCTAAGGGCAAAGCCCGATCCCGAGGCAACGGCTCCGCTGATGGTTACCGCGGCGGTGCCCGAGTTGGTGATGGTCACTGAAAGCGACGCGGTCTGGCCGGTGTTCACGCTGCCAAAGCTGAGCGAGCCCGGGTTGGCGGTGAGTGGCCCCTTCACCGGCGCCGCCGTGCTGGTTCCGCTCAGCGCGACGGCGAGCGTGGCGTCGGTGGCGTTGCTGGTGAGGGTCAAGCTGCCGGCGTCGGTGGCCGCGGCCTGCGGCGCGAAGCTAACAGGCAGGCTGACGCTCGCGCCCGCTGCTACGGTGATCGGCAGCGCTGGCGCGCTGGCGCTAAGGGCAAAGCCCGATCCCGAGACGGCAGCTCCGCTGATGGTCACCGCGGCGGCGCGGCCCGAGTTGGTGATCGTCACTGAAAGCGACGCGCTCTGGCCGGTGGTCACGCTGCCGAAGCCGAGCGAGCCCGGATTGGCCGTGAGCGGCCCGTTTCGCCGCAACCTGGAGCCGCCCCGACCGCCAGAAGGCCTCCGTTGCCGGCCGTCGAAGCCCAGCCGCAGCGACCAGCGGGAGCGTCCAGAATCGGGCGGCTGGGCCGCCACCGGCGCCGCCGTCCCGGCACCGCTCAGCGCGACGGCGAGCGTGGCGTTGGTGGCGTTGCTGGTGACGGTCAAACTGCCGGCGTCCGCGGCCGCCCCGTGGGGCGCGAAGGTCATGGGAAAGCTGACGCTAGCGCCCGCCGCCACGGTGATTGGCAGCGCCGGCGCGCTGGCGCTAAGGGCAAAGCCCGATCCCGAGACGGTGGCGCCGCTGATGGTCGCCGCGGTCGTTCCCGCATTGGTTACCGAGACGGACAGGGTGGTATGGCTGCCGATGGTGACAGTGCCGAATGTCAGTTGCGCTGGCGCAACCCCGAGGGTTGGCGCCGAAGCGGTGCCGGACGCGGAGACCACGGATGGCTGACCGCCACAGGCGGTCAGGCCGATCGTCATCCCTATCCCGAGAGTCGCGGCCAGCAGCCACCTGTGCTCGCGGCGGAGTGTGCTCATGGATCTGCTCCTCGTAAAAAACGACAAGCAGACGAAGCGCGCAGTTCTGCTGCTGGTTGTTGCACGATAGGGGCCAACTCGGCGATCCCAGCGACGAAGGCGGCGAGTGAGAGCCGCGCCTGATCGCGGCGTCAAGCCGCAGTTGGGGATGATTCACCGCGAATCGGCTGGCCGGCGCCGCGTGCTTCGGGTGGGCATCTAAGAGGGGCAGTTCCGCGCCGCCCGGCGCAATCCGTTCCGAGGGACAGCAGAAGCGCGGGGCCGACAGGTGGAATCGAGGCGTGAAGGGCGACGATTGTACCCAGAACCCGGGAACTTCTCCTCAGCAAAACACCCGGGGTGAGTTCACAATCGAGACCCGCGGCCGCGGCTCAGCCGCCCTATTCTGGACGCTCCCGCTCGTCCCACCCCAAAGCGCGCCGCTCCACCCCAGCGCGCTCCGTTGCGCGCTGGGGACCCCGGGGCTGCGCTTTGGGGACGCCGGGGTCGCTGCGACTGGGCTTCGCCGGGGTCACCAGCATGCAGCAGCGCATGCTGGGGTGGGACGGCCGGCAACGGACGCCCGCTGGCGCTCGAGGCGTCTCCAGGTTGCCGCGATTAGTTGGCGCGCAGGGCGGAGGTGGGCTGGATGCGGCAGGCGCGGCGGGCGGGTAGATAGCCGGCCAAGGCCGCGACGGCCAGCAGCACGACGATGGCTGCAGCGAAGGCCACTGGGTCCATGGGGGCGACGCCGAACAGTAGCGACCGCATGGCGCCCGCCAGCGCCGCCGCCAGCACCAGCCCCACGGCAATACCGGCCAGGGCCAACCGCAGCGTCGCGGCCAGGACCATGCGCCGGATGGCGCCCGGCTCGGCCCCGAGCGCCATCCGCACGCCGATCTCCTGTGTTCGCCGGGTCACCGAGTAGGCGATGACGCCGTAGATGCCGAGCGCGGTGAGCAGGAGCGCAAAGGCACCGAAGCTGGCGACCAAGAGCAGGAAGAAGCGGCGGGGCGATACGGCATGGCTCACGATCTGGGCCAGCGGCCGGAAGGCCGCCGCCGGCTGGTTGGGGTTGAGCTGTCGCAGGGTACGCACGACGGTGGGGGCCAGAGTGGCCGGCGGCAGCGCGCTGCGCACGACCAAGGTGGCGCCCTCCGGCGCAGCCTGCATGGTGGAGTAATAGATTTGGAAGCCCGGGGCTTTTTCGACGCTGGTTTCGCGGACATCGGCAACGACGCCGATGACGTGAGCGGCGGTGAAGGGGCCGGCGGCGGCCACCTGCCCCACCGCATTGCCGTTGGGCCAGAGCGCGTGCGCGAGGGTGTGGTTGATGATGATGACTTTTCGGTTGTTGGGCCCGTCATTCCAAGAGAAGCCGCGGCCGGCCAGGATGGGGATGTCCATGGCGCGGAAAAAGCCCGGCGTGGCCACGTAGACCAACGGTTCCGGCGCCTGGCCGCGGCCATACGTCTGCCCCTGAGCCTTGACCGGGCCCCAATCGCGGTTCGGGCCCAGCGGCAGGTAATCCACGATGCCCGCGGCCTGGACGCCGGGGATGGCCTGGACATGACTGAGCAAGCGGCGGAACACGACGCCGCGGCGGGCCGGGCTGCCACCATCCGGGTAATCCACCTGGATGGCCGCCGCCCGGGACGGGCGGAAGCCCAAATTCACATCCAAGACGCGGAGAAAACTGCGCAGTAACAGCCCCGCGCCGACCAGCAGGGCGCAGGCCAAGGCCACTTCGGAGATGACCAAACCGGCGCGCAGGCGCGCGTGCTTTTTGCCTTCGCTCATGCCCGGACCACAGTCCTTGAGCGAGTCCTGCGGGTTGTGGGCGGCGATCTGAAGCCCGGGCACCATGCCGAAGATCGCGACCGCGACGGCGGCCAACAGCAGCGTCCAGGCCACCGCCGCGCCGTCCACGCGCACATTGCCCAGGAGCGGCAGCGCGACGGAGCTTTGATGGGCCACGAAGCGCGTGATCACCTCGGCCAAGCCGAGGCCGAGGGCGGCGCCGACGGCGGCCAGCGCGAGGCTCTCGGTCAGCAATTGGCGCAACAGCCTGCCGCGCCCGGCGCCCAGGGCGCCGCGCAGGGCGAACTCCTTGGCGCGCGTGGCGGCGCGGGCCAGCAACAGGTTGGCGAGGTTCACCCCGACAATCAACAGGATCAACCCCACCGCCGCCCACAGCAGCAGCAGCGGCGCGCGCAGCCTGCCGGTGACGTAATGCTTCAGCGTAACGAGCTGGATAGACTTGTAGTAGCCCTTGGTCTCCGGGTACTTCCGGTTGAAATACAGTCGCGGCGCGACCCGGTTCACGTCCGCCTGCGCCTGCACCAGCGTGACGCCCGGCTTCAGCCGCCCCGTGAGGCTGAGGATATTGCCCCAGGCTTGCATAGTGGCCAGCGCCGCCGGCGCGAACAGATCCAGCCTCTCGCCGGGCGAAAAGACCGCGCCGAAATCAAAGTTGGCGGGGAGCACGCCGATGACGGTGGCGTATCGCCCGTTCAGGTCAATCGCCTTGCCAACAATGCCCGCATCGGAGCCGAACTGGCGCCGCCAATAAGCGTTGGCGAGCACGACGACGCCACGGCCGCGGCCTATGCGGCGGCCGTCGGCGGCGTCGAACAGGCGTCCCAGTGCCGGCTGGACGCCGAGGACTTGAAAAAAATTGGACGTGACCATGAGTCCGGTCACCGGCAGCGGCTCACCGTGCCCCATGAGCCGAAGCTTGAGCGGGCCAAAGGGGAAATAACCGCCGATATCCTCAAAGGAGCGGTTCTGCGCGCGGAGTTCCTGGTAGGCGTCGGCGGAGAACGTCTCGCAGGAAAGCCCGCACTTGGCCGGCGGCGGGGTAATCCAGACGAGCCTCCGGGCCTGGGGCAGGGGCAGGGGGCGCAGCAGCAGCGTGTTCACCACGCTGAAGACGGCGGTGTTGGCGCCGATGCCGGCGGCGAGGATGAGCACCGCAATCAACGCGAAACCGGCATCCCGGCGCAGGGAGCGCCAGGTGAAGCGGAGATCTTGGCCAAGGTTGTCGAGCAGGTGCAGGCCCCGGGCCTGGCGGCAGTCGTCCTTGGCGGCCTCGACGCCGCCGAACTCCGCCCCCGCGCGGCGGCGGGCCTCGGCGCGCGGAAGCCCCTGGCGAGCCAAATCCTCGGCGCGGGTCTCGAGATGGAAGCGCAGCTCGGCATCCATATCGCCTTCCATCCGCCCGCGGCGGGCAAACGCGAGCCACCAGGCGCGGAGGCGGCGGTAGAGGGTCATAGCTCCTCCGGCCGGGCATTCAGAACGCCGGCGATCGCGCCGACCATACGGCGCCAATTGTCCCGCTCGGCGGCAAGCTGCCGCCGGCCGGCGGCGGTGAGGCGGTAATATTTGGCCCGGCGATGATTCTCAGAATCGCCCCATTCGGCGGCCAGCCAGCCGCGGTGCTCCAAACGGTACAGGGCGGGGTAGAGCGAGCCTTGCGGGATGTTCAGGCGGCGCCGGGAAATCTGCTCCAGGCGCAGCAAGATGCCGTAGCCATGCAGCGGTCCCAGC
>JBOGKW010000197.1:0-6043 GCA_050746205.1 Terriglobales bacterium | reverse complement strand
AGCTTGCGCTCATGGCAGTTGGGGCATTCCGACAGCGAGGGCGCCGACAGCGCGTCATGCGCGCGGCGGGTGCTGGTGCGGCGTTTGGAGTGGCGACGTTTGGGATTGGGCATGGCGGTGGTTATTGGGCGGCGGCGGGCGCACAGGCGCACGGCCCCGCATTCCGATTATGGCCGCAGCGGGGGCAGAGGCCGGCGCAATCTTCCCGGCAGAGCACCCGCATGGGCAAGGTCAAAAGGATTTGCTCGCGCAGCACGTCCTCGAACTCGAGGCCGGGCGGGCGATAAAAGTCAATCTCGGTATCGGCGTCGTGGATCTTCACGGCGTGCTCGGGAGACCATTCTCCGGCCGGATGATAAACCAAGTCGGCGTCACCGGAATAGCGGGACGGCAGCGGCTGCAGGCAGCGGGCACAAAGCAGGCTCTCGGCCGCCGTCCATTGCAGATGCACCCGCAACTCCTGGCCCGCCAGGCGCGCCTCGGCGCGGGCATGCACCGCCCCAGGCTGGTCTAAATCGGGGTGGCGCACTTCCAACTCCCCCGGGGCGAAGTCCCGCTCCAGCGTCACCGGCCCGTGGGCCAACTCTTCAAGCGCAATCAACATGGCCGATGGACGGCGGCGGGCCGCCGGGGTCCCGTGGTGGGCGCCATAGGACTCGAACCTATGACCTCTGCCGTGTGAAGACAGCGCTCTAACCAGCTGAGCTAGGCGCCCCAGGGCCCAAATGGACCCCTGCTTAGGATAGCAAACCGACCCGGGCAACGCTCCCAGGAGGGCGACGGCAGGCCCGCCCATCGGCGCGGGCGGGGCGACGCCGGCCAGCGGCCCGCGCCCTCAGGCGTTGCCGGCCAAATGCCGGCGCTCCAGATGCCGGCCAGCTGTGCTAGCCTTCCTGGCCGCGCACGCGCTTGACGTCAATGCCGTGGCGCTTGATCTTCTGATTGAGCGTGGAGAGCGGGATTTGGAAGCGCTCGGCGGCGTCGGTTTGCCGCCCGTGGGTCTGCTCCAACATATCCAGAATGATCCGCTTTTCGAACTCGTCCACGATGTCAAACAATGTGGCCGGGCTGCGATTGCTACCGGCCCGTGTCGCCGGGGCCCAGCCGGCCCAGGAGGGCGGACGGCCGACCAGCGAATCCGGCAGCAAGTCCGGTCCGACCGCTGGGCCGGTGGACAGCACCACGCCGCGCTCAATGACGTTTTCCAGTTCGCGCACGTTGCCCGGCCAGTTGTAGTCGAGCAGGATGCGCAGCGCGTCGGGCAAAATCTTGCGCGGCGGCAAGGCGTTTTCCTGGGAGTACTTGGCCAGGAAAAAGTCCGCCAGCGCGGGAACGTCCTCGCGGCGCTCGCGCAGCGCGGGCAGCTTGATGGAAATGACGTTGAGGCGGTAGTAGAGATCCTCGCGGAACTTGGCTTCGGCGACCAGGCGCTGCAAATCCACGTTGGTGGCCGTGATCACGCGCGCATCCACCTGAATCTCCTCGACGCCGCCCAGCCGCATGAAGCGCCGGTCCTGGAGCACGCGCAGGATCTTGGCCTGGGTTTCCAGCGACATGTTGCCGATTTCATCCAGGAAGATGGTGCCGCCGTCGGCGACTTCAAAGAGTCCTTTTTTGGGTGCGATGGCGCCGGTGAAGGCGCCGCGAACGTGGCCGAAGAGGGTGGATTCGAGTAGGTCGGTGGGCATGCCACCGCAGTTGACCGGAACGAAGGCGCGGTCGGCGCGGGGCGAGTGGGCATGGACGGCCTTGGCGATGAGTTCCTTGCCCGTGCCG
The DNA here is from genome assembly GCA_050746205.1 of Terriglobales bacterium. Classification (GTDB taxonomy): domain Bacteria; phylum Acidobacteriota; class Terriglobia; order Terriglobales; family SCQP01; genus JAKAUF01. The sequence goes on along the minus strand of JBOGKW010000197.1, from coordinate 4,267 downwards.
CTTTCGCCTTGCAGCAGCACCGTGGAGCGGCTGGGGGCGATCTGCGCCACCAGGTCGAAGATGCGCAGCATGGCCTCGCTTTTGCCGACGATATTGGTGAAGTTGGCGCGTTGCTTGAGGGCGCGCTTCAGCTGGACGTTTTCTCGCTCGATGCGGCTGGTGGCAATGGCGGCGGAGATGTCGGCGAGGAGCTTTTCGTTGTTCCAGGGCTTTTGCAGGAAGTTGCGGGCGCCGCGCTGCATGGCCCGCACCGCAATCTCCACCGTGGCGTAGGCGGAGATCATGATGACGGGAGCATCGGCCAAGGCGCGCAGGCGTTCCAGGACATCCAAGCCGTTTTCGCCCGGCAGGGCGACATCCAACAAGACCAGATCGAACGCCGCCGCCCCGAACAACTCGACCGCCGAGGGCCCATCGGCGGCGGTGCGCGTCTCGAAGCCCTCCGAGCGCAGCAACTCCGCCAGGCCGTCCCGCACCGCCGGCTCATCGTCCACGATCAGCACCCGGCCGCGGGGCGCGTCGGCACGCGGGCCGGGCGGCGGGAGCGGGGCCACGGCCAGGGAGGCGTCAGGCATGGACCCCTCGCTCGGCGGCCTCGGCGCCGAGGCGCAGCGGAGCGCAGGCCGGGAACTCGAGGCGGAAACAGGCGCCGGCGCCGGGGGTGCTGCTGACGCTGATTTGGCCGCCATGCTCCTGAATGATGCCGTAACTGACGGAGAGCCCCAAGCCGGTGCCGGAGGACGGGACCGGGCCGGAACGATCGGGGGTCTTGGTGCTGAAAAACGGATCAAAAATGCGGTTGCGCGCCTCGGCGGGAATGCCGCCGCCACTGTCAGCCACTTCCACGCAGACGCGGCCCCCAGTGGCGAAGCTGCGCAGCCGCAGCCGGCCGCCACCGGGCATGGCATCGCGCGCGTTCAAAATCAAATTCAGGAACACCTGTTGCAGCCGGCCGGCATCCCCCGCCATGGCGGGCAACTCCGCCGCCAAATCCGTCTCGACGCGGATGCCGGCGCTGCGCAGCGGATGCTCGGCTAAGGCCAGTGTATCGCCGATGACGCGATTCAGGCTCAGCGGTTCCAATGCCGTGCCACCCGTGCGGGAAAAGTGCAGCAAGTTGGAGACGATTTCCGAAGCCCGGAAGGTCTGGCGCGTGATGGTGTCAACGATCCCGGCGCGGGGGTCCTCGGGTCCGAGTTGCTTGGCCAGCATTTGGGTATAGTTGGCGATCACCGCCAGGGGCGTGTTGACTTCATGCGCCACACCGGCCGCCAGCAGGCCGACCGAACCCAGGCGCTCGGCTTGCGCCAGGCGCTGCTCCAGCTCCCACTGCGCCGTCACGTCCTCGATCAGCAGGACCCGTCCCAGCACCGCCAATTCGCGGTTCACCAGCGGCGCCAGGGCGAAATGGATCGTCTTCTCACCCGCCCGTCCCAGCGGCAGGCGGACCCGATAGGCATGGCCAGCGACGTGATTGCGGCGGCGGTAATATTCGGCGGCGAAGGCGCGGCCCAGGGCATCCTCCAGCGATTGCCCGAGCACTTCCCGCCGCGGCCGGCCGGTGAGCGCCTCCATCTGTGCATTCCAGCTTTCCACCCGGTCCTGGGCGTCCACCGCGGCGATGCCCACGGCGACGCCTTCCAAGATGTTCTCGTTGAACTCCTTCAGCCGCTCATACTCGTCGGCCTGGCGGCGCAGCGTGGCATAGAGCCGCGCATGATCCATGGCCACGGCCAAATATCCCGCCAAGGCCTCGACCAAGGCGACGTCCTCGCTGGAAAGCAAATTCCCGTCGCTGGTCTTGCCTAGGCCGAGCACGCCGACCACGCGGCCTTGGATCTCGCAGGGCAGATAGTAGTTCAGGTCCAACGCCGCCACGGCCGCGCTAAAGCGCGCGGGAGCGGCGGCGGGGTGCGCCGGGTTTTCGAAGAAGATGCGGCCACCCTGGTACAGAGCGGCGGCGGGATGCAGGAAGTCCAACGTCTCGCCCGTCTGGGCACAAGGCGGCAGTGTGGCGGGCAAGCCGCGGCTGGCGGCCAGGCGGTAGCCAGCGTCGCCATCGCCGCAAAACACGGCCAAACGCCCCAGCGATAAGGTGGCGCTGAGCCGGTCGGTCACCTGGGACAGCAGCGGCTCCAGCCGCGGCTCCGCGTTCATCTGCCGGGCAAACTCTATGAGCGTGCGGCGGTAGTCGTAACGCTCGCGGTAGAAGAGGCGGTCCAGGCGCTCGCGGAGCCAATTTTTCACCGGCTCAAACAGCAGCGCGGTCACGACAATGGCCAGCACCCAGCCTGCGGCGCCCAGATCCGGGGCGTGCGCATGCACCAGCGCGGCGGCGGCGCCGATGACCAAAAAGTACACCGCAATGATGGCCATCGCCGCCAGGCTGTACACCACGCCTTGGCGGAACAAAATGTCGGCATCCATCAGCCGGTAGCGGACGATGGCATAGGCAAACGTGAGCGGGATGAGCAGCAGCGATACCAGCGACACGCCGGTCCAGCGGGGCACATCCACGCCGGCCACATAGGGCGCCACGTACAAGGCCAAAAAGGGCAGAATGCCCAGCGTGGCGCCGCGCGTCACCCACTTCATTTGTTGCCGCAGGACGGTGTTGACGGGCGGCCGCGCCGCTATCCCGTAGGTATGGAAGAACGCCGCGATGGCGGCCAGGAACGCAGCGGCGAGCCACAGATAGGGCAAGCGGTCCAGCGCCGATTGGAGTTGCGGCAGCGGCGCCGCGGTCACCAGGGCGCCACGCGCCACCGCCACCTGCACGGCCAACAGCACCACTGCCGGCAGGTACAACAATGCGGCCAGCCCGGGGAGGCGGGCGAGGGGACCTTTGGCGCGGGGAAAGACGAGAGCAAAGTGGAGGAACAACGCCGGCGTCAGGACCAGCGCCGTCTCGTTCGCCCAAAATACCGTCCAGTCAAAGGCATTGAGCTTGCCCGTGAAGTGGAACGCATACAGGACGAACGAGGCCAGGCAAAACAGGTAGAACAGCCGGACATGGGCGGCGCTGCGGCGGCGCAGGAGGAGAAAAATGCCTATCCCCAAGTAAAGAAGCCCGATGAGGTCTTCCCACAACCACCGCCGGGCATGGTTTCCTGCCCGGGCCAAGTGCAGATCCGCCAGCACCATTTGGCCATCCCGCAGGAGGGCATAGCGGACCGGATGCCCGGCGCCAGCGGCATATAAGCGCCGAGACAGGGCTGCAGGCCCGGAGACCGCGTGGCCGCCCACCGCCAACAGGCGGTCGCCTGGCCGGATGCCGGCACGCGCCGCAGCTCCCCCGGGGGTCACGCGGGCCGCCTGTAAGCCTTGCGGCGTAGCCGCCCACTGCGCGTTATCGGTAGGGGGGTGAAAGATTACCTGCTGGCGTATGCTCAACAGCCCCAGCACCAGCAGCACCGCCGTGCCCAAAACCATCGCGGCGCTGGTCGGGCTCAGCAGGGACGGACGGTCGGGGATAAAACTGGCGGGCATGGCGCGAGGCGAGGTCAAGGCTGGGAGCTAGGGAATGGGCCTCCGCCGACTTATGAGCAATTGCCGTGCCAGTAACGGGCAGACGCCGCGGGCGCTGGCGCCCCGTCCTGCCGTGGCTGCCGCAGGGGTACCCGGATTGGGGGGCAAAAATGGTTATGGATTCCCATAGCGGCAATCCCACAATTCATAGCGCCAGCTAGAAATTGATGCGCAGCCCACCCCGGAAGGAACGGGCGGACTGGACGAGGTAGAGCAGATGGCCGTCCGCGCTGATCACCGGAATGTAGCCTTGGGCCAGCAGGTTGTGAAACTCCGCCAAGGCCTCGACTTTGCCGCCAATCCAGCCGAAATCCGGTAGCGGCTGCCGGAGGGTGAGGTTGGCGTAGGCGTCGCTACTGGCAAAGCTGTCATCGTAGGGATCCAAGGCGGTGGCGCTGGCGCCGTTCAGCCAACGATAGCTGCAGGTCAGATGGGCGCCGGTGCGGGGAACCACGACGGCCCATTTCAGCGTCACCGCTTGGCGCTGCGCCGCCGCGAGGAAGGCCGCCACACGCCCCGGGGGCGGAGGCGCCGCCTCGCCGGACCGTGGCGCCAGCACCGCGCCTTCGGTCCATTCGACCACGGCGTTCATGCCGTGGGCCATCTGCCGGGCATAGACGACGCGGGCGCCGGTGCCGGCGTAATTGCCGCCGTCGGCGCTGAACATGTTGTTGAACACATCCGGCAGCACATCGCCGGAGGCCAGGTCCGCCGCGTCGGCGCCGCTGCCGGCGACGGC
>JBOGKW010000196.1:0-6072 GCA_050746205.1 Terriglobales bacterium | reverse complement strand
TGGTCGCGGCGGGCCACTGCGCCGGTGGCCCGCCCGCACTGGGCTCCGCCGCTGCTTTTGCTCCTGCCTCTGCCTTGGTATCTGTGGGCGATGTGGAGCGGTAACGTGCCGATCTTCGTGCCGATGTACTGGCCACACGGCTATTACAATCTGCGCTATGGGGTTCAAGTCTTGGCCGCCGCCGCCGTTTTTTCCGGGTTGGCCGTGGCCAGCGCCGCGCAATGGCGCGGCTGGCGGTTCGCGGCAACTTGGAGACGCCCAGGGCACCAGCGGGAGTCTGTTGCCGGCCCTCCCACCTCAGCAAGCACTGCTGCAGGGTGGGGGCCCAGCCGAAGCCCAACCGCAGGCCCCGCTAACGCCGGGGCCCCTGCGTGGAGCGGCGGGGCCGTCCAGAATCGGGCGACTGAGCCGCTTTCGCGCCTGCAGCGGCCGTCCAGCCTCTTGCCGGCCCGAGCCCTGGCGCGCGGCGTTTGGACCCTCGCCGTGCTGCTTGCCGCCGCCGCCTACGCCGCCATGCTGGGCGGCGTCGGTCCGATGACCTACGCTGAGGCCGTGCACAACGCTCCAGCGCGTCTGGCCATGGAGCATCAACTGGCCGCTGCGCTACGGCCCCGCCGGCCTGGCCAAACCGTTCTGATGTACGTGGGCAGCTATCCCGGCGCCCTGCCCGACGATGGTATTCCCCTGCGCTTCGTCATCGAGGAATCCAATTTCCGGCAATGGGACCGGGCCCTCGCGGCGCCGCAACGCTACGTCGCTTGGGTCGTGCTGCAAAGCGGCAGCCCGCTGGCCGCCGGCCTCAACCGCGCCGCCCTGCGGCGTTACTTCCGCCCGGTGGCTCGCTTTACCGCGCCGCGCCAGCCGGTCATTACCGTGTACCGGAGAACTTCGCCATGAGCCGCTCTTCCGGCCTGCCCTTCGTGAAGGCGGAGGCCAACGGCAACGACTTTTTGCTCCTTGCCGCCGCCGCCGTTCCCCCGCCGCGGCGCGCCGCCGTGGCACGAGAGATCTGCGACCGACGCCTCGGCCTGGGGGCCGATGGCGTGGAGTGGTGGCGCTTCAACCCCCGCCGCCGCGAGCTGAACCTGGCGTTGCACAATGCCGATGGCTCGGAGGCGGAGATGAGCGGTAACGGCACGCGCTGCGCCGTCGCTTGGTGCACCGAGCGCTTCGGCGCCCAGGCGATGGCGGTGGTGACCGCCGCCGGTCGCAAACGGGCCCGCCGGCTGCCCGCCGGGTCCGAGCTCCACGACCGCCGCGCGCCCGCCGACGGAGCCATCTGGATCGAACTGGAGCTGGGCCTGGCCCGCTTTCAGCCGGCCGAGATCCCCATGACCGGCGCCTCCGGCCCGGTGCGGGAGTTCCCGTTGGCCGCTCTGGGCCGCACCTGGCCGGTCACCGCTTTGTCGGTGGGCAATCCTCAGTGCTGCATTCTGGTGGAGGAATTTCCGGTTGACTGGGCGGAGGTGGCTGCCGCCCTGGGCCGCCATCCGGCCTTTCCGCAGCAGGCCAACGTCGAGTTCGTGCGGCTGATCAATCGCCAGCAGATCGAGATCCGGATCTGCGAGCGCGGCGCGGGCGTCACCCCCTCCAGCGGCACCGGCAGTTGCGCCGCCGCCATCACCGCCATCCTCGCCGGGCGGGCGGTGTCTCCGCTGTGGGTGCAGGCCCCCGGCGGCGGGCAGGAGGTGGCGTGGGAGGGGCCGGCCAGCACGCTGCGGCTGCGCGGCCCCGCCCGCCTGGTGGGCTGCGGCCGCTATCACCCCCGCGCCGGCGGGCAGGCGGAGCTATAGGCGTTTTCGGGCTTCGTTCTCCAATCCCAAAGCCGCGGACGGCTTTGGGGAGTCCGGCGTTCGCCCTGCTCGCTGTCTGTCCCGCTCAGATGGCGGGGCCCAGCGATCGGTGGCGGGAGCCGGTCACGAAGCGGCATTTCGCCATCCTCCCGCACGCGGTCGCCATCGCCCGACGGTGGCGCTGAATGGGCCCGCTGACGCGTAGCGGTCAGTGTGGCAGCGGCGCCGAACGCGTAATTAAAACCACGCCGATCATGATGGTGATCGCGCCCAGCCAGCGCTCTAAGCTCACGTGCTCGTGCAGAAAGGCGCCGGCGACCGCCAGCAAGATGACGTAGCTCATGCTGGTTAGCGGAAAGGCATAGCTCACATCCACCTTCGCCAACACTAACCACCACAGGAACACCTCCGCGACGTAGACCCCTAGGCCCGCCAATACCAGCCAGTTGGTCAGCGCGAAGCCGGCGAAGCTGAGCAGATTCGGAATCTCCCACATGCTGCCGTGGATCGGCGGCGTCCGATCCAAGCCGGCTTTGTAGAGCATCTGCCCCGCGACTTCTAGGAAAACAGCGACGAGAATAAGGCCCAGAATGGCCATGCGTTGGGACTCCGCCTTTGGGACCGCTAGAGGTTCGCTCATGCGCGCCTTCGGCCGCCGCCGCGTGCCTTGCGGCCGTCCCACTCACGCCGGCCCGCGAAGACGGAAGTGCCAGTGTATCAGCCGCACGCTCCGGCGCACAGCGCCACCGCCGCTCGGACACCGCAACGCGAGTTGCGCGAGTTGGGTGGAAAACTCTTTCATTCGGCCGCGCGGACGGACTACAATCCGGAGGCGGGTAGTTTTTCGCTTGCGCCGTGCCGTCGGCCGGCGTTCTGGCAGCATCAGGTACGAAAGGCACACATGAAAGCCATTGCGGTCGAGGCATTGGGTGGACCGGAGGTACTACATCTCACCGATAGTGAAGTTCCCCAACCCGCACCGGGTACGGTACTGATCAAGGTTGAGGCTGCGGGTGTCAACTTCGCCGATGTCATGATGCGCTCCGGCGGCTATCCCGGCGGCCCCGGGCCGGGCTTCGTCCCCGGTCTCGAGGTCGCCGGCACCATCGCCGCCGGCCCCCGCCAAGGCGAACGGGTCATGGCCTTGACCTGGAACGGTGGTTACGCCGAGTACGCCCTGGCCAATGAGTTTGCCGTATTTCCCATGCCCGACGGCATGGCCTTTGACGAGGCGGCGGGCTTTCTTGTCACTAATCTCACGGCATATTTCGCGCTCTGGATGGCCGATCTGAAGCCCGACGAGCGCGTCCTCATCCATGCCGCCGGCGGCGGCGTGGGAACCGCCGCCATCCAGCTGGCACGGGAGATGGGCGCCGAGGTCTTCGGCACCGCCAGCACGGAGGAGAAGCTCAAGCGGGTCAAGGCGTTGGGCGCTGAGCACGTCATCAATTACGCCGAGCAGGATTTCGTCGCCGAGATTCGCCGCCTCACCGGCGAGGAAGGCGTGGATATCGTGCTGGAAATGGTCGGCGGTGAGGTCTTCGAGCGCAGCCTTGAAGCGCTCCGCAATCTGGGCCGCATGGTGTTCTATGGTCGCGCCAGCGGCGAGGGCCGCGCGGTGGATCCCGCCGTGCTGCTGACCAACAACCTTTCCATCCACGGCTTGTATCTTGGCACGCTGGCCGCCGACCCCGAGCTAATGAAGATGGCGATGGACGACCTCGGCGAATATCTGCGGCGCAAAAAACTCCGCGTGCTGATCGGCAAGCATTTCCCCTTGGCCGAAGCCGAGCAGGCGCATCGCTTCCTCGAGGGCCGCCACAGCTTCGGAAAGATCATCCTCAACGTAGCCCAGGGTTAGCGGCAGCTGCCAGTCTTCCCTGCCCGCCGCGCGGCGCTGCCGGGCCCGAAGGGGTCTGGGCAATGTGGAAATTGACAACCCCGCGGCTTGCGCACTGCTGGCGCCTGCGCGCTGCACAAGGTCGCGGCCTAGAAACGGGGGTGGCAAATCGCCTCCGGCGGCTGCCACCCTAGTCGAGGTTTCCGCCCGCCCGAGCCCGCCCGGCGAAATGCCGCGCCAGCTACGCTAGCAGGGGCGACAGGTCCCCGCTGCTGATCAACTCGGCGGCGCGGGCAAAGTCCCCCGCCAGCACCCGGTCCCGCTCCAGCCGTGGAACGCGCTCGCGAATCGCCGCCTGGGCCGTCCGTAGCTTCACCCCTGGCCGCATCGGCGCCAGCAGGTCCAGAGCCTCGGCTGCGGCGATGGCCTCGATGCCCAACACCTGGCCGGTGTTCTCCACCACCTGACGCAGCTTCAACGCCGCGCCCATGCCCATGGAGACGAAGTCCTCCTTGTTGCCCGAGGTGGTGATGCTGCCCACCGAGGCGGCATGGGACAGGCCGCGGCACTCCGCGACAAGGGCCGCAGCGGTCACCTGCGCCATCATCATCCCGGAGTGAAGCCCGGGCTGGGCCGCCAGAAACGCCGGCAGCCCCTCGCTGAGCGCCGGGTTCACCATCCGTTCCAGCCGCCGCTCGGAAATGCCGCTCAGCGCCGCCAGCGCCACCGCCATCTGATCCAGGGCAAAGGCCAGCGGCTGGCCGTGGAAATTGCCGCCGCTCAGGATCTCCGCCGCTCCGCCCTCGTCCCAGACGACCAGTGGGTTGTCCACCGCTGCATTGGCCTCGATGGTGAAGATTCGCCGTGCCTCGGCCAGCACCTCCCGCGCCGCGCCATGCACCTGCGGCATGCAGCGCAGACTGTAGGCGTCCTGCACCCGCCCGCAGTCGCGGTGCGACTCCCGTATCTCGCTGTCCGCCATCAACCGGCGCAGATTCCCGGCCACGGCCGCCTGGCCGGGATGCGGGCGCACCGCTTGCAGCCGTGGATCAAAGGCTACCGGCGTGCCACGCAGAGCCTCGACCGTGAGCGCGCCGACGACATCGGCGCTGTCCAGCAACCGCTCCGCCCGCAGCAGCGCCAGTGCGCCGACCGCCAGCATCCCTTGGGTGCCGTTCAGCAGCGATAGGCCCTCCTTGGCCTCCAGCCGCAGCGGCTCGAAGCCGGCCGAACGCAGCGCCTCCTTGCCCATCAGGACTTCGCCGGCGATGGCTTCGCCTTCCCCGGGCCGCCAGTGCCGTGCCTGTCCCTCGCCGATCAGCACCAAGGCCAGGTGCGCCAATGGCGCCAAATCGCCGCTCGCCCCTACGGAACCGCGCCCGGGCACCACCGGCGTGATGCCGGCATTGAGCAGCGCGCAAAGCCGCTCGACCACCACCGGCCGCACCCCGGAATGACCCTTGGCCAACGAGTTGGCGCGCAGCACCATCATGGCTCGCACCACCGGGGGCGGCAACTCCGGCCCCACGCCGCAGGCATGGCTGCGCAGCAAGTTGACTTGCAGTTCCAGGATATGATCGGCCGGAATCCGGATGTCGCTAAGCCGGCCCAGGCCGGTATTGACCCCATACACGGCCGTGTCCGAGCGCAGCGCCTGCTCCACCACCGCGCGGGCGCGCTCCATGCCCAGCACCGCTTCGGCGGCCAGCGCCACCTGCCGCCCGCCGCAGGCCACCGCCTCCGTCGCCTCCAATGTCAGGCTCCGGCCGTTCAACTCCAACGGGGGGGAAGGCCGCGGGGGCACGCCTCGCGCCTAGGCGCTTAGCTTCCGCAGCGCCACGCTCAGGCGGGATTTGTACCGGTCCGCAGCGCGATGGTGCAGAACGCCCTTGTGAATCGCCTTGTCAATCGCGCCCATCGTCGCCGGCCACAACACCTCGGCGGCGCCGCGATCGCCCTGCTTGAGCGCCACGCGAAACTTCTTAATCGCCGTCCGCACCCGGCTGGTGTTGGCGCGGTTGCGGGCAGTGCGCCGCCGGGTCTGGCGGACGCGCTTCAATGCAGAGGGATGATTCGCCATAACTGGAATCGCAAACTTATCTAGTATACAGCCCGGGAACGCACGGCGCGGTCCCGGCCGGACCCCGCCGCCGCCCAGCCGCGGCTAATGCGCGTGGGGAATGGGCGGCAGTGGTTTGCACAACCCGCACTGCTTGCCTTGGATGGCCCCGGTCGCGATTCCGTGATCGTACTCCGGCCCCACCTTGGCCTCATATGCAGCCAATGCCGCCAACGTGGTGTACGGGATGGCTCCATCAATCGGGCGGCCGTTCATGTACAGCGTAGGCGTGCTCTTCACCCCGACCGCATGCCCCTGGGCGAGGGTCTTTTCCACCTCTTCCTTCGGCGCCACCGACTGGACGCAGGTGTCGTAGAACG
>JBOGKW010000195.1:0-6080 GCA_050746205.1 Terriglobales bacterium | reverse complement strand
GGCGGGGACCCCGCCCGCGGCGGCGGCGCCGAGTGGAGCCTTGATCGGGTTTACGCCGCGGACCGCGGCGGCGGAGCAGCGCTGGGAGGCGCGGTTTCAGCGATTGCCGGATCGTGCCCGCATGCGGGCCAGCCTGCAGCGCCTCACCGCGGAACCGCATGTCGCCGGCACGCCGGCCGACCACGCCACGGCCGAGTACGTCGCCGGGGTGTTCCGCCGTGCCGGACTGCGCACCCGCATCATCGCCTACTCCGTGCTCCTGCCATATCCGAAAGAAGTGCGCATCACGCTGGTGGCCCCCACGCGGCAGCGGCTGCCGAATTATGGGGCGCCGGTGCCGGGCGATCGCTATTCGGAAATGAAGAACGCGGTGGTGGGGTTTAACGCCTACTCCCCATCGGGCAACGTGACCGCGCCGGTGGTCTACGCCAACTACGGGCTGGAGAAGGACTACGCCTACTTGGCGAAGCATGGCATCTCGGTCGCAGGCAAGATCCTGCTGGTGCGCTATGGGCGCTCCTATCGCGGCATCAAATCCGCCTTGGCCCAACAGCACGGCGCGGCGGGATGTTTGATCTATTCCGACCCCAACGATGACGGCTACCACGCCGGCGATGTGTATCCCAACGGGCCCTACCGGCCGGCCACCGCAATTCAGCGCGGCTCGATTTTGAATGGCAACTATTTGGGCGCGCCGCTGGCGCCGGGCCAGGCTCCGGACGCGGCCGAGCGGGCCGCGTGGAAGGCGGGGTTGCCGCGCCTGCCCACGGCGCCGCTGTCCTATGCGGCGGCCGAGCCCATTCTGCGCGCCCTGTCCGGGCCGGCGGCGCCACGCGGCTGGCAAGGCGGCTTGCCCTTCACCTACCACATCGGCGGCGCCCCGCCGGTCATGGTCCACATGCGGCTGCGGATGGATTTTCGCTACCGCACCATTTGGGACGTGATCGGGACGATTCCCGGCGCCGGCCCACAGGAGGTGCTGCTCGGCAACCATCGCGACGCCTGGACCTTCGGCGCCGTGGATCCCAACGGCGGCACGATGGTGCAACTGGAGATCGCGCGAATCTTGGGCCAGCTGTACAAGCAGGGCTGGCGGCCGCGGCGGACCATTCGGCTCTGCTCCTGGGACGCGGAGGAGTTCGCGCTCATCGGCTCGACCGATTATGCCAATCAACACCAGGCCGCGCTGCAAGCCGACGCCGTGGCCTACATCAATAGCGACGAGGGCGACCGCGGCCCGTACTTTACCGCCGATGCGGTGCCCTCGCTGTGGGCGCTGATTCGCTCGGTGGCGAAAGCGGTGCCGGACCTGGCAACGCAGACTACCATCTACCAGGATTGGCTGCGGCGGGCGCAGCAGCGAGCAGAGGAGGAAGGTAATGCTCTCCCCTCGTCTCCGTACCAGTGGAACGCCTCCACTTCGGCGGGGCATCCCACCGGAGCGAAGGCCGCCATTCCTTCCGTGCCCCCCATCGGCCCCTTGGGCGGAGGCAGCGACTTCGAGGCGTTCCTCAACCACGTGGGCCTGGCCACGGCCGATGTTTCGATGACCGGGCCGTACGGCGTGTATCACTCGCTCTATGACGATTTCCACTATTTCGTCACCGAAGCAGATCCGACCTTCGCTTCCGGGCAGGAGCAAACCGACCTCAAGGGCCTGATCGCCATGCGCCTCGCGGACGCGCCGCTGGCGCCCTTGGACCTGCCGGCCTACGCAGTGGCCATCGCCAACGCCATCACCGCCCGCCGCGCCGCAACGCAGGCGCCGCCGGGGCAGCAGCTGGCGTGGCAACCGACCCTGGCGGCAGCGGCGCAGTTGGAAACCGCCGCCGACCAGTTCACCCGACGCTCGGCGCAGGCGCTCGCGCAGCGGCGGGAGCACCCGCGGCGCCTGGCGCGGTTCAACGACGCGTTGGCGCACTTCGATCAGAACTTCCTGCTGGCCCGGGGATTGCCCGGCCGGCCTTACTACAAGCACTTGATCTACGCGCCGGAGATCACCCGGGGCTATGCGCCAGTCGTGCTGCCAGGCGTGACCCAGCGCCTCCAGGAAAAACAGTGGACGGAGGCTGACGTGCAGCTACGCTATCTGCGCCAGGCGCTGCAACGTGCCACCAACGCCTTGAACGCGGTGCGCTAACTTCGGTCCCGCCGCCCGGCCTGGAGCAGCCTAGGATCGGTCCGCGCCGCGCGGCGCACCGAGCGGCGCCGGCAGGCGGTCGGCGATGGTGGCGTGGCTTTCAAACACGCGGCGTTGCACCTCGGCGGCATCGGCCCAGAAGGGTCGGCCCTCCCAACTGTCGCGGACCTGGCCCTCGGCGCTGGCCTGGTAGACGGCGATCCAACAAGGAATCGGCTGGCGGACGCGGTAGCGAAACCAGAACTCGGCGGCGGTGACCCGCATCCCGGTTTCCTCCTCGGTTTCCCGCTCCATGGCGCGGCGCTCATCTTCCCACGGCATCGCGATGCCGCCGGGAAAGCCGAGGCCGCGGCCGTCGCTTCGGTCCACCACCAGATAGCGGCCCTCGCGTTGGATAACGGCGGCGGCGGTGCGCAACGAACCGAAGACCGGCAGGTGCCCGTAGACGGCGACAAACAGCCGGGACAGCAGCCAAAATAGCCGCGGCGCCCAGGGCAGGCCGGAGGCAGGGCGGGAATCGGGGCTAGGGTTGGATTTCGGCAATCTCCACCACCTCACCGGGGCGCAAATAGGACTTGCGGCGAAACCAATCCTCCAGGGCGGCGCGCAACTCGGCAAGTGGCACGCGCAGGCTGACCTCTAACTGGCCGTCGGCGACCGGGAGGGTGTCATCGAAGCGGCTCTCGCCGGTGAAGCCGCGCATGGCGAAACTGTCCAGGTATTTGAGTGGGCAGGGGCGCGAGGCGCCCTCGCCGGGCACTGCGAGCGTAACGCGAAGGTGGCGGGCGAACATGGCTGCTTGGCTCCCGGCGCTGGCCCTGGCAGGCACTATTCGCCTTCCAGCGCCTGCCGCAGCAGGTCGTTCACCATGGCCGGATTGGCCTGGCCCTGGGAGGCTTTCATCACCTGGCCGACAAAAAAGCCCAGCAGCGCCGTCTTGCCGGCCTGATATTGCTCGCGCTGTTTCGGGTTGGCGGCCAACACGCCGGCGATGATGGCTTGAATCGCGGCGGTGTCACCGATCTGCTTCAGGCCCAGCGCGGCAACGGCGGCTTCCGCGCCTTCGCCTTCGGCCGCCATGCGGGCAAAAACCTCCTTGGCCATCTTGCTGGAAAGCACGCCTTGATCCAGCAGCCCAACCAAGGCGGCGATCTGCTCCGGTGGCACCGGCGCCTGCGCAACCGGCGCGGCGTGGGCGTTCAGCCAGGCCGACAGATCGCCCAGCACCCAATTAGCGATGCCTTTGGCGTTGGCCGCGGACGATCCTGCGCTCTGGGCGGCGCGCTCGAAATAGGCGGCCAGCTCGGGCTGGGCGGTAAGCACGTCCGCATCGTAGGGCGTTAGGCCATATTGCGCCGCCAAGCGCTGGCGGCGCGCTTGCGGCAGTTCCGGCAGGTGCTGCTCAATTTCGGCGCGCCAGGCGGCGGAAATGCGCAACGGCGGCAGATCGGGCTCGGGAAAATAGCGGTAATCGTGCGCCTCTTCCTTGGAGCGCATGGAGCGGGTGACGCCTTCGGCGGAGTTATACAGGCGGGTCTCCTGCACCACCCGGCCACCGGAGTCCAGGGCCTGAATTTGGCGCCCGATCTCGTATTCCAAGGCCCGCTGGAGATAGCGGAAGGAATTGAGGTTCTTGATCTCCACCTTGGCGCCGAAGGCCGGTGCGCCAAACGGCCGCACGCTGACATTGGCGTCGCAGCGCAGGCTGCCCTCTTCCATGTTGCAGTCGGAAACGTCGAGGTAGAGCATGATCTCCTTCAGCCGGTTCAGGTATTCGTGCGCCGCGGCCGGGGAGCGCAGGTCGGGGTCGGAGACGATCTCGATCAGCGGCACGCCGGCGCGATTTAGGTCCACGTAGGAACGGTGCACGGAATCGGGAAAGCCCTCATGCATGCTCTTGCCCGCGTCCTCCTCCAAGTGCAGGCGGGTGATGCCGACCCGTTGGACGGCCGCGCCGTCACCGTCCAAGTCCAACCAGCCGTGCTCGGCCAGCGGGCGGTCGTACTGGCTGATTTGGTAGCCCTTCGGCAGGTCGGGATAAAAGTAATTCTTGCGGGCGAAGACCGACGTCTCGCGCACGGCGCAGTGCAGGCCCAGCGCCGCTCGAATGGCCTTGTCCACCGCCGCCCGGTTCAGCACCGGCAGCGCGCCGGGCAGGCCCAGGCAGACCGGGCAGGTGTGGGTGTTCGGCGGATCGCCGAAGCGGGTGGCGCAGGAGCAGAAGATTTTGGATGCGGTGTTGAGCTGGACGTGGACTTCCAGCCCGATCACCGGCTCATACCGGTTGTCGCTCTCGCCCATGGCAACCTTAATAGTGTAGCGTTGCCCGGCTCGGGCCGCGCGCGGAGGGGCGCCTACGGTATAATCGGCGCGGTTGCGATGGCCAGCCCTGTTTTTGTCGTCGTCTCGGGCCGTGGCGAGGACCGCCGCTTGGCCCTCGAACCCCTGCCCTTCACCATGGGGCGGCGCTCCACGCATCCCCTGGTGCTCGCCGATCCCCATGTTTCGCGCGACCATGCGCAGATCGGCGCCGATGCCGACGGCTACTTCCTGGAGGATTTGTCCGGCGGCGCCGGCATCACGGTCAATGGCCAACGGGCGGCGCGGCATCGCCTGACTCCGGGCGATCGGATCGAGTTTCCCGCCTGCCCGGGGCTCGGCATTACGTTCGATCCCGGGCCGGACGCTACGGTACTGCTGACCCAAATGCGGGCGGTGGACCAGACCGAGGGCACCGGCGAACTGGAGATGCTGCGGCTGTTTCTGGACTTCGCGCGTCGGCTGCGCTCGGCGCGGCTGGTCGGCGAGGTCCTGGCGGCGATGCTGGATTCTGCCCTGCGGCTGACCGGGGCCGAGCGGGGATTGGTGTTTTTGCGCGACGCCGGAGGGACGTTGGAAATGGCGGCAGCGCGTTCGGCGCCCGGAGCGCCGCCGGTGGATCCGGCCACCATTTCGCACTCCGTGGTGCGGGAGGCGCTGGAATCGGAGGCGGAGTTCGTGCTCACCGGAGCGGCCTTTGAGGCGGGCGTGGCCGGCGATATGCAATTGGGCCAGAGCATCGTCACCCAAGGGCTGCGCACCGTGGTCTGCCTGCCGCTGCACGATCCGCGTCTGCGCGCGGCGCTAGCGGGCCATTCCCTGGCCGGAGCGACCAGCACCACGCACCTGCCGCGCGCGCTGGGCGTGCTGTATCTGGACAGTCATGCGGCGCGGCCCCAGTTGTCGCTGGTGAGCCAAGACCTACTGCGCGCCCTGGCCGGCGAAGCAGCGAGCCTGGTGGCCAACGTGCGCTTGGCGGCGGCCGAGGAGCGGGCGCGCCGGCTGGAGCGGGAGCTGGAACTGGCGGCGGCGATTCAGCGCGGGCTGATGTCGGGCGAGATTCCGCACACGCCGTACCTGCAGGTCAAGGGCCAGAGCGTGGCGTGCAGGCAAATCGGCGGCGATTTCTTCGACGTCTTGCGCCACCCGATGGGCAACCAGGACGGCACCACCGTGGTACTGGCCGACGTCAGCGGCAAGGGCCCGGCGGCGGCGCTGCTGGCTTCCTCGCTGCAAGGCATCGCGCATGCGCAACTGCTGGCCGGCGCGCCGCTGGCCACCATCGCGCAGACCATGAACGCCTTCCTGCGGGCGCGGCAGGTGGACGACAAATACGCCACCGTGCTGCTGCTGCGCTTCGCCCCCGACGGCAACCTCGAATACCTCAACTGCGGGCATCAGCCGCCGCTGCTGATCGGCGCCGGCGGCGGCTGCCGGCAGTTGGCGGAAACCTGCGTGCCGGTGGGCCTGCTGCCCCAGGCGGAGTTCCAAGCGCAGCGCCTGCAACTGGCGCCGGGCGACCGGCTGCTGGCCTCTAGCGACGGCGTGCCGGACGCCACCAACGCGGCGGGCGAGTTTTTTGGCGAAGAGCGGCTGCAACAACTGGCGGCCGAGGGGGCCG
>JBOGKW010000194.1:0-6161 GCA_050746205.1 Terriglobales bacterium | reverse complement strand
CACGCCGACGGCATCGTCGGCCCCGCCGACGGCCCCAAGCCCCGCGAACTGCTCAAGCGCCCCGAGTGGCTGACCGAGGTGGACGAGGTGCTGCGGTAGCCGTCTGTCCACGACCCTGAATCGCTGGACCCGCGCGCCTTTTCCATCGCATTACACCCGCAGGGCGGCCTGACTCGTCCTCATTTTGGCGACGAAATCGGACGCGAGTTTTCGCATAGCTGCCCCACAACGCCGGAACTCCGGCAAGATGAACCGCCGGCTTAGCGACGCGCACTGCCTGCCTGTACCGCGCGGCGGAATCAGCATAGTAAACACACGCACCCTGTTTCTGCGCCGCCGTAAGGAACGCGAGCGGTGGTAGGCTCTGCCCCGTAGGATACCCGCGGCAGCCCGCGAGTCGCCCTCCGCGATCGGGCGACACGAAGATCGAGCGGGAGGGCCGCGAACCGCGTATCAGCTCTCCCGCGTCCACACTCTACTGGGGACGGATACGGCGGCGAGGAAGGCGCACGGGCACGCACTACGACCGCGGAAGAGGCGGATGGCATGAAAACCAGAACCTTTGCGACTGGAGCGCTAGCGGTGGTATTTGCGCTGTATGGCTGCAGCCCGCTGGCGTTCGCTTCGACAAGCGGAACGGCGCTGGACGCGGCGCACATCTCGTCCCGGGTGTCGAAAGCAGTCGCTGCGGCCAAGAAGGCGCAGCGCTCACTCAGCGCTGCAGGCTCGATCAGCCACAACCAAGCCGTGCTGATCCGTCACTGGCTGCGCGACATCGCGACCGCTAACCACAAAGCCATTATCGGCGAGCAAAGGGTGCTTATGGCGGCGGGCATGCAGAGCGGCTCGGGCAACGCCTCGCCGACCCTGGGGACGCCCAATGCGCCTCCCATCGGGCGTCTCATACGGGGGGTCGCCGCCGCCATCAGATCGCTCAGGGGCGCCCCCAGTGTCGGTAAAGCGCCAGGCGCCCGAGCGTTCGCGACGGCATCCAACAGGCTTCTCCATCTCGCGGACGTCATTAACAGCAAATTCCCAGGAAACTAAAGTGGCCGGTAGCCGCTAGATTCCCGTCTCCGGGACGGCCGCGGTACTTCCGGTGCCGCGCTGGACATCTACGGCGGCATCGCCGCGGCCGCTGCGCCGGGAACGGCGCGAGAAACGAAAAACTCCTAGGGAGCGGCGCAATCGCAGAGGTTGAGCCACACGACCCGGACGGCGGCGATGAGTCGAGCGGCAGCCCATCGGCTCGGCTGTCGCCGCGGGGCGAATCACTGAGTATTCGCCGAGCGCGAGGTGGCCGAATGTTGAGGTCGTGTTGTGCAAGGAGGCTGTGCCCCCCAGCGCCCTAGAGAGCTGCCGCCAGCGGGGCTATTTTCCCCGCACCCTGCCGGCCCCGTTCCACTTCCCGATGCTCGCGGCGATCCTCGCGGAGATCTTCGTGGAGGTGGCGGTTGCGGACGCGATCCGCGCGCACGCCTTGGGGGTGGCTATGCGTCTGGTGTTGCCGGCCGGCGGCTAGACCGCGTTTCCGGCCAGGCTGGCGGCGCTAAGACCGCCTTCTGAGCTTGAACCCGGAAAAATCGGGGGGCCCTGTCAGCGCGACGGCGGGGCAACCGCACTGCCCATGACCGGCGCGCCGGCGGCGCGCCTCAGGCCGCGGGCCAGCGCCAATCGCGGATGGCGGGGGGATCCTCGAAGTGCTCGTGGGCGTAGGCCACGGAATCGCGGATGGCGGATTCGCACTGGCCAATCAGCTCATCGCGCTGGGCACCGGCGGGCATCGCGCGGCGCAGGGCTTCGGCGGCCAGGTGGTAGCGGCTCATTTGATTGAGCACGACCATATTGAACGGGGTGGTGGTGGTGCCCTGCTCCATGAAGCCGCGGACATGGAAGCGTTCCGGGTTGGGCCGACCATGGATGACCTCATGGATCGCCCGGCGGTAGCCATGGAAGGCGAAGATGACCGGCTTAGCGCGGGTGAACAGCTGGACGAAGCGCTCGGGCTCCATGCCGTGAGGATGAGCGTCCGGGGTGAACAGCGTCATCAGGTCCACGACATTGACCAGGCGGAAGCGAAACTCCGGGGCATGGTGGCGGAGCCAGTCGGCGGCAGCCACGGTTTCCAGTGTGGGGATGTCGCCGGCGCAGGCGAGGATGGCATCGGGTTCGTCCTGGCCGCTGGCGCTGCCCGCCCATGGCCAGTCGCCGGCGCCGAGTTGGCAGTGCTCAGCGGCGGCGGCGGCGTCCAGCCACTGGAGCTGCGGCTGCTTGTCAATGATGATCAAGTTGACGTAGTTGCGGCTGCGTAGGCAATGCTCGGCGACGCAGAGCAGCGAGTTCGCGTCGGGGGGGAGATAGATGC
Organism: Terriglobales bacterium; assembly: GCA_050746205.1. Lineage (GTDB taxonomy): Bacteria > Acidobacteriota > Terriglobia > Terriglobales > SCQP01 > JAKAUF01. Next base: position 3,796 of record JBOGKW010000194.1, on the reverse strand, counting down.
GGGCGACAGTGCCGCGCTTGGAAAGGACGACGTCGAGCAGGCCGGGGCCTTGATGGCTGAAGCCGTTGTGGTCATTGCGCCAGCAGGTGGACGTGAGCAGTAGATTGAGTGAGGCGATGGGGGCGCGCCAGGACAGGTCGCGGGCGTGCTCAAGCCATTTGGTATGTTGCACGACCATGGAGGCGGCAACCATGGCGAAAGCCTCATAGGTGGCGAACAGTCCATGGCGGCCTGTGAGCAGGTAGCCCTCCAACCAGCCTTCGCAAAGGTGCTCGCTCAAAACTTCGAGCACGCGGCCGTCGGGACTGAGGTGGTCATCCACCGGCAGGATGGGGCCGGCAAAACCGCGAGGCGTCACCTCCAAGACGGCTTGCAAACGGTTGGAGGCCAATTCGTCAGGGCAAAAGATGCGGAAGTTGTGCGGATTGGCGGCGTAGACGTCGCGCAACATCGTGCCCAATACACGCGTGGACTCCAGCGCCTCGCGGGCGGGGGCGGCGACGCGAACGGAGTGGGACTCGCAGGAGGGCATCTGGAGCGGCTGCAGCAGGCGGCCGCCGTTGGCGTGGGGATTGGCCCCCATGCGGCGGTGGACGGAAGGGGCGACGGCGACCACATCCGGGGCCGGAGAGCCATCGGCGCCGAATAGTTCCTCGGGCCGATAGCTCCGCATCCATTCTTCGAGCATGCGCAGCTGCGCGGCGTTTTCGCGCACATTGGCCAACGGCACCTGATGGGCGCGAAAGGTTCCTTCGACGGGCAGCCCGTCCAGCTCCTTGGGGCCAGTCCAACCCTTGGGGGACCGGATAACAATCATGGGCCAGGCGGGCGGCTGGGTGGACGGCAGGGCGGCGGCATGATCTTGGCGCGCTGAGGCCTGCAGGGCCAGAATGCGATCATGGCAGGTGCGCAGGGTGGCAGCGAATTGCTGATGCATGAGCATCGGGCTGTCACCGGCGACGAAGTGGGCCTGATAGCCGATGCCGGCAAAGTAGTCCCGCAAGCTGCTGTCCGTATGGCGGGCGGCGACGGTGGGATTGGCGATCTTGTAGCCGTTGAGATGCAGCACGGGCAAGACGGCGCCATCGCGCGCGGGGTTCAGGAAACGGATGCTGGGCCAGGAACCCGCCAAGGGGCCGGTCTCGAATTCGCCGTCGCCAACGACAGCCACCGCGAGCAGGCCGGGGTTGTCGAAGACGGCGCCGAAGGCGTGGGAGAGGACGTAGCCCAATTCGCCGCCTTCATGGATGGAGCCGGGGGTGGGCACGCTGACATGGCTGGGAACGCCGCCGGGAGTGGAGAACTGGCGGAAGAGGCGCAGCATGCCGGCGGCGTCGCGGGTGACGTCCGGGTAGATTTCGCTGTAAGTCCCCTCCAGGTAGACATTGGCGAGGATGGCCGGGCCGCCATGGCCGGGACCGACGAGCACAATGGCGTTGACGTCGCGCTGGCAGATCAGGGAGTCAAGGTGGGCGTAGATGAAGCTGAGGCCGGGAGAGGTGCCCCAATGGCCGAGCAGGCGGGGCTTGATGTGCTCGGGGCGGAGGGGCTCATGGAGCAGCGGATTGGCCTGCAAATAGATTTGCCCAACGGTCAGATAGTTGGCGGCGCGCCAGTAACGGTCCAAGCTCGCAAGTTCGCCCTCCGGCAGGGGCCCGGCGGGAAGCTGGCCGGCGGCGGGGACGGAAACGGCGCTGGAGAAGGTGGGATCGAAGCGAAACATCTCAGGACTCCTGATGCTGGCGCAGCCACCCGGCGGCTTGGCGGGCAAGTTCCTGGTTTTCATCGGTGGCGATGATCCGCACGGCGATCGGGCTGCCGGCGGGAGAGATGACGGCCGCATGGCGCTGGTTGCCGGCTTCATCAAGCCTCAGCCCCATCCATTCCATTCCCCGGCAGATCCGCGCGCGAATGGCGACGGAGTTTTCACCGATACCGCCGGTGAAGACCAGGCAGTCCAGCCCGCCGAGGCTGGCCGCCATGGCGGCGAGATGCTTGCGGGCCTGCCAGACGAAGCAGGCGACGGCCAGCTTGGCGGCGGCGTTCCCCGACGCTTGGTCCAGCAAGGTGCGCATATCGGAGCTGAGGCCGGAGATGCCGAGCAGGCCGGACTGATGATTGAGCAAGGCATTGATTTGCGCGGCGCCGAGGCCCTGGGACTGGAGGTAGCTGACGATACCGGGGTCCAGATCGCCGCTGCGACTGGACATGATCAAGCCACCGCAGGGGGTCATGCCCATGGTGGTGTCCACGCTGCGGCCGTCGTGAATGGCGGTCATGCTTGCGCCACTGCCGAGATGGGCAACGATGAGGCGGCCCCGGCTGCCCGCGGGGTCCAGGCGTTCGAGCTCGGCGAGGACGGAGGCGCAGGACAGGCCGTGAAACCCCCAGCGTTCGACGCCGCGGGCGCGCCATTCCGATGGCAGGGCGACGGTGCGGGCCGCCGGCAACATGGAGGCATGGAACGCCGAATCGGAGCAGCCGATTTGGGGAACGTCCGGATAGTGGCGGGTGACGGCCGCAATGGCGGCGATGGCTTGGGGGAGATGATCCGGAGCATCGCGGCGCGCGGCCTCCAGTTCGGCAAGGGCGGGCGCGTCCAGGCGGCGGGCGGCGAGGAAGGCGGCCGAGGCGACGACCAGGCGATGGGAGACGGCTTGAAACTCGCCGGCCGGACCTTGCTGGCCCAACCACTGGAGAAAACTGGCGAGAGCGGCGGCGTGGGTGCGGACGGCGGCATCGCTGCTGAACAGATCGCGGTCATCCCCATCGCGAATGCGGAACCGGCCGGAGGCGCCGCCGATGGAATCGGCGGTGCAGGAAACGACCAGGGCGGGCTGGCTCCCCACCGCGTACAGGGCCGCTTTCAGGCTGGAGGAACCCGTGTTGACGGTCAAAAGCCGCATCTTGCTAGCCGGCGCCGCGTTGAGTACCAGCTTAGCGCGCTCAAGGAGTGCTCCCGACGCAATGCGGCGCTCGGCCGAAGTGCGGCCAGCCTGCGATTTGAACGGCGCCGGCAGCGCTAACCGCGGGGAATGGCCGCGGGCTCGTAGCCCGTGGCCGCTTCGCTGACCATGTGCGCGGTCAGCAAATCCCAACTCTCGAAATGCCCCTGCGCCAGACCGCGACCGGTGCGGGGATCGTAACACTCGTGCATGCCGCCGGTGGCTTGGACATCGCGCAACACCATGCGCACGGTGCGGGCCGCCAACGCCCGCGCCGGCTGGACATAGCCGTAATGCATCAGTCCGTGCATGACCATGTAGCTGCTCAGGATCCAAATCGGACCGCGCCAATAGCCGTTTCCCGGATCATAGTCCGGGCTTTGCGGCGCCAAGCTGCGGATGCCATAAGGCGACCAGAACTCCTTCGGGTTGAGCACGTGGCGGGTAATCAGAATCCGCGCCTGCTCCGGCGTGGCCACGTGCGCCCACAGCGGCGTCAGGTTGGTCCACTCCGGCACGCGAATGAACCGGCCCGTGCGGCTGTCGCGGTCGTAGAACGTGCCGTCCTTGGCCGACCACAGGCGGGTTTGGACCAGGCGCGTCAGATGCCGGGCGCCCGCGGCATACGCCTGAGCTTCGGCGGGTTGGCCCAGCATCGTCGCCAGCGCCGCCATAGCCCGATCTTCGCGGACCAAATAGCAGGCCAGATCCACGCCCTCGGTGCGGTCGGCGGGAGTCGAGGAGACGGCGGGGCTGTTGTCCACGCCGCTTTCCACGCCATCGAACCAGGTGAACAGGCCATCCGGCGCTTGGCGGGCCTGGCGCCAATACGCCAGCGTCGCCCGCAGCCG
>JBOGKW010000193.1:0-6252 GCA_050746205.1 Terriglobales bacterium | reverse complement strand
CCTATACGCCGCGCGCGGCCATACACTCATTCCCAGGGAGGCGCGCCTCCGCCTCGGCGGCGGCGCGGCAGCATCGTGCCCATTCGTTTCGACAAGTTGACGGTGAAATCGCAAGAGGCTCTGGAGGCGGCGCGCACTCTGGCCGCGGAGCACGGCCAGGCGGCCATTGAGCCCCTCCATCTCCTGTTGGCGCTGTTGGCCGATCGCGAAGGCGTGGTGTTGCCGCTGCTGGCCCGTCTGGGCGCCGACGCTGGCGCCATCACCGCCGATGCCGAGCACGAGTTGTCGCGCCGCCCGCGCGTGCAGGGCGCCAGCGTCGAGCGCGGCCTCAGCCCCTCCCTGGCCCAGGTTCTCGAGGAGGCCTTCCGGCAAGCCGATAAATTCAAGGACGACTACGTCTCCGCCGAGCACTTGCTGCTCGGCCTGCTGTCATCGCCGCAAGATCCGGCGGCTGAGGTCCTGGCCCGGCACGGCGTCACCGCCGCCCGCGTGCTCCAGGCGCTGGTTGCCATCCGCGGCAGCCAGCGCATCACCGACCCCAACCCGGAGGCCAAGTTCCAGGCGCTCGAGCGCTACGCTCGCGATCTGACCGAGGCGGCGCGGCAGAACAAGCTGGATCCCGTCATCGGCCGCGACGAGGAGATCCGCCGCGTGGTGCAGGTGCTGTCGCGCCGCACCAAGAACAACCCGGTCTTGATCGGCGAGCCCGGCGTGGGCAAGACCGCCATCGTCGAGGGTCTGGCTCGGCGCATCGTCGCCGGCGACGTGCCCGAGGCGCTGCGCTCCAAGCGCGTCGCCGCCCTCGACCTCGGCGCCCTGATCGCCGGCGCCAAATACCGCGGCGAGTTCGAGGACCGCCTCAAGGCGGTGCTGAAGGAGATCGAGGGCTCCGGCGGCCAGGTCATTTTGTTCATTGACGAACTGCACACCTTGGTCGGCGCCGGCGCCGCCGAGGGCTCCATGGACGCCTCCAACATGCTCAAGCCGGCGCTGGCCCGCGGCGAGCTGCGTGCCATCGGCGCTACCACCCTGACCGAGTACAAAAAGCACATCGAAAAGGACGCCGCCCTGGAGCGCCGCTTCCAGCCGGTCTTCGTCGGCGAGCCGACGGTCGAGGACGCCCTGGCCATCTTGCGCGGCCTCAAGGAACGCTATGAGATCCACCACGGCGTGCGCATTCAGGACGCCGCCCTGGTCGCCGCCGTCCGCCTGTCCCATCGCTACATCGCCGACCGTTTCTTGCCCGATAAGGCCATTGACCTGGTGGACGAAGCCGCCGCCGCGCTGCGCATGCAGCTGGATTCCCGGCCCGCCGAGATCGAGGCCTTGGAGCGCCGCATCACGCAGCTGGAGATCGAGCGCCAGGCCCTGGCCAAGGAGACCGATCCCGGCGCCGTGGCCCGCCGCCGGCAGATCGAAGCCGAAATCGCCAACCTCCGCGAACGCTCCGCCGCGCTGACCGCCCGCTGGAGCGAGGAGAAATCCCGCATCCAGCGGGTGCGCGAACTGAAGCGCCAGCTGGACACGCTGCAAGGCGACGAGGAGCGGGCCGAACGCTCCGGCGACCTCAGCCGCGCCGCCGAGCTCCGCTATGGCCGCCGCGTGCAGCTCGAGCGGCAGCTCGCCGAGGCCCAGCGCGCCTTGGACGCGGCCGAGCAAAGCGAGCGCTTGCTGCGCGAGGAGGTGGGAGAGGAGGATATTGCCCACGTCGTGTCCAAATGGACCGGCATTCCGGTCAGCAAGATGCTGGAAGGCGAGACCCAAAAGTTGGTGGCCATGGAGGCGCGCCTGCACCAGCGCGTCGTCGGCCAGGAGGCCGCCGTCGCCAGCGTCAGCGACGCCATCCGCCGCTCCCGCGCCGGCCTCGGTGATCCCCGCCGCGCCATCGGTTCCTTCTTGTTCCTCGGCCCCACCGGCGTCGGCAAAACCGAACTGGCCCGCGCGTTGGCGGAGTTCTTATTCGACGACGAGCGTGCCATGATCCGCCTGGACATGAGCGAATACATGGAGAAACACTCCGTCGCGCGCCTCATCGGCGCCCCGCCCGGCTATGTCGGCTATGAGGAGGGCGGCCAGCTCACCGAGCGCGTCCGCCGCCGCCCCTACGCCGTGGTCCTGCTCGACGAGATCGAAAAGGCCCACCCCGACGTCTTCCACATCCTGTTGCAGGTTCTTGACGACGGCCGCCTGACCGACGGCCAGGGCCGCACCGTGGACTTCCGCAACACCGTGGTCATCATGACCTCCAACCTCGGCAGCCAGGCCATCGCCGCCGGCGATTTTGCCACCGCCGCCGCCGAGGCCGATTTGCGCCGCCGCCTGCAGGAGCTGCTCCGCGCCCACTTCCGGCCGGAGTTCTTGAACCGCATTGATGACATCGTCGTCTTCCATCCCCTCACCCGCGAGCAGATCGAAGTGATCATTGACTTGCAGCTCGAGCATTTGCGCTCCCTGCTCGCCGCCCGCGATATCCAGCTCGTGCTCGCGCCGTCGGCGCGCCAGCTGATCTTGGCCCAGGGCTACGATCCCGATTACGGCGCCCGGCCCTTGAAGCGCGCCTTGCAGCGGCTGGTGCAAAATCCCTTGGCCGCCGCATTGCTCAAGGGCGAAGTGCGGCCCGGAACGGCCATCGAAGCCGAGGCCGGCCCCGGCGGCGAGCTCACCTTCCGCCCCGCCGCCCAGCCCGTCGCGCCGGCAGCCGATTAGAGACGCTGCGGAGCGCTCAGTAGGGCAGGCGTCCCCGCCTGCGGTGCCGCCACGCCCCTAGCGGTGGTGGAGCGTCCCGTACGGCCGCCCGCCCGCCGCCATCACGATGTGGTCGCGGCGATTCGACTGCCAGCAGGCACGAGTTGGCAGCGTGCAGAACTGCCGGGCCGTGCCATAGCTGACGGTTTGGATCCGGCCGGCGGCAATGCCCAATTGGATCAGATAGTCCCGGGCGGCGTCAGCGCGCCGCCGGCCCAGTTTCGTGTTGCGCTTTGCGCTCCCGCGCGCGTCGCAAAAGCCTTGGATCACGACATCCACCCTGGCATGCGCCCGCAGCCAGGCGGCATCCTGCCGCAGGGTCTCTCGGGCAATGGCATCCAGCGCGGACCGGTCGAAGCCGAAGTAGACGTCGGCGATGTTGTCCTGGAAGCGCTCGGCGAGCGACTCCGTCCGCGGCGCCGCGCCCGCTGCCGCCGCGGGCGCAGGCGCCACAACCGCCCCCGCGCTGGCCGTGGCCCGCGGCGCCGGCGGGGCCGCGATATTCTCCGCCGCTTCCACCGTCGTCTGCACGGCTTGATGGTGCACCGGCACCCACAGGCGCAGCACCAGGCCCTGCACCGTGCCGCCGCTAGCCACCGTTAGCGCGGGCGGAGCCGCCGCCAGCCGTGCCCCCGCCGGAGCCGAGCTCAGATCCACTGCCACGCGATAGGTTCCAGGCAGCACATCCTGAAACTGGAACTGCCCGCGGGCGTCGGTGAAGGCGTATAGCCCCGCGCCGTTGGCCCGCGCCTCCGGCAGCAGCGACAACTCCGCGCCCGGCAGCGGTTGCCCGTTGGCCAGCAACTGGCCGCTCACCGTGCCCACCACGCGCAGCGGAATCGCCAGCCGCCGCGGCGCCTCCGCGCCGACGCGGATAAGCTGCGTCCGGACATTCGGCGCGCTGTATTGGGCCGGCAGATGATCCATGTCCAGCCCCAGCAGATACTGTCCCGAGGGCACCGCGGAAAACGCAAAGCGGCCCGCGGCGTCGGTCACCGCCGTCCGCCCACTCAGGCTGACTTCCACGCCGGCGATGCCGCTGTCGCCCGGCGCCCACCGGCCCGTGCCCGCGCGATCGTTAAACACCAGGCCGGATACGGTCGAGTAGGTCGGCACCAGTTGTTCCGCGGCGCTTTCCGGCAGGCCCGCCAGCAGCGGCAGCCCATGGCCCCAATGTAGCGTCTTCGTCAGCCGCACAAACAGCGTCTGCTGCGACAGCGCCGGCAGCAACGGCACCGGCCCGGCCGCCAGCCCCACCAGCACGCGTGCCGGATTCAGGTCGCTGACCGAGGAATTGTGGATCCACTCCCCCTGCAGCGCGAACCCCGCGGGCAGATGAACGGTCGCCAGCAGCATCACCGTCCGGTAGGTCTCTAGCGACAGCGCGGTTTCGTCGCGCAGGTCGCGCCCCAGTTGCGCGGAGCCGGACAGCGAGAGCCATTTTCCCAGCGCCAGGTCGCCCCCCAGTTGCCCGTTCAGCGTTACCGCGCCGCCGCTGGATTGCTGCAGCCCGATGATGCCGGAAAGGCTGTCGCCACCCAGCGTCCGGTCCTGCTCGAACTCCTCCGTGCGCACCGCCGAGTCGCCGCCGGGCAATGTCGAGGACGAGATCCAATCCTGAAACCGCAAATAGCTGCGATTGGCGCCGTAGGACCGCGAGGCTTGCAGTTGCGCCGTGGTCAGCCCCAGGCTGGGGCCCACGGCGCCCGTGACCGGCTCAATCTGGCCGTCGGTGCCGCTGGCCACCAAGCTGTAGCCATTGCCCGGGGTAAAGCTCACGGCCCCGCTGGTGGAAACGGCGTCGCTGTCGGCAAACCCCGAGCTGCCGTCGGTGCCGGAGCGGTAGTCCGCGAGCGAGCTCGACACCGCCCACATCGTTCCCGGATGCAGGTCTAGGCTGGCATAGGCGCCGGTTCGGTCTCCGCTGATGACATTGGCCAGGGGCAAGTAGTTGGCGCCTTCGCTCAAGACGTACGCCTGAAGATCGAACGTCGGGCGGCTCAGTTCCGGGCCAAGGAAAAAGTTCAGCTCGTCCTGCCGCTCCCCGACCTGGGCATCGCCCTCCGGTCGCGCCCGCGACAGCACTAGCTCTCCCAGCCAGTCCGCGTTCTTCCCCAGCCGATAGTCGCCATCTAGGTAGAAGTTATCCGCGCTTGCCGGCGGCTGCCCCAGCAACGGCGCCAGCACGCTCGCGGCGCTGGTGGCGCGGCTGTGAAAGTACCGCGCCTCCAGTCGCAGCGGCCCAGTGCCGGAAAACAGCATCTGCACTCCGCTCAGATCCTCCGGCGACGAGGCGAAGAAGGGAAGATACGGCCCCTCCTGAATCAGCTCCCGGCCGCCGAAGGCGGTAAAGCGCAGCCCGCCGAATTGGTACTCCACCTCCCCGCCCGAAACGTACACGTCGGGCGAATACAGGCTGCTGAAGTGCACCGGCATCAAATCGGTGCTGAAGTTCAGCGTCCCCGCTTGCAAAAACCATCGCCCCCCGGCGAACGGCAGGTTGCGCCACGTGATCAGGTTGTTGCCGTTCTGCCAGGTGTTTCCGTCCGTGGCCGAATCCAGCGAGAGCGTCAGCAGGCCCTCGGAGCCGAAGCTTTGCTGGAAGTTCCCCAGCCAGCCGATCTGCGTCGCTCCCACGCCCGGCGTCATCGCCGCCCCTGGGCCGCTCTGGGTCAACACTTCGGTCCCGACCTGTACCGCTCCCGCGGTCGGCTCCTGCGCCGCCACGCCGGCCGCCAGCAACAGCAGCGCCACCGCCGCTCCCAGCCATCGCCGCAAAACCGGCCGTCGCCGGTCGTGGCCGCGGGCCGTGCCAGCGCCAGCGCACGCGGGTTGGCTACTGCGAGGCGCCATGGGGGACGGGCTGGGCGGGGGCGGCCTTGGCGCCCGGCGCCACCGGGACGGCCCCGCCGATCGCGACCTCTTTTTCGATCTGCTGGATCGCGGGCAATCCCATCTCCACCCGCGCCCGCAGTTGATATTGGCCCGGCGCCGGCGGCGTCTTCAGCGCAAAGCGCAGCACCCGGGAGGTCTGCGCCAGCACCACCTGGCTGCCCAAGTCGAAGCTGGCGACCGCCTGTCCGCTGGCGTTCACCAATGCCGCCGTGCCGCTGGCGCGGAAAAACGTCGGACCCGTGTTGGCGATGCGCAGTTGCATCTGCCAGGGCTGGCCGCTTGCCGCCGGCGGCGCAAGGGAGATGTCCGCCAGCCGCCCCGCCACCGTGGGGTGCCCGACGGTCACATAGAGAATGGACGCCATCCGGACGCGCGTGAAAATCTGGTTCGCCGTTCCCGTCCGCCGCAGCGGCGCGCTGGTGAACAGAATCGAGGCGTTGCAGCCCTCCGCCGGCGTCCCCGGCGGCACCTGAATGGTGTAGCGCACCGTCTCGGTCGTCCCCGGCGGTAGCACGAACTGCACCGGGTTCACCCGCACCCACGCGGCGCAGCCGCCGCTCTCCTCCGGGCTCCCCGCCAAGGGGAACATCGGCGTGCCCCGCGGCGAGAGCC
>JBOGKW010000192.1:0-6258 GCA_050746205.1 Terriglobales bacterium | reverse complement strand
AAGGTGCCGCGAGCCCGGTGCCGCGAGCCGGGTGCCGCGAGCCCGGCGCCGCGAGTCGCCGGCGCTAGGGCCGCACCCGAATGCAGATCGGGCCAGGGGTATCGCCCGCAGGCTCGGCCGCGCCGATGGAGGCGGCGGGCAGGCCGGCGGCGCGCAAGTCCGCCACCAGGGCCTCGGCCTCCTCGGCTGGCAGGGCGATCAGCAACCCGCCAGAGGTCTGGGGATCACACAGCAGCGCGCGGCGGGCTTCGCTGACCTCCGGCGCGAACTCCACTGCCGCGGCCACGAAGGCGCGGTTGTCGCGCAGGCCGCGGGGTTGAAACTCGATCGCGTAGTCCTCCGCTCCGGGCAGGAGCGGCAGGGCGGCGGCGGAAAACCGCAGGCGCAACCCGGTGGCGAGGGCGGCCTGGCTGGCCCGCGCCATTTCCAGCCCATGTCCGAGCAGCCCGAAGCCGGTCACGTCGGTGACCGCGTGAGCGTGGAACCGGCGCAACGCTTCGGCCGCGGCGCGGTTCAACTGGGCCATGGAATCGGCGGCGGCCCGCTCATGTTCCGGCCGCGCCTTCCGCTGCTTCACTGCCGTGCCGATGACGCCAGTGCCCAGGGCTTTGGTCAGCACCAGGGCATCACCGGGCCGGGCCCCGCCGTTGCGCCAGATCTGGCCCGGATGCACGAGGCCGCTCACCGCGAAGCCGAACTTCAACTCCTCGTCTCGCACGCTGTGGCCCCCCGCCAGCACGCAGCCGGCCTCGTCCAGCTTGCTTTGTCCGCCCGCCAAAATCGCGGCCAGCAACTCGGGCGGCGCATCCGGCGGGAAACCCACCAGGCTAAGGGCCGTGAGGGGCCGTCCGCCCATGGCATAGATGTCGCTGAGGGCATTGGCGGCGGCGATCTCGCCGAAGCGAAAGGGATCGTCCACGATGGGCGTGAAGAAGTCCGCGGTTTGCACCAGGGCTAGCTCGGGCGTGAGTTGATACACGGCCGCGTCGTCGGCATGTTCAAAGCCGACCAGCAGATTGGGATCCGCCGAGCGGGCCAGCCCGCGCAGCGCCTGGTCCAACACCGTTGGACTCAGCTTGCTCGCTCAACCGGCGGCTTTGGCCATTTCGGTCAAGCGGCGAACTGGAGCCGAGGGCATAAGCAAACCTCCGCCCAAATTATAGGGCGGGAGCCGCTTCTGGTTCTTGCAGGCGGTCGTTGCTGGCACAGACCGGCGAGCGATGCCGAACCCGCACCGTTGGCCGTCCGCTCAGCCTGCAGACTCCAATCCTGCGGAGGTTTTTCATGCCGCGTGCGGTCGCGCTTCGCGCCGGCTTGATCTTGGCGCTGTTGGCAGCTCTGGAACTGCCGAGCCTCGGGCAAACCTATCTCCCTCATTGGACCGGAGATGTCGGCTTTGGCGTCGCGCCGGTGGTCGGCGGGATCGGAAAGGATCTTTCGACGGGCTGGGACTTCACCGCCGCGTTCGGACGCCGGCTTAGCCGTCAACTGGCGTTGCAAGGCGAGTTCGACTACGACAGCCTGGGGGTGACCGGCCAGGCCTTGCAGGCCCTGAAGATGCCCGCTGGGGCCGCCGACCTTTGGTCCCTCAGCGCCGAGCCGGTCTGGACGTTCCGCCGCGGCAAGCTGGGCTGGTTCGTCAAAGGCGGGGTGGGTTATTACCGCCGCACGGTGCGGTTCTTGCAGCCGACGTTCACCTCCACGTTCATCTTCAATCCTTGGTGGGGTTACATTGGTCCGGCGCTGGTACCCGCCGACATCATTCTCGGCGCGGTCTCGGAGAATGCCTTCGGCGCCAACGGCGGCTTTGGCATTTCCGCCCGCTTGCCCCGCAGCAACGGCGCTCGGGTCTTTGTCGAGGTGGACTATCGCTGGGCCCATACGCAGCCCACCACGACCACGCTATTGCCCGTCACCCTCGGCATTCGCTGGTAAGCGCCGGCGCGCCCCTCCGGCCCCCGTGCGGCTGAGCCGCCCTATTCTGGACGCTCCCGCTGGTCCCACCCCAAAGCGCGCCGCTGCGCTTTGGGGACCCCGGGGTCGCTGCGGCTGGGCTTCGACGGCCGGCAGCGGACGCCCGCTGACGCTCAGGGCGCCTGCAAATTGCCCCGAGGGGTCCACACGGTTAAAAATCGGCCACTGCGCCGTCGCGGCGTAGGCAGCTGCCTTGTATGCTCGATTTCATGGGCACGTCCTACCCCCCGATCCGCAAAGCTGTCTTTCCCGCCGCCGGACTGGGCACCCGCTTCTTACCCGCCACCAAAGCCCAGCCGAAGGAGATGCTGGCGCTGGTGGACAAACCAATCATTCAATACGGAGTCGAGGAGGCCCTGGCCGCGGGGATGGATAACATCACCATCGTCACCGGCCGGGGAAAGAACTCGATTGAGGATCATTTCGACGTCAGCTTTGAGCTTGAGACAATCCTGGAGCAGAAAGGCAAAACCGACCTGCTGGCGGTAGTACGGGAAATCTCCGACATGATCCACGTCTCCTACATCCGCCAGAAGGAGGCGCTGGGCTTGGGCCATGCCGTGCTGATGGCGAAGGAGTTGGTGGGGCACGAGCCTTTTGCCGTCCTGCTGGCCGATGACGTGATTGATGCCGAGGAGCCGGTGCTCCGGCAAATGCTGGCGGTTTATCAGGCTACCGGCGCTTCGGTGATCGCGGTGCAGCAGGTGCCGCGCGCGGCCATTTCCAGCTATGGCGTCATCCAGCCGGCGGCGGCGGGTCCCGAAGCGGGTTGGAATGGGCGGGTGGTCCGGGTGGCGAATCTAGTCGAAAAGCCGCCCGTGGCGGAGGCGCCCTCGGATTTGGCCGTGGTGGGGCGCTACCTGCTGACGCCGACGATTTTCGGTCTGCTGGAGCAAACGCCCCGCGGCGCCGGTGGCGAGATCCAGCTGACCGACGCGCTGCGCGCCTTGGCGGCGCAGGAGACGGTCTACGCGCTGCGCTTCGCGGGCCGACGGCACGACACCGGCGACAAGCTGGGCTTTTTGCAGGCCACCGTCGAGCTGGCGCTTAAGCGCGAGGACCTGGGCGCCGCGTTCCGGGAATACCTGCGCGGTCTGCGGCTGTGAGCGCTGCGGCCCGGCTGAGCCCCTTGCCACGCGCCTTTTTCCGGCGCCCGCCGGAGCGGGTGGCACCGGATCTGCTCGGCCAGCTTGTGCTGCGCGACATCGGCGGCGGGCGCCGCCTTGCCGCGCGGATCGTCGAGGTCGAGGCGTATCTGGGCCAAAGTGATCCCGCCGCGCACGCCTTCCGCGGACCCACGCCGCGTAATGCCACCCTGTTCGGTCCCCCCGGACACGCCTATGTCTACACCAGCTATGGCCTGCATCAATGCTTGAACGTGTCTACCCAGCCGGCGGGCCAGGCGGGCGGCGTACTGATTCGCGCGTTGGAGCCTGAGCGGGCGGCGCCCGCCGCCGAGCGCTGGCTGGCCGCACATGCGCCCGGCGCCGCGCCCGCCCGGCGGCTGTCCGGGCCGGGACGGTTGTGCCGAACGCTGGCGATCACCCGGCAGTTTGACGGCGCCGACCTCACCACCACGGGCGATCTGTGGTTGGCCACCGGGCCGCCGCCGCGCATCATCGCGGTCACGTGCCGCGTCGGCATCCGTCGCGCCGTCGAACGCCCCTTGCGCTTTTACGATCTGGACAGCCGGGCGGTCTCCGGTCCCCGGGGTCCGCGCGTCGCCCTGCTGACTGGCGGGCGGGGACGGTGGCGGATCGCCCCCGGCCCGCGGGCCTAAGGTAAGTTTTTGCTGGCCAGGTGCGGCGGGAAGGGGGACACTAAAAACTCGAATTTAGCGTTTCCGGTCGCCCTATGTCCGCTGAACCGCAAGGCAACCTGCAACCCACCCTCGTCGCCGACGGCCTGGCCGAGTTTTACCGCCTCGAGGAGAAGATCCACGGCATCACCGACGCGCTGCGCCAGGCGCAGTCCGCGCGCCAGGAAGCCGAGGGGCGGGCCGCCCAGGTCCAGGCCAGGTATGCCGAGCTGAAGCGCGATTACGCGGTGCTGGACAAGGAATTGGTGGGCTTGCGCAAGGAACGGGAGGAAGTCCGGCGGCGGGTGGAGAAGCTGATTCACCAGATTGAGGCGCTGCCGGCGGAATAGCTCCGCCGCCGCGCCCACGCGAGCCCTTGGGCGAGGGCCCGACGCCCGCCCTCGGGACGCGCCAGGAGGTCCGATGACCATACAGGTGGAGATTTACGATCAGGCCTATCATCTGACCGGCGCCGGCAGCGAGGCGCAGACCCGCCGGCTGGCGGAGCGCGTCGACGCGGTCATGCGCCAAATCGCCCGCCAGACCCGGGTGATCGATTCGCTTCGGGTCGCAGTGCTGGCGGCCGTCAACTTGGCGGACGAAAACGAGGCGCTGCGCGAACGCTGCCGCCGCCTGGAAGCCGCGGTTGGCGAGAAGACCGCCGAGTACCATCAGCTGCTCGACGGCGCCTTGTCGCGCGCCAGCTAGCCGCCGGGCGCGATTTTGCCCGCCTGATGCTGGACGGGCCCGCCGCTTCACCCCAGCGCGCGCCGTTGCGCGCTGCGGGCCCCGGCGTTAGCGCGGACTGCGGCTGCGCTTCGCGGCTCAGCCGCCCTATTCTGGACGCTCCCGCTGGTCGCTGCGGCTGGGCTTCGACCGCCGGCAACGGACGCCCGCTGGCGCTCGGCGCGTCTCCAAGCTGCCGCGAACGGATCCCCCGCAAGCAGCGGCGCATGCTGGCGTGGGACAGTCGGCAACGGACGCCCGCTGGTGCTCGGGGCGTCGCCAAGTTACCGCGATTTTGCCCGCCTCGCCGCGCCTGCAATGGTACGTTTATAGGGCGGTGCGGAAAACCCGCCGCTCGGATTCACTTCATGAAAATTGCCTTTTTGGGAACCGGGATCATGGGCGGTCCCATGGCCAGCAACCTGATCAAGGCCGGCCATGACGTCACCATATGGAACCGCACCGCGGACAAGGCCCAGCAGGTGCAAGATGCCGTGGGCGGACGCGTAGCGGTGTCTCCGGCCGAGGCAGTGGCCAATAGCCAGATCGTCTGGATCTGCGTCAGCGACACCGAGGCGGTCGAGCGCCTGGTCCTGGCTGAAGATGGCATCCTGGGCGTGTCCCGGCCGGGGCTGCTGGTGGCCGATTCCAGCACCATATCCCCCACCGCCAGCCGCGCCCTGGCGCAGCGCATCCGCGAGCGCGGCGGCGATTGGGTGGACTGCCCCGTGACGGGCTCCAAGCACGGCGCCGAGGACGGCAAGCTGGTCTTCATCGTCGGCGGCGAGGCGGAATCGGTCGCCAAGCTGGACCCGTTGTTTCAGGTGATGGGCCAGCGGGCCATCCACATTGGCGGTAATGGCATGGGGCTGTCCGCCAAGCTGGCCATGAACCTCAACATCGCGCTCATCTTCGAGGGCCTCGCCGAGGGCCTGGTGCTGGCCGAAAAGGCGGGCGTGAGCCGGCGCCAGATGCTGGACATCATCGCCGCCACGATGTTGCGTTCCGGGGTCAGCGATTACAAGGGGCCCTATCTGGAACAGCGGGACTTCAGTCCCAACTTCCCCTTGCACCTGATGTTGAAGGATATCCGCCTCATGCTGGAATACGGGAGGGAGTTGCGGGTCAAGTTGCCGGCGCTGGAGACGGTGGAAGAGGTCTACGCGGTCGCGGCGGAGGAGGATTTGGCCAACGCCGATTACGCCGCCACGCTGACGCTGTTGGAAAAGTGGGCGGGCCTGCCGGCGTCCGAGCCCGGCGGGACCAGTCGCTTCGCCTAGCCCAGGCCTACTCGCTGATCTCCAGCCCGGCGGGCGTATCGGCGAGGACCACGTTGGCGCTGGGAAAGCGGCGGCGCAGCGCCGCGGCATCGGCGGGCGCGTCCACGAACAGTGCCTGCGGGGCGAAGCCCGGCTCGGGCGGCTGCAGGCCCAGACGGCCGCCGAGACGCGCCAGCGAAGGCGAGAAAACCCCGCCCCCCAAGCCATCTCCCGTCAGACCGCGAACGGTCAGCCCCCATTGCTGAAACCAGGCGGCGGCATCGCCCAATCCCGCCGCCAGCACCAACACCCGGCTCCAGCCGCCTTGGTGCAGGCAGGCGAGGGCATGGTTGAGATGGACGCGGCGCGTCCGACCGAACGTGGGCGCGGCCTGCAGGAAGGCCTGCTCGGCGGGCTCGATGCTGTCCATTTCCGGCATTTCCAGGGCCGTGCGCAGTTGTTGCGCCGCTTGCTCCGCGCTCAGTCCAAAGGCCTCCTCCG
>JBOGKW010000191.1:0-6401 GCA_050746205.1 Terriglobales bacterium | reverse complement strand
TCGTCAAGGTGCAAGGCACCGTCGTGCTGTTCCGCGAGCGCCCGCAACTGCAGGTGCACCGGCTGCGGCGGCTGGAGGAGGCGGAGATCACCCTGGCGGATTACCTGCCCGCCACCACCGGCGACGTAGCGGCCATGTTCGCCGAGTTGCGCGGCTACGTCGAGGCGATGGACAATGCGCATCTGCGCCGGCTGCTGCTTGCCATCCTGGACGATCCGGCGATCGCCGCCGGCTTGCAGCGTGCCCCGGCGGCCAAAACGCTGCACCATGCGTTCTTCGGCGGGCTGCTCGAGCATGTCCTCTCGCTCTGCCGGGCGGCGCGGCTGATCGTGCAAAACTACCCCGCGGTAGACGCCGATCTGCTGCTGGCCGGCATCGTGCTGCACGACCTGGGCAAGATTGACGAACTGAGCTATACGCGTTCCTTCGCCTACACCAGCGAAGGGCAGTTGCTCGGGCACATCACGCTGGCGCTGGAGATGTTACACCGCAAGCTGGCCCGCCTGCCGGAATTTCCCCGGCGGCTGCAGATGGCGCTGGAACATTTGATTCTGAGCCATCACGGACAGTACGAGTTCGGCTCCCCGAAGCTGCCCATGTTCCCCGAGGCGCTGCTCCTGCACGCGCTGGACGATCTGGATTCCAAGATGCAGGCGATGGCGGAGCAGTACCGGCGGGAGCAGGGGGCGCCAGGGGAATGGACGTCGCTGAATCCCTCCCTGGGCCGGCCGGTCTTGCGCCTGGACCGCTGGCTGGAAAACACCGACCCCGCCCCTCCCTGGTCGGCCGGCTCGCAGGAGGATTTGGCACAGCGCGCGGCGCGGCTGCAGGCTGCGCTGCGGGGAGCCAAGAAGTGACGCCGCGAGCGCCGGCGCGCCGGCCGGCACTGGGCGGGGAACTCCCGCAACTCGAGTTGGACTGCATGATCGCGCTTTGGCGCGCCGCCGAGGCGGCGCCGGACGGCGGACAGACGGCGGCGCAGATCCGCCAGGCCCTGGCGGCGATGGGCCGGCCGCTCGCCTACACGACGGTCCTGACCGTGTTGCAACGCCTGCGCCACAAGGGGGTGGTGGCAGCCCCAGGGGGAAAGCGGCCGGCGCGCTTCCGACCGCTGATCTCGCGGCAGCAGATGCGGGCGGCGGCGGTGCGCCGCCTGGTGCGGAATTACTTTGATGGAGAAGACGAATTGCGGCGATTTTTGGGCGGAGAGCCCGCGCCGCCCCCTTCGGGCGGCGTGTCCCGCGACTTCGACGCCACCTTGCTGTGATCGGGCCTTGGCCAGAGGCACGAGGGCCACACGGGCACCGGCCTCCGCCCTGCCCCTCTCCGCGCGGCCGGACTAATCCAAATCAATGTCCCGCGGGGCGGGCTGTTCATCCGGGTTTTCTCGCGCCCGGCGCAGGGCGTCGTCAAACTTCTGGCCCAGAATACGGTCCCGCTGGCGGTGCTGCTCGACGGCATCGGCGTAGCGCTGATTGCGCTGATCTTCCTGGCGGCGCAACTGGTTGCCGGCCTGGCTCAAGTCCACATCGGCGGGGCGGCGGACCGGGCGCGTATGGCTCAGGATGGCACCGGTTTGCGCGTCTACCTGCAGTTGGGCACCGCAGTCGGGACAGCGAAGATGCAATGTCTTGGGCATGGCCCTGCGCCTCTAGTTTACGCCCGTGGCCCGGGGCGGGAACCCGCCGCGGGGCGGGGCGCCTAGGCTATGCTGAAAGCAGCTCCAGGGGGGAGGCGTGAAGGTCAAAGTAAAGGCCCGGCCGCGGTGGGTGCGCCTGCTGCTGCACCCCGTGACCAAGGTGGTGTTGGCGCTCGTGCTGATCGCCTTTGTCGTGGTCGGCAGCATGGTGCTGCACTACTACGACCGCTATGCCCGCATCATTGACGCCCGCCTGACCGGCCCGGTCTTTCATCGCCCCACGATCTTGTTCGCCGCGCCGCCGACCCTGTTTTTGGGCGAGGCCATCTCCGCCGAACAGGTGGCCCAGGAACTGCAGCGGGCCAACTATACCGACACCGAGCCGTCGCCGGTCGGACATTACCGGCTGACCAGCACCGGCATCGAGATTCAGCCCGGGCCGGAATCGTTTCACTCCCCGGAACCGGCCAGCGTTGTCTTCACCCACGGCCAAATCCTAGCCATCAGCGATCCGCAAAATCATCAGCCGCTCAGTCAGTACAGCCTGGAACCGGAGGTGCTGACCACGCTGTTCGGCGAGCACCGCGACAAGCGCCGGCTGCTGAAATACAGCGACCTGCCGCCCCAAATGGTCAAGGCCGTGCTTGCGATCGAGGACCGCGGATTCTTCCAGCATGGCGCCTTCGACTACTGGCGTTTTCTGGGCGCCGCCTACAACGATCTGCGCCGCGGGCGACTGGACCAAGGCGGCAGCACCATTGACATGCAGTTGGCGCGGGATTTCTTCCTGACGCCCCGCAAGACGTTCCGCCGCAAGCTGGAGGAGATGCTGATCGCTTTCGAGTTGGCGCAGCGGATGACCAAGCCGCAGATCTTCGAGTTGTACGCCAATGAAGTCTACATGGGGCAGCGCGGCACCTACACTATCAGAGGCTTCGGGGAGGCGGCGCGCACCTATTTCGGCGTGCCGATTGACAAGCTGACGCTGCCGCAGTGCGCCCTGCTGGCGGGGCTGATTCAGGGACCCAACCGCCTGTCGCCATTCCGCTATCCGCGCCGCGCGCGGCTGCGGCGGGACCAAGTCCTGCGGGCGATGTACGTCACCCATTGGATCGGCCGGCCGCAGTTGCAGCAGGCGCTGGCCACGCCGATCCAGCTCAACCCGGCGAGCATCGAGGTCAGCGACGCGCCCTACTTCGTGGACCTGGTGCGGGACCAACTGGAACGCGAGTTGCCGCGGGAGGCGCTGGAGACGCGCAGCTATCACGTCTATACCACCCTGGATCCGGACCTGCAGCGCGCGGCCGCCGTGGCGGTGCGGGAGGGGATGAAGCAGCTGGACGCGCGGATCACGCGGGGGCGGACGCACCGGGTGCGGGTGCATGGGCGTTGGCGGACGGTGGTCACGCCAGGGCCCCTGCCTCAGGTGGCACTGATCGCGCTGGATCCCCACACCGGGGCGGTGAAGGCGCTGATCGGCGGCACCGACTACGCGCGCAGCCAATTCGACCACATCCTCTCGCCGCGGCCCACGGGCAGCATCTTCAAGCCTTTCGTCTACGCCACCGCGCTGGCGACGGCGGTGGACGGAGAGCAGCCGCTGATTACCGAAGCCTCCACCATCGTGGATGAGCCGACCATCTTCGTGGGCGGCTACGCGCCGCACAACTTCCGCGATGAATACTACGGCCGGGTGCCCATCCGCGTGGCCCTGGAGCACTCGCTGAACAACGGCACCATCGCCTTGGCTACCGAAGTGGGCCTGGGGCGGGTGGCGGCGCTGGCCCGGGCGGCGGGCATCACCAGCGTGCTGCCCACCCCCTCCATGGCCATCGGCACCTACGGGGCCTCCCCGTGGCAGATGGCCCAGGCATGGACCATCTTCGCCAACCATGGCGAGCAGGTGCATTTGCACCTGATGTACGCCGTGCAGACCACCTCGGGCGAGGTGGTGGACCGGGAGTTGCCCAACCCCACGCCATTGCTCGATCCGCGGGTAGCGTTTCTGACGACGGACCTGCTGGAATCGGTGCTCAACCATGGCACCGGGATCGGCGCGCGCCTGATGGGCTTCACCGCGCCGGCGGCGGTCAAGACTGGCACCGAGAACGACGGTTGGTTTGCCGGCTACACCAGCAACCTGGAGTGCATCGTCTGGGTGGGGTATGACAACTACGCCGACCTGCACATCCAGGGGGCGCACTCGGCTCTGCCCATTTGGACGGAGTTCATGAAGCAGGCGGTCAAGCTGCCGCAGTACGCGAACGTGCAGCCTTTCCAGCCGCCGCCGGGCGTCGTCGCCGAGCGGATTGATCCGGAAAGCCAGCAACTGGCGACCTCGATGTGCCCGCAGTCACGGACGGATTACTTCGTCGCCGGCACGCAGCCCACGGTGGAATGCCAACTGCACCCGGCGCCTCTAACGCCGCAGAGCGTGGCGCGGCGCGTGTTCAGCTTCTTCCATCTGGCGCCCCGGCCGGCAGCGCCCCAGCCCCCGATGGCGGTGGATCGCACTGGCACGGGCCGCCGGGCCCCGCCGGCCGCGACCGCCGAAGTGCCCGCACCCACCGTGCAGTCTCTGTCGCCTCCGGCCGAAAAAGCGCACAAGCGCGGCTTCTTTGCCCGGCTGTTGGGCCTGGGAAAGAAGCACAACCACCCGTAAGACCGCGGGGCCGAGGCCAGCGGCCCATGGTGAACTGCTAGGCTAGGGGCATGAACAAGCGGGTGGCTTCGGCCCAGGCCGCGGTGGCGGACATTCCCGACGGCGCCACGGTGATGATCGGCGGCTTCGGCCTGTGCGGCAACCCCGAGCACCTGATCCGCGCGCTGGCCGAGCGCGGCACCCGCGATCTGACCGTGATCAGCAACAACGCCGGAACCGACGGCGAGGGCATTGGCGCGCTCCTGGCGGCGGGCCAGATCCGCAAGATGATCGCCAGCTACGTCGGAGAGAACAGCATCTTCGAGGCGCGGATGCTGTCGGGGGATCTGGAAACGGAGTTGGTGCCGCAGGGAACGCTGGCCGAGCGCATCCGCGCGGGTGGCGCGGGCATACCGGCGTTTTATACCCCGGCCGGAGTAGGAACGCGGGTGGCCGAGGGTCGGGAGACGCGGGAGTTCGCCGGGCGCCCCTATTTGCTCGCCACCGCACTGCGGGCCGATTTCGCGCTCATCAAGGCCCAGCGAGGCGACCGGTGGGGCAATTTGACCTATCGCGCCACCGCGCGGAACTTCAACGCCGTGATGGCGTCGGCCGCTGCGGTCACCATCGCCGAGGTCGAAGACTTCGTCGAGCTCGGGGACATAGACCCGGAAATGGTGGCTACGCCGGGCATCTATGTGCGCCGGCTGGTCGTCGGAACGGCCTACCGCAAGCCCATCGAGCGCCGCACGACGCGGCGCGCCGGGGCGGAGGCGGCGGGCGGGCGATGACGGCGGCGCCAAGCTCGGAGGCCGAGAAGCGCGAGCGCATCGCGCGCCGCGTGGCGCGGGAATTGCGCGACGGCTACTACGTCAATCTGGGCATTGGGCTGCCCACCCTCATCCCCAACTTCCTGCCGCCGGGTGTGGAGGTGGTGCTGCAGTCAGAAAACGGCATGCTAGGCATCGGGCCCTATCCCTTGCCCGGCGAGGAGGACCCCGACCTCATCAACGCGGGCAAGGAAACCATCACCGCCGTGCCGGGAACGGCGTATTTCGACAGCGCGGAATCATTCGCCATGATTCGCGGCGGCCATATTGACCTGGCGGTGCTGGGGGCGATGGAAGTGGACGAGCAGGGGAACCTGGCGAATTGGATGGTGCCGGGGAAGATGATCAAGGGCATGGGCGGCGCCATGGATTTGGTGGCCCGGGCGCGCCGCGTCTACATCGCCATGGAGCACACCACCAAAAACGGCCGGCCCAAGATTCTGCGCCGCTGCCAACTGCCGCTGACCGGCGTCGGGGTGGTACACGCGATCGTGACTGAGCTCGCGTACATCGCCGTCACCCCGCAAGGGCTTGAGCTGCGGGAGTTGGCCGCCGGCGTGACTCACGAGCAGGTGCAGGCGGCAACCGAGGCCCGGCTGAGGGTGTCGCCGGAGCTGAAGACCATGCCCGCGTAACGGACGCTGCCGCCGCCCGGAGGGCGACGGCACGCACGGGCGGCCCAGCCGCCCGAGTGAGGAGCCTGACCCGACTGCGCTCGCGCTCTAATGGGCGGGACCGACGACCTTGAAGCTGCTGGTGGCGGCGAAACGTTGGTAGTGCCGGAAACGGACGTACTCGCGCATCTCCACCGGGCCGCTGGCGAAGCCAAGCCAATCGTCGCCCGTCGCGTAGACGGGGAACCAGAAGCGGCCATCCACGCGGCCGAAATACGTGGTGAATGCGCCGAAGAGGTTGTCCTCCTGCTGTCCGTTGACCCAGCGCCGCAGCTCCGGTACGGGGTGGCCGGTGATGCGGACGATGCCCAGGGTGGCGGCATCTACCCAGATTTTGCCCTCGAAATACCGCTGGCCGGGCCAGATCTGGCGGGGTGAAAGATAAAAGACCTGGGCCAGCACCCGTTGCCCGGCGGGCCGCCCGCGGTTGTCGCGCAGGCGGGTCCAGGCGGAGCCCACATAGCGGATCTCATACAGCGGCAGCTTGTTTGGGGTGAGGACCAGCGGGATCACGTGGCGCAGATCGGCGAAGTCCTTGCGCGTGAGGCGGACGATGCGCAGCGCGTTCACCGGCCCGCGGATATTTTCTTGAAAGCGGCGGCCGGCGGGGGTGAAGG
>JBOGKW010000190.1:0-6454 GCA_050746205.1 Terriglobales bacterium | reverse complement strand
ATCGCCAACCACCAGAGCATGCTCGATGTCCCGGTCATCGTGCGCGCTCTCCCGCTGCGCTGGCGCGCGTGGCTGGCGCCCGCCATGGCCCTGGACGCCTTTCGCGCCAAGTTTCTGCCCGGCGCGGCGCGCGGCGCGCGCCACCGCGCCGCGCGCCGCTATCGGCTGCTGGAGCTGTTCTTCAACATCTTCGTTCTATCCGCCACCACGGGCATTGAGCCGGCCCTGCGCCGCGCCGGCGAACTGGCCGATCGCGGCTTCTGTCCTCTGATCTTTCCCGAAGGAGCCCGCACGCTGGAGGGCCGGCTGCACGACTTCCGTCCCGGCATCGGCGTCTTTGCCCGCGCCCTGGCCCTGCCGGTCGTGCCGGTGGTAGTGGAAGGGGTCTTTCAGATTTTGCCGGCAGGCGCCAAACGCGCCCGCCGCGGCCGCGCCAAGGTGACGTTCGGCCCGCCGATTCACCTGGCGAGCCAAGATCCCGCCGAGATCACGCGCCAGTTGCAGGCGTGGTTCGAGGCACGGCTGGGCCCGGCCTTGCCGGACCGTGGCAGCGGCGCAGGCGAATTGCACGAGTAAGGTGGGCCTGCGGCTTGCCGCAGGGCCGCGGCGGCTGACGCGGGGCTATTCGCTCTCGCTGGTGTCCAGCGCCAGCCAGCCCCGAGCTGCGCCGTCATTGTCCAAGAACGCGATGGCCGGATCGCCATCCTGCAGCCGGATCTGCGCCTGGGGCCGGCGATTTCCGGCCGCCAAAGTCAGCCGCGGGCCCTCGCCGTCCACCGCCAGCTCGGCGCGCTGGTTGGCCGCTGGGTCCAGAAACGCCAGCACGGATTCCCCCTCGCGCAGCGCCAGCAACGCGGTGAGGGGTCCGGCGTCTGGCATCAGGCCCAGATAGGAGGTCGCCTCGCCGCCAATGCCAAACCAGGCCGGCGCGGCCCCAGCTCCGGCCATCAGTCCCAACCGCAGCCCTCCAGTGGTAACGGCCAACTGCGCCCGCGCCTCGCCGCCGGCGTCATTCAGTTCCAGGCGGCATGCGTCGGCCTCGGCCACCCAAGCGCCGCGCCTCCGGCCCGCGCCGTCCAGTAAGGCAGCCAGGGCGGTATCGCCGCTGAACGCCAGCCACGGCTGTTCGCTGCCGGAGGCAGCGGTCCAGAACGCCGTTGCCGCCATCTCCTCCACGGCGACGCGCAGTTGGCCGGCCGCCTCGCCGGCGCCGGTCAGCGTCAGGCTGGGTCCGTCGGGGCCAAGTTGCAGCCGTCCCTGGACCGCGCCGCGGAGGGCAAAACCGCCGGGCAGAGCCGCCAACTCTGGGGGCAGGCGTACCTCCGCCGCGGGCGCGTCCTGGGCGTCCAGCAGGGCCACCACGGTGTCGGCCTCGGCGGTGGCCGGCGCCAGCGGCGCGTGCTGCCGGATGCGCAGCCGCAGGCCGGCATCGCGCAATTCCATGGCGGCGGCGCCATCGGTCGGCTGGTGGAACAAGGCCCGCGGCGCGTCCGTGCCCTCGCCCAGCCGCAACTCCCAGCCTCCACCGTGCCAGGCCACGCTCGCCCCCGGGCTGGTTTCCGCTCCCAGGGCCAACTCCGGCCCATCCGGGGCGCAGCGCAACACCGCGCGTCCTTGGCGCGCATCGCCGGCGATCGCCAGGCAGGGGCCATCCGCCGCGGCCTGCAGCGCGGCGCGCTGCACTCCATCCGGACTAAACAGCCGGATCGCGGCGCCGTCTTCGGTCAAGCCGAGATGGGCGCGCAACAGCCCGCGCGGGCTCCACAGCGGCAGGCAGCTGGCGGACAAAGATGCCGCGGCCGCACCGTCGGGGCCCATGATCGTCAGCCTGGGCGTGGTCCCGTCCCAGCCCACGATTGCCCGCCGGCGTTGTTCGGCGTCGCGCAGGGCCACGATCGCCGTCTCGGTCACTGCCAGTTCCGCGGCGGGTTGTCCGTCGGCATCCACTAACGCCAGCCAAGTCCCGAGCTCGGTCACCGCCAAGCGTGCCACCACCTCACCGGACGCCGCCAAAAACACCATCTGCGGCCCGTCGGCTTCCATCGCCACCAACGCCCGGTCCGCGCCATGCTCATCGCTCAACGCCAAGGCGGGCGTCCCGCTGCGGGCCCGCAGTCGCAACCGGCCATGGATGTTCCCCGCGCCGTCCACCAGCCCGAGGTAGGAACTATCGCCGGCCAGCCCCAGCCAGACGCGTGTCTCTCCCGCCGTGTCGAACAGGGCGATGCCCGCGCCCTCGGCGCCCAGCCTCACCTGGGCCCGCGCGCGCCGTTCGGCATCGGCCAGCGTGATCTTGGGGCCATCGGCGCCCAGTGCCAGTTGGCCGCGGACCCGCTGTTCCGGGTCCAGCAGGGTCAAATACGATGCCTGCCCGGCCAGCCCCAGCCAAGCGCGGGTCTCGCCGTCGCCCATCTGAAATGCAATGCCCGGATCATCGCCGCCCAATTGCACCCGCGCGTGCACCGGCTCCGCGGCACGCGAGGACGCTGCGCCGGGTCCGGAAGGCGGCAGGATGGGGAGATCGCTGAAGGGCATGACAGGAAGGCGGCGATGGGGGCATTTCTCCCGCTGAAGCCGCGTTTCTTCGGCCAAAGTACGGCTGTCCCACTGTGGCACTTCTATTTACGCGGAAGCAATGTTCGCTCGGAACGGGACAGTGATCAATCGTGCCCCGGCCTTAGGGACAGCCGCGCCGTGGGCTGCACGGCTTTATGGCGATGCCGCCGCGTGCGCGGCCTCGCCAAAGCGCCGCTTCAGCAGCGCCGCGAGCGGCCAGCCGTAGGCCTCCTCCAGCGGGGCCAGCCGATGCGCGGCGTAGGCGAGCGCGGCTCCGCCTAGCGCCCGCCGCAGCGCGCCGGCTCCGGCTTCCAAGCTGATCAGCACCGGCGCCACGGCAGGCGGCGCGGCGGCGGCGCCGGCGAGCGCTATCACTCCGGTCTGCTCCCAGCCCCACCGATCGCGCGCCTCCTCCCAGGCGCGGCGCGCCGGCCGGTCCCAGGCGCCGGGAGTGCACACCAAGCACCACAGCCGGCCGGCAAACTCCGCCACCACGTGCGGCGGCATGGCCGGAGTGAGTTCCCGCGGCCACAGCACATGCCCGCAGCCCAACTCGCTGAGCCGCTCGGTCAGCCAATGTTGCGGCCACTGCTGGCCGCAACGCGCCGCCTGCGCCGAGGGGATATACACATCGGCTTCTTGGGACGGCGCCACCGCCAACCGCGCCGCCGCCAAGCGCTCCAGCGCGGCGCGCGCCTCGGCGGATTCGGTGTCCAGCTCCGCGCCGCGCAACTGGCCGGCCTGTTGCAGCCGCTCCAGCCAGGCCCGGGACTCCGGATCGGCGAGCAGCGCCGACCGGTCCAGATCCGCCAGCCGCAGGCGCGGCCGCACGTAGGCGCCACTGGCGGCCAGCGGGGCCAGCCGCGCCGGGCGCAGCGGATCGCGCCAAGTTGGCGCCACTTCGCCGGCGACGGTTCCCACCGCCACCAGCGCGGCGCTCCAGCCGGCCGACCACGTGGCCAAGGGCTTCGGCCCGGGCGGCCCGTCCGGGCGGATCAGCCCGATTTCGAGTTCGGGCTCGATGCGCGGCGCGGCGTTCTTCGCAATCGCATAAAACCATTCCGCCGGCGCGCCCGTGCCGGGGGCGAAAAAGATCCCGCCACTGGCGGTGCTGGCGGAGCGCAGCGGCGGCGCGCCGCCCTCGGGCATGGCGGCGGAAAAGCCCTCGGCAGCGGCCCGGGCAGCGGAGCGCCAGCCGGCCCGGACCAGCCAATCCTCGGCGGCGGCCATCGCTTCCGCGGTGACCGCCTGCGGGGTCACGAGCAAATCCGTCCGCACCATGCCATTCGCCCCCGGGGCACCGCGAGCTTCCTCCCGCCGCTTCCCCGCTGTCCTAACATGCTAACCTTTGCTCTGGAATCGCGTCCGAGGCTTGCGATGGGCGCCCTGCTGCGAGACCTCCGTTACGCCTGCCGCCAGATGGCCGCCGCCCCGGCGCTGGCTGTGATCGTCGTCCTTTCGCTGGCCCTGGGCATCGGCGCCAATACCGCAGTCTTCAGCTTGACCAACGCGGTTCTGCTGCGCGACCTTCCCGTGGCCCAACCCGGCCGCCTGGTCCTGCTGCGCTGGGGTGGCGGCGATCACAGTTTCAATTCCACCAACGATCTGCCCGAAGGCTACGTCTTCAGCTATCCGGCCTTCCAGCGCCTGCGCGCCCGCGCCGCGGACTTGTCCAGCCTGTTCGCGTTCGTTCCCTTGGGCGGCACCGAGAACACCACCGTGGTGGTCAATGGTCATCCCGGCCTGGCCGATGGCAGCATGGTGACCGGCCAATTTTTCTCCGGCCTCGGCGTCCGGCCGCTGCTAGGCCGCGGGCTCCTGCCGCGCGACGAGTCGCTTGGCGCGCCGCCCGTGGCGGTGATCAGCTACGGCTACTGGACTCGGCGCTTCAGCCGCGACCCCGCCATCCTCGGCCGCTCGGTGCTGATCAACGGCATGGCCTACCACGTCGTGGGCGTGATGCCGCCCAGCTTCCATGGCCTGCGGCCGGCGCGCCGCTTCGATCTTTGGGTGCCGATGCTGGAGCGCCCCGGACTGGGCCCGCTGGGCTATCCCGATGGCGATTTTCTGGCCGCCAAAAACCGCATTTGGCTGGAGGTGATGGGCCGCCTGCGCCCCGGCGCCACCCGCGCGCAGGCCCAGGCGCAATTGACCACCATCTTCCAGCAATTCCTCACCGAAATTTCGACGCCCAAGCCGAAACCCGGCACGCTGCCGAAAATCGAAGCCTTGAGCGGCATCCACGGCATGAACGGCGTGGTGCAAATGACCGCCCAGCCGTTGCTCTTGATGATTGTGCTGGTCGGGCTGATCCTATTGGTCGCCTGCGCCAACGCCGCCGCGCTGCTGCTGGCCCGCGCCGCCTCCCGGCGGCGGGAGATCAGCGTGCGCCTGGCGCTCGGCGCCAGCCGCGGCCGGCTGCTGCGACAACTGCTGACCGAGAGCGTGCTGCTGGCGGTTTGCGGTGCCGTGATTGGCCTCGGTTTCGCCCTGCTGGGCCTGCGGGCCATGGCCGCCGAGGTCAACACCATGGGCCTGGGCATCGCCATTCACCCGCAACTCGATTTGCGCGTGCTGCTGTTCACCGCCGCCGTGGCGTTCATCACCGGCTTGTTGTTCGGAATTTTGCCCGCGCTGCGCGCGACGCGGGTCGAATTGGCCGGCGCCTTGCAGGAGCGCGGCGCTACCGCTGGCTCGGCCCGCCTAGGCGCGGGCCGGGCGCTGCTGATCGCGCAGGTGGCCATCTCGGTGCTGCTGGTCGCCTCCGCCGGTCTGTTCGTGCGCACCCTGCACAATTTGCAAGCCGAGGATCTCGGGTTTCCCGATAGCCATGTCCTGCTGTTTACCGTGGATCCCACCCAAACCGGCTATCACGGCGCGCGCCTGATGCAAATCTATGCCGCCTTGCAACTCCGCCTGTCCCATCTGCCCGGCGTGCGCGCCGCCACGCTGACGGAAGCCACGCCACTTTCGGGCAGCGGCAACGGCGGGCCCGCCCGCGCAGAGGGCGTGGCTCACCAGCCCACCGAGCGAGATGTGCGATGGGATATCGTCGGGCCGGATTATCTGAATACCATGGGCATCCCGCTGCTGATGGGCCGGGATTTCGGCCCCCAAGACACCGGCACATCGCCGAAGGTCGCCATCGTCAATGAAAAGATGGCTCGCCGTTTTTTCGGCACCGCTGACGTCCTCGGCCGCCATTTCCACCTGACCGGGGTGGACTGGGAGATCGCCGGCGTGATGCGCAACGCCACCTACGGCACGCCGGGCACGCCGATGCAGGCCCAGGCGGTCGTGCCCTACACGCAATTCCAGGAGTTGGTCACTGGCATGAACGTCGCCCTGCGCACCTACGGCAACCCCGCCAGCGTATTGGCCGAGGTCCGCGCCGCCGTCCATTCCCTCGATCCCGGCCTGCCGCTCGGCGACGTCCGGACGGAAAGGCAAGAGGCGGCCGCCGGCATCGCCGGCCAGCGCATCTTGGCATGGCTCGCCGGTTTGCTGGGCTTCATCAGCCTGGTGCTGGCGGCGATTGGCCTGGAGGGCAGCATGGCATATTTGGTCGCCCGCCGCACCGGCGAGATCGGCATCCGCATGGCGCTGGGCGCGCAGCGCGGCGCGGTGCTGGCCATGATCCTGCGCCAAGCGCTGTGGATGGTCCTGATCGGGATCGCCATCGGCGTGCCCTTGACGCTGGGCGTCAGCCGCTACACCGCCGCGCTCCTGTATGGCGTCCAGGCGCGCGATCCGAGGTCCCTGGCCATCGCCGTGGCGTTGCTGGCCGGGGTGGGAGCGCTGGCGGCCTATCTGCCCGCCCGCCGCGCCGCGCAGGTGGACCCGCTGACCGCCCTGCGCTACGAATAACGGCGTGGACCAACGGCGCGGACCTTCCGCC
>JBOGKW010000189.1:0-6528 GCA_050746205.1 Terriglobales bacterium | reverse complement strand
GTGGTGTCGCCGGTACGGAGATCAAAGCGGCGGATCTGCGAGGGGGAGACGTAGATGTCATCCGGGCCGGGCAGATAGTTATAGTCCGGCGAGCGCAGGAAGCCGTAGCCGTCGGGCAGAATCTCCAGCACGCCCTCGGCGAAGATGTGCCCTTCTTTTTCGCTCTGCGCCTGCAGAATCTTGAAGATCAGATCCTGCTTGCGCATGCCGCTGGCGCCGGGCAACTCAAGCGTGCGGGCAATACGCGCCAATTCGGTGATGTTCTTTTCCTTGAGTTCCGCGATGGTCATGCGAGTGGGGACACGCGCTGCGACGGTCGATCCCGAAGCATCGCTCCGCCGCCTTTGAGGTAGGTATGCGCCGCCTGCGGCCTTCTGCTTCGCCGCCGAAGCGGCGCCAATAAAGTCAGGCGGTGAGGGGGAATTGAACTCGATGCGGTTCAACCGCAGGCGTTCAATAGAAGTTCGATCATATCATAAGCCCTGACGCCAGGGCAAGACCGGTGACGAAACGCCGCTACCGGCTCAAGGTCAGCCCGCGCTGAATCATGGCGTCCAGACGGGCATAATCGGGCGGCTTGGGCAGACAGCAGAACGCCCCCGCCTCCCGGCCCAGCGCCAGCAGCGAAGTATCATGCACGGCGGTCAGCAGGATGGCCGGCAGTTGGCACCCCAGCTGGCGGCTCTTCAACAAAAACTCGATGCCGTTCATCCCCGGCATGGCGATATCGGTGACGATCACATCCGGGCTATCGGTCTGCAGCATGCGCAGCGCCTCGGTCCCGCTGGCCACATCCAAGCAACGGTAATTGCGGCGCTCCAGGTGCTCGCGGATGGACTCCCGCACCAGGGCGTCGTCCTCCACCAGCAGGACGCAGATCGGGGCCGCTTCCGGCTCATCCGTCAACCCGCTCGCGCCTGCCGCTACCATACCACCTCCACTTCACACCCTGTTGGCCCAAAGTTTATGTCCGTGCATGCCCGCCCACAATTAGCAAACCAGTAAACCCCGGTTCCCACATCGGCACTCTCGCCGCCTACCCGCGCGCCTGGGCCAGGTTGACAATTTCGGCGATGAGGTCGCAATAGGAGCGACCGTCCTTTTTGGCCGCCATGGCGAACTCGGCGCCGCTGGCCAGCCAGGGGTTGGGATTCGCCTCCAATACGTAGATCTCGTTCTTTTTGGTCAGGCGCATGTCAATGCGGCCGTAGTCGCGCAGCTTCAGGGTTTGATAGGCGGCCAGGGCGGTCTCGGCTAGGCGCTGGGCGGTGGCCTCGGGCAAATCCTCGGCCGGGGCGGATTTGGTGACGCGGTAACTTTCCGTTTCCTTCTCCCATTTCACTTCGGTGCTGGCGATCCGTGGCGTTCCCTGCGGGAGTTTCGAGAGGTCGAGCTCCACCAGCGGGAGCACGGTGGGATTTTCGTTGCCCAGGATGGAGGCGTAGATCTCCCGGCCCTCAATGTATTCCTCGATCAGCGCCGGCGAGTCGAACTTTTCCTGAATGTAATGGATGCGCTCCATCAATTCCTTAACGCTGTCCACGACGGAGGCCGCCTCAATGCCGATCGAACCATCCTCGGCCACGGGCTTGACGATGAGCGGGAACTCGATGTCATGGGCATGATCCAGGCGGCCGCGATAGGAGGTGGCGAAGTAGGGCGTTTTGATGCCATGGAAGGCGAACATCTTCTTGGCCAGGCCCTTGTCCTGGGCCAAGTACAAGGCATGCGGGCCGGCGCCGGTGTAGGGACAGCCGAGCAGATCGAGAAAAGCGGCGATCTGCATGTCCTTGGAGTCGTCGCCGGCGTAGGATTCGGTGAGGTTGAAGATGACATCGGCCTCGATCTTGGCCAGGGCGCAGAGCGAGGCGTGGCGGCCGTCGAGGACGTGGTAAAAGGGCTGATGGCCGAGCTTCTCGAGGGCCTCGAAGATCTCCTCGTGATCCGGCTTGTCGCGCTTGTGGCGGCGGGGACGGCTGGGAGCGGCGTCGGCGGGCGGCTCGGCCTCGCCCCAGACGTCGTAGAGCACCGCGACTTTGAGCTTGGCGGGGGTCATGCCGCCGAGCCCTCCGGGCGAATGCGGCGTGCCGGCTTGGCGCCCCGGCCGGCCACGCGGCGGCCTGGGGCGCTGGGCGGCGCGGGAGCGGCGGCGGGCGGCGGGGAGAGCGCCTGCATGGCCATGGCGGTGACAAAGGCCGCCAACTCGGTCAAATGCTCCGGCTCGCGGCGCCGAAGCGCGCGCAACTCCAGGGCCCGCAGGCGGTGCTCGATCGCCTCCACCAACTGCTTGACCGCGGGCCGCCGGACGCCGGTCCAATAGGCGGCCTTGTCGGTCAGCGCCTTGCGGTTCTCCCGCACCAACTGCGCCGCCGGGCGGTGGCCGCGTGAGCCGCGGAGGGCGGGGAAGATGTCCGTCAAATCGGCGTCCATTGCCGGATCGGCCAGCGCCGCGGGCCGCTCGGCCAGGACGGCGCGGTAAAAGTCGCCCACGGTCATCTTCATTTCCCGCACCGTGAGGTCGGCGCGGCCGCGTCGGCGCAGCGGCGCGCGCGCGCCGACCTCCGCCGCCAAACGCTCGACGTATTCCAGCTTCGCCAGAGCCGGCCAATGGCGGTATTTTTCCCGCCAGCGGGAACGGGGCGTCAGCCAGACGGCGAAGGTTTCCGCAAAGTCTTCGTCGGGATGTTTTTGCGCGTACCAGCCGGCGATGTGGCGCACATACTCGCGGGAAAACGCCACCGGGCGGTAGTGATCGCGATAGGGGCGGCGGTAGGGGCCGAAGCGGCGGCGCCACTCCGGCCGGCGATAGAGGCGGTAGGCGTAGTTGAAGGCGTGCCCGGCCTCATGGCGCAGATACATCAGGATCTCGCGGCCATCCTCCAGATCGTTGCAGGCCTGCTCGCAGCGCGCGAGGCGCCGGTCGGCGAGATAAAACGGAATGCCGATGACGGGCTCGCCGGAGGGGCAGCCCCACTCATCGGTCAAATAGCAGAGCGGCTGAAAGCGCTGCAGCCCGCGGGCGGCCAGCTCGCGGTACAGCCGGCCCACCGCCGGCGCCAGGGGCGAGCCCTCGATGCGCAAGCCCAAATCGCAGATGCGGCGCCGCCAAATGGAGTTGGGCGCGGCAGCGGCGGGCGATGGAGGGGTGGCGCGGGCCATGACGGCAGAAGGATCCCTCGCCGGCCGGGCGCAGCGCCGCCACCGGCAAGGATGCTCTTGTGCAAAACGTAGCACGCCGGCTTACCCCGTCACAAAGGGCAATGTTGGCGAGCCGGACACTGATCCGACTGCCAGGCGGCGCCATCCACGAACCCGGCGCCCGCCGCGCAAGCGGCTCAGCGGCCCTATTCTGGACGCTCCCGCTGGTCCCACCCCAAACCGCTCCGCTGCGCTTTGGGGACCCCGGGGTCGCTGCGGCTGGGCTTCGACGGGGTCCCCGGCATGCAGCGGCGCATGCTGGGGTGGGACGGCCGGCAACGGACGCCCGCCGGCGCTCGGGCGTCTCCAAGTTGCCGCGATCAGCGGCCCAGGTTCTCCGGCAACCGGCCAGCGCGCAGCTCGGCGATCACTTCGCCGTGCTGGTTGCGCACCAGCTCGCGGATGGCGGCCTCATCGGCGCCGTCGCAATCGGTGCGGCGGGAGTAGCGCACCTGGCCGCCGCGGAAGATGGTGGTTTCGACGGCCGCGGTGTCCTCCCGGCCGCGCCGGCAGGGCTCGGTTTGGACATGGAAGGTCTCGCCTCCCCATTCGACCACGCTGTTATACCCGAAGCCTCGCGTCATGAGCCTTTTCGCCGCTCCGCGGGAAGGCCGGCTTGACACTGCCTTCCGCCGCCTCTTATATTGATTTGTTTCCCGCTAATTGACGGCGCAGCCGTGGGCGAGTATACCATCGGACGGGAATTTTCCACCTCAAAAAGGCGCGCATGACTTCCACTCCCAACTACCTGGCCAATTACCTGCCGATCTTGATTCAGTTCGTGCTGGCGCTGGGGTTGGCGGTGGGATTGATCGTGGTCTCGCGGCTGGTGGGCCAGCGGCGGGCGAACAAGACCAAGCTGGCGCCCTACGAGTGCGGCATAACCCCGCAGGGGGATGTGCGCAGCGGCTTCGCCGTGAAGTTCTACCTGGTGGCGATCGTCTTCATTCTTTTTGACATCGAGGCCGTGTTCCTGCTGCCCTGGGCCGTGGAGTTCCGGCAACTGCGCTGGTTGGGCTTCGTGGAAATGATCATCTATATCGGCATTGTCCTGGCCGGTTTCACCTACATTTGGAAGAAGGGGGTGCTGGACTGGAACACGCCGGAGCGCAACGAGCCCGGCCCGGCCTCCTCGCCCACCTCACCCGTTGGCACCGGCGCCCGCTAAGCCGCCATCGCAAAGAAAGACGTTTTGACCCCAAATCCGCCCCCGCCCAGCTCCTCCACCCCCGACGCTCCCACGCCGCCCACGTGGCGTGACCAAGAGGCTGCGCGCCGCCTCCTGGCCTGGAATCCCGAGGCGGTGTTGGACGGGAAGTGGGCGTTGGGCGAGCTGACGCTGACGCTGGCCGCGGCGGCACTGACCAGCGTGGCCGCCTGGCTGCGGGACGACGCCGAGTTGCGCTTCGATCTGCTGGCCGACGTGACTTGCGTGGATCAGTTGCCCGCCGAACCCCGCTTCGCCGTGGTCTATGAGTTGTACTCGACTTCTCGGCATCACTGGCTGCGGCTGAAAGTCTTCACCGCCGCCGACCAGCCGGTGCCCAGCGTGACACCGGTTTGGCCCAGCGCCAATTGGTGCGAGCGCGAGGTCTTCGATCTATTCGGCGTGCAGTTCGCCGGCCATCCGTTCCTGCGCCGCATCATGATGCCCGATAATTGGGAAGGGCATCCCATGCGCAAGGACTATCCGGTTGAGGGCTACCGTTAAATGCCGGAATTGACCCAAGCCCCAGGCGTGGACGCCGAGACCACCGGCCATAATCTCATCCTCAACATGGGGCCGCAGCACCCCTCCACGCACGGCGTGCTGCGCCTGATCCTGGAAATTGACGGTGAGATGGTGGTGCGGGTGCTGCCCGACATCGGCTATCTGCACACCGGAATCGAGAAAAGCGCGGAATCCAAGCTGTACCAGCAGGTGGTCACGCTGACCGACCGCATTGACTATCTGGCGCCGATGACCAACAACCTCTGCTATGTGCTGGCGGTGGAGAAGTTGCTGGGCCTGGAGATTCCGCGGCGGGCGCAGTGGACGCGGGTGCTGCTGAACGAGCTGACGCGGCTGAACAGCCACCTGGTGTGGCTGGGCTCGCACGCCATGGACATCGGGGCCGTGACCGTGTTCCTGTATTGCTTTCGCGAGCGCGAGGAGCTGCTGAAGATCTTCGAGTATGTCAGCGGGCAGCGGATGATGACCTCCTACTTCCGCGTGGGCGGCCTAGCGCTGGAGCCGCCGCTGGGGATGCTGGAGCGCATCGCCAAGTTTCTGGACGCCTTTCCGGCCAAGATTGACGAGTACGAGAACCTGCTGACGGCCAACTCCATCTGGATGGGCCGCACCCGCGGCGTAGGCGTGATCTCCGCTCAGGATGCGGTGGCCTGGGGCCTGAGCGGGCCCAGCCTGCGCGCCAGCGGGGTGGCGCTGGACCTGCGCCGGGACAATCCCTATTCCGGTTACGACGAGTTCGACTTCCAAGTCCCGGTGCGCAACGAAGGCGACGTCTACGCCCGTTACCTGGTGCGGGTGGCGGAGATGCGGGAGAGCGTGAAGATCGCGCGGCAGGCGCTGGAGGGCATGCCCGAGGGCCCGTGGAAGGCGGTGGCGGACGGCATCATCCTGCCCGACCGCGACCGCATGAAATCGGAGATGGAGGCGCTGATTTATCACTTCAAGATCGTCACTGAGGGCTTCCGGGTGCCGCCCGGGGAGGTCTTCCAGGCCATCGAGTCGCCGCGCGGAATCATGGGCTACTACGTGGTGGCCGACGGCACGGCCAAGCCCTACCGCTGCCACATGCGGGCCGCGTCCTTCGCCAATCTGCAGGCGCTGCCCAAGATGGTGGAGGGCCGGCTGATCGCCGACGTGGTGGCGGTGATTGGCAGCATTGACATCATCCTAGGCGACGTGGACCGCTGATGCGCACCGCCGCCGCCCGCACCCGCTCCCCGATCCTCCGCTCCGCTCGCCGCGCCGGAGGGCGCCCCCATGCCCGCGCTTAGCCACCAGACCCGCGCCCGCTTCGAGGAGCTAGCGGCCCGCTACCCGCAGCGCCGCTCCGCCCTGGTGCCCATGCTGCTCTACGCCCAGGACGAGCTCGGCTATTTATCTCCGGAGGTGATCGCCGAAGTGGCCGAACTGCTGGGCGAGACGGAACTGGCGGTGCGGGAGGTCATCGGCTACTACTCGATGCTACGCACCGAGCCGGCGGGCCGCTATCAGGTGCAGGTCTGCACCAACATCAGCTGCCTGCTGCGCGGCGGCGAGGAGATCCTGGCCCACTGCCGGCGGCGCCTGGGCATTGGGCTTCGCCAGACCACGCCCGACGG
>JBOGKW010000188.1:0-6647 GCA_050746205.1 Terriglobales bacterium | reverse complement strand
AGATCGTGTCGTTGAACTTCGAAAACTCCTCCGCCCCGGTTCCGGTGCAGCACCAGAAGGAATCGAAGGGCGTGTTGAAGGTGCGCCAGGTGCCGGGCTCCAGGGCCACGAAATACTGCTTCAGGCCATGCCCATCCTGGGTGCCCAGGCGGCTGTTGAACAGCGTGCGCTCGTAATAATCCATCGCCGCCGGCGCGCCCGACCAGCCAAAGACATGGCGCGTCAGCTTCAGCATGTTGTAGCCGCAGCAGCATTCCTCGCAGGCCGGGCCGACATGCAGGTGGCCCGGATCGCTCCGCCAGTACTCGCCGTTACTGGTGCCGCCGGTGCAGTAGATGCGCTCGCTGGTGACCTCATGCCAGAAGTAATTGGCGATGTCGTAATATCGCGGCTCGCGCGTCAGCTCATAGCCCCGCGCCGCGCCGATCACCTGGGGAATATGCGTATTGGCGTGCAGCCCCTTCAGCTCATCCCGGTGCGCCTCCAGGGGATCGAAAAACACCGCCTTCTCAAAGCGCCGCGCGGTGGCGGCGTAGTACTCCTTGCCGGTGACCGCGTAGAGGTTATACAGCACCTCGCACATGCCCCCGAACTCGGTGAGCAGAATGCGCTGCATCAGGTCATAGCTCAGCGGCTGCGACCAGCGGCCCACCCAGCCGGCCAAACCCTCGGCGCTCTGGAGCGCCTGTTCGTTGCCCCCATGGACGTACATGTCCAGGTGCCCGGCCAAAATCTTGTGTAGCGTGTAGAACGGCGCCCAGACCGGCTTGCCCTCCCGCAGGCGGTCGAAGAAGGAAACCGGGAACGCGCTCAGGTAGCCGTTGCCGTTGGCCTTCTGGCAGGCCGCCAGATCGGCGACCAGGGCGTTGGCCTTCTTCAGCAGCGCGTCGTCGCCGGTGGCCGCGTACATCAGCGCCGCGGCGGACAGGTAATGGCCGCCGCTGAAGTGGCCGCGCAGCTCCACGTTCGGCGCTTCCCAGCCGCCCAGCGGCTGGGCGTTCGAGGGCAGCCCGGAGGTGACCCGGAACATGTGCGCCAGCCGGTCGTTGGGCAGCAGGTGCAGATAGGCCTGGTTGGCATTGCGCGCGGTCAGAAAGATGCCTGGGCGCAGCGATACCTGGTTCATCAGGAACGGCTCCGGCCGCCAGGGCACCAACTCGCGGCTTCCGGCGGTGGTGCGCCCGGGGATGGTGTCATACACCGGGTTCTGTGCCGCGGCGGAGCGGCGCAGCGCGGCGGGCAATAACACGGCGCCAGCGGCGAGCTGGGTGACAAAGGCGCGACGATCAGGCATGGTGGGGAACCTCCCTTGCAAGCGCTTCCAACGAAATTGTACTCCCGCCCATCCCGGCGTCAAGTCGGTCGGAGCCCGGCACCGTGTGACCCGCACGCCGGAGCCCGCCGCTCAAAACGCGGGGCGCGATTTCTGGCCCGCCTAGCCGAGCCCCGGGTGACGCAGCGTCACGGCGATGAAGATCGCCGCGGTCAGCAACCCAAGCAGCCGGCCCAGCCGTGGGTAACCCAGGAGCTCCGCAGCCAGGACAACGCCGAGGGTAACCGCAACGTCAAGAGGCCATCCGGTGGCAAGCCCGCGCGCAGAGGACCGCTCGAAACCCCAATAGCCCAGTGCGCCCGCGATGACCACCGCCGCGCCGATGCGCTCGGCCGCGCCCCAGCGCACCGCAGGGTCCAGGAACAGGCGGCGCCCGACCCTAGTGGCAAAATTGCTGGACGCATTGGTTGAATTCATACATCACCGTCTCCTCGCAGATAAAGAAAGCCTCGGGGCTCACGAACGCGTAAGCCAAGCAAATCTCAGACGCTTGGTTGGCCACCATGGTGCACTCCGTGCATTGGCTA
This sequence comes from Terriglobales bacterium, assembly GCA_050746205.1. Taxonomy (GTDB): domain Bacteria; phylum Acidobacteriota; class Terriglobia; order Terriglobales; family SCQP01; genus JAKAUF01. The sequence continues at coordinate 4,787 of JBOGKW010000188.1, read as the reverse complement.
GGCTCGACGTCCGGGCTGACCGAGATCTGCGGCGCCCCGACGCCACGGCGGGCGGGACCGAGCCCGAGGCCGGAAGGCCGTGCTCCTTGAGCACCTCAACTCGTATCGCCACTATAGTCTTGCCGAAGGCTGCGTGAAAGGCCGCCGCCTCGCCGACAACCGCATGAGCGGCGGCGAAAAAGCTATTGACCCCTGTCGGCCGTGCCGCGGTTTGGGCGCGGGCGACAACGGCCAGAGTCAGAAGCACCGCGAAAACGCCCATGGCGCGCCGGGATTTCGCTCTTGCTGGTTCGGCTATGTGGGCTGGCGGGGGGGCAGGCAGTGATGGAATACGTGTACACCCTGGGCGGGCGCATACGCTCGCGCGGCCCAACCGTCAAGCGCTGGCCCCGCAACCGGGCGTCACCCCGCCCGCGGCCCGTTCGGTGGGGTCAGCAGGCGGCGAGCCCCTTCGCATGCAGCGGAGCGCCGCGCTCGGGCAGCGCCAGCGCCCCCGGGCGATCCCGCGCCGCCTGCTACGATGGTGCTTCGCTATGCTGCCGCCTCTGCGCGCCAAAATCACCGCCCTGGGGACGTATGTGCCCCCGCGGGTGCTCAGCAATCAGGACCTGGAGCGCATGGTCGAGACCAACGACGAATGGATCGTCACCCGCACCGGCATCCACGAGCGCCGACTGGTGGGCCCCGGCCAGGCGACGAGCGACATGGCCCTCGAGGCGGCCCGCGCCTGCCTGGCCGAACGCGGCGTCGGGCCGGAGGCGGTCGAGATCCTGCTGGTGGCCACGGTCACGCCGGACATGCTGTTCCCCTCCACCGCCTGCTTGGTGCAGGACCGTCTGGGGGCCAGGTGCTGGGGCTTTGACGTCTTGGCCGCCTGTAGCGGCTTCCTCTACGCCTTGGCCACCGGCGCGCAGTTCATCGCCAGTGGCGCCCATCGCCGGGTGCTGGTCGTCGGCGCCGACGCCATGTCCAGCATCATCAATTACCAGGATCGCGCCACCTGCATCCTGTTCGGCGACGGCGCCGGCGCGGTGCTGCTGGAACCGGCGGCGCCCGGCGAATGCGCCGGCCTGCTCGATTACCAGTATCAGATCGAGGGTATGGGCGGCGGCAGCCTCTATATGCCCGCCGGCGGCAGCCGCCGGCCCGCCTCCGCCGAGACGGTCGCCGAGGGGCTGCATTACGTCCACCAGGACGGCGGCACGGTCTTCAAATACGCCGTGCGCAAAATGGAAGAGGTTTGCCGTCAGGTCCTGCAGCGCAACGGCCTGACCGCCGCTGACGTGGACTGCTTTATCCCCCACCAGGCCAACCGCCGCATTATCACCGCCACCACCGAGCGCCTCGGCTTGCCCGAAGAGCGCGTCCTCATCAACATTGGCAAGTACGGCAACACCACCGCCGGCACCATCCCCTTGGGCATGGCCGATGCCCGCGCCCAGGGCCTGTTGCGGCCCGGCGCGCTGGTTCTGCTGGCCGCCGTCGGCGCCGGCTACACCGCCGGCGCCGCCCTACTGCGCTGGTGAATCCCACCGCCGTGGGCTGCGGGCCCGCGCCGCCCGGGTAGCGGGCCGGCGGCGAGAGGTTCGTCGCAGGCCACCGCTGGCCCGCTCCCGCGTTTAGCGGGGAAATCGCTGCTGGAGGAACGTGACCGCCTCCGCCCGCGTCACCAGCCGCCCCTCCAGTTGCGCGTCCTCCAGCGCCGCCAGCATCTCCCGGAAGGCGGGGCCGGGCGGATAGCCCAGCGCCGCCAAGTCATCGCCGGTCAGCAGCCGCGGCGGACGCATCTGCTCCGGCGCGGCGGCGGCAAGCTGCTGGCGCGCGAACTCGTAGAGACGCAGATCGCCGTGGCTCATCAGGCAGTCCAGGCGGTGCAGTTCCAGGTGGCGGGCAAAGCCGGGCTGGCGAAGGAAGCGCTTGAGCGTGCTGAGGCGCATCCGTTCGACGTCGCCGAATTTCATGTGCTCGGCCACCAGCGCCACCAATTGCTCAATCTGCTCCCCCGGCAGCCGCAGCCGCCGGCCGATCTGCTCCGCCATCGCCGCGCCTACGGCGGCGTGCTGATCGAAGCGGATGCGGTCGGTGGCGCGGCGGAAGGTCGGCGGTTTGCCCACGTCGTGCAGCAGTACGCCCAGCGCCAGCACCGGATCGGCCCCCGCCGGCAGCGCGGCGAGCATCATGAGGGTGTGTGTCCAGACGTCGCCCTCGGGATGGAACTGCGGCGGCTGCGCCACGCCTTTCATCGCGGCCACCTCGGGCAGCACGACCGGCAGCAGTCGCAGGTCATCGAGCAGCTCGAAGGCGCGGCGCGCGCCGCCCTCGGTCAGCATCTTGAGCAACTCGTCGCGCGTTCGCTCCGGGCTGACGATGGTCAGTGCGTCCGCCTCGGCGCGGATGGCCTCCGCCGTGCCCGCGTCCAGGGTGAAATCCAGCCTCGCGGCGAACCGCGGGGCGCGCAACAGCCGCAGCCGGTCCTCGCGAAACCGGGCGCGAGGATCGCCGATGGCGCGTATCACCCGGGCGGACAGGTCCGCCTGGCCGCCGACCGCGTCCAGTACCTCGCCCGTATCGGGGTCGAGTAACAGTCCGTTGACCGTGAAGTCGCGGCGGCGGACATCCTCGCGCCAGTCCCCGGTGTAGCGGACCGCGGCGGGTCGGCGGCCGTCGGCGTAGCTTAGGTCGGCGCGGAAGGTCGCCACCTCGACGCTATGGCCCGCCTCCGGGCCCGCCTCGCCATGCACCAAAATGACCCCGAACTGCGCGCCCACGGCGGCATGGCGGGGAAACAGCCGCTGCACGTGCTCCGGCAGGGCGTCGGTGGCGACGTCATAGTCCGCCGCCGGCCGACCCAGCAGTTGGTCGCGCACACTGCCACCGGCAAAATAGGCCTGATGCCCCGCGGCGCGCAGGGCGTGCAGAATATCGAGCGCCAGGGAAGCCGACATGAGGGTTCGGGCGGGGCGATCAGCGTCGCATGGCATCGTGCTTGGGGCCGGCGCGGGCCGGGTGCCGGCGCCTTAGCGGCGGAGCAGCAGCACGCGATCCCAGCCTTGGTAGTCGCGGCGCGTCTCCACCGCCGCCCAGCCCACCAGTAATGATTGGAGGGCGGCGGCGGAACGATAGCCGGTCTCCAGTATGAGCCAGCCCCCTGGGCGCAGGCGGGCGCGCGCTTGCGGCATTAGGCGTTGGTAGGCCTCGCGCCCGGTGGGCCCGGCGACCAGCGCCGCATAGGGCTCATACTCGCGCACTTGCCGTTCCAGTCCCACCCATTCGTCCGCGGCGACGTAGGGGGGATTGGCGACGATGAGGTCAAAGATGGGCCGCTCCGCAAAGGCCGTCAGCCAATCGGATTGCACCAGCCCGACCGCCCCGCCGACGCGGGCGGCATTGTCCCTCGCCACGGCCAGCGCCACCGCCGAGCGGTCGCAGGCGAAGACACGCCAGTGACCCGGCTCCTGTTTTGGGTCCGTGGGTCGGGCGTCCTCCCCCGCCTGCAGCTCCAGCGCCAGCGTTACCGCGATCGCTCCCGAGCCGGCGCCGGCGTCCAGTAGGGTCAGGCTTTCTCCGGCGCGATCGCGGGCGGTCTCCCCGGCCTTCTCGATTGCCGCCGCCACCACCAGTTCGGTCTCCGGCCGGGGGATCAGGACGGCTGGAGTGACGCGGAAGGCGCGGCCAAAAAACTCCTGCTCGCCGGTGAGATATTGCAGCGGCAGGTGCCCTGCCCGAGCGGTGACCCAGCGTTGGAAGCGGGCGGCCGCGGCGGCCTCGGGCGCGGCCTCTGGATGGGCGAACCGCCAGGCGCGCTCCTGCCCGCTGGCGGCCAGCCACAGCGTTTCCGCGTCCCGCCGCGGCTCAGCGAGCCCCGCCGCGGCCAGCTGGGCGGCGGCGGCGGCGATCAACTCGGCGATGCTGGGCATGGGCAGCCGCGGCCGCCGACTAGGCGCTCTGGCCGCGGGCGCCGCCGGCGAGCGCGGCCAGGCTGGCGGTGAAGGGCGACCGCGCCACGCCGGCCTCGGTGATGATGGCGGTGACGTACCGGTGCGGCGTGACGTCGAAGGCCGGGTTGGCCACCGCCACGCCCTCGGGCGTGATGGGCACGCCGCGCAGATGCGTCACCTCCACGGCGGCGCGCTGCTCAATGGGGATTTGCTCGCCGCTGGCCAGCGCCAAATCCAGTGTTGAAAGCGGAGCGGCGACGTAGAAAGGCACTTGATTCTCATGCGCCAGCACGGCCACGGAATAGGTGCCGATCTTGTTGGCCACGTCGCCATTGGCGGCGATGCGGTCGGCGCCCACGACCACTGCCCCGACGCGGCCGCTGTGAAGAAAATGCCCGGCCATGCTGTCGGTGATCACCGTGGTGGGAATGCCGTCCTGCTGCAGTTCCCACGCGGTCAGCCGGGCTCCTTGCAAATAGGGCCGCGTCTCATCGGCCAGCACGCGCAGCGCCTTGCCGCTCTCCACCGCGGCGCGGATCACGCCCAGGGCGGTGCCGTAGCCGGCGGTGGCCAGGGCGCCGGCGTTGCAATGGGTCAGCACCTCGCCGCTGGCAGGCAACAGCGCGGCGCCATGGCGGCCGATGGCGTGATTGATGGCGATGTCCTCGGCGCAGATGTCCAGCGCCTCCTGCCGCATCCGGCGGCGCACCTGGCCCAGGTCACCGCCGGCGGCGGCGGCGTCCAAGGCGCGCTGCATCCGCTCCAAGGCCCAGAACAGGTTAACGGCGGTGGGCCGCGTGGCGGCGAGCGTGGCGCGGATGGCCGCGAATTCTGTGCGCAACTCGGCTA
>JBOGKW010000187.1:0-6708 GCA_050746205.1 Terriglobales bacterium | reverse complement strand
GGGGTGGGACGGGGTCCCCAGCATGCAGCGGCGCATGCTGGGGTGGGACGGGGTCCCCAGCATGCAGCGGCGCATGCTGGGGTGGGACGGGGTCCCTAGGATGCAGCGGCGCATGCCGGGGTGGGACGGGGCCGGCAACGGACGCCCGCTGGCGCTCGGGGCGCCTCCAAGTTGCCGCGGCAGGAAGATATCGCCGCGCCATGACCGCGCGGTCAGCGGCCGGGCGGGGGCACGTAGCGGCGGAGGAAGGCTTCGACGCGAGCATAGGCGTCCACTTGATTCTCGCGGCGAGCGAAGCCGTGGCCCTCATCCTCGTAGATCGTCAACTCCGCCACGCCACCGCGGGCCCGCAGCGCGGCGGCAACTTGCTCCGCTTCCGCCTTGGGGCAGCGGGGGTCACGGCCGCCGGCGAGCAACAGCAGGGGCGCACGAATCTGATCCACGTGGAACAACGGCGAGCGGTCCAAGAATAGTGCCCGATTTTGCTCGGGATCGCCCATGGTGGCCAGGTCGTATTCCCGCAGCAGCGGATCCTCGCTGGCGATTTCCGTGAACCAATTGACAAAGGGAACGATGGCCACGCCCGCCGCCCACCGCTCCGGCTGTCGGGTGAGGGCCATGGCGGCGAGATAGCCGCCATAGCTGCCGCCCATGGCCGCCATCTTCCGCGCATCCACGTAGCCGGAGGCCAGCAGCCAGTCGGCGGCGGCGGCCACGTCGCTGAGATCGCCGCCGCCGAGGTCGCGGTAGTTGGCGTCGTGAAACCCTTGGCCGTAGCCGGTCGAGCCGCGATAGTTGGGGGCAATGACCAGATAGCCGCGATTGGCCAGCAACTGGACGGCGCGGTTGAAGGAGTTTAGCGCCTGGGCGGCGGGGCCGCCATGAATGTAGACCACCGCCGGGTGCGAACCGTCCCGGGCGATGCCGTGGGGGACGTAGACCCATGCGGAGATCCGGAACTTGCCATCGCGGGAGGGAAAATGCGCCAGCGCGGGGGCCACCAAGTCCTCGGCGCGGACGCCGGTAACCAACGATTGAGTGAGCGGGCACGACGTCCCGGCGGCGAGGGAGTGCAGCCAAATGTCGTTGGGACTGTCCGGGCCGTTGTGGGCCACCAGCACGTGACGCCCCATCCGGTCAAAGCATCCAGCGGCGCCCTCCAGGCCATTGGCGCCACTGGGCAACGACAGCTCCCGAGCCTGGCCGCGGTTGCGGTCGTATAGGAAGATGGCCGCCTCCCCGTCCACGTTGGCGGTGTAGGCAAGCCAGCGGCGGTCCGCCGAGAAGCTGCCCGCCGTCATCTCCCACCGTTCCTCGGTCAGCCAATGCATCCCGCGGGCGGCGTCGCTGGCGGCGACCTCCAGCAACGCGATATTGTCGAAGCCGTTGCCGGCATTGGAGGTGACCAGCAACCGGTCCCCTTCCGGCGCCCAATCGGTGGCCAGGAACAGGCGCTCGCCGGGGTGCGCTGTGAGCCGGCGCGGCGCGCTGCCGGCCAAATCGGCGATAAAGATGTCGCTGTCCTTACCGCTGGCGTGTTCCCGCGTAAAGGCGACGGCACCGCTGTCCGGCGACCAAACGGGGGCGTAGCAGCCATATTCTTTCGGGGTGTCGCGAGTCAGGGCCCGGCCGCAGCCGGTGGCGGGCTCAAGGACGCGAATCTCGAAACTGGAGCCCTCGCGGGGCTTGGCGATATACGCCAACCAGCGGCCATCGGGCGACCAGACCGGGCTTTCCTCGGCGATGTCCGGCGTTTGGGTCAGGTTGGTGACCTCCCCGGTGAGGGGCGATACCAGGAACAGATCCCACTGCTCATTGCCGTCACGGTCGGAGATGAAGGCAATTGAATGCCCGTCCGGAGACCAGGCGGGGCTGGCCTGACGCTGATCGCTGATGGTCAACTGCACCGGCCAGCTGGGAACGACGGTGGCGGGCCGTTGCGCCGCGATGACCGGAGCCAGCCAGAGGTTCTGGCGACCGCTGAGATTTGCGGTGAAGACGATTTGGCCGCCATCGGGAGAAAAATCGGCGCCGCCGATCACGCGCGTGTAAAAGAGAGCCTCGAGGGACAGGGGCGCGGCGGGCGGGCGCGCGAGGCTTTGCAGTTGTCGGGGTGCGGTGATGGCGCAGTGGCGCAAAGCATCCATGGTCCCAGGCTACCCCGAGGCGGGCCCGCCTCCGCCGGGCGTGGCAACCGCGCGGGGATCCGATCTCGCCGGCGATCCCGCCCGGGCTCCGGGCTGCCCGAAGCGGCCGATGTCAACCGCCTGGGAAACGCCGGCCGCAACGGACCCGCTGGATCGGCGCCGCTGATAGGCCTTCCTGCCCCATAATGCTGATTCAGCATCAGGTTGGCCATGCCCCCGCGTTACGCCTCCTTGGCGCTCCCGGTCCCGGTGGACCGGGCCTTCACCTACGCCATTCCCGTCGGAATGACGGTTGCGCCCGGCATGCGTGTCTTGGTCCCGTGGGGTCGGCGGCGGCTGGTGGGGGTCGTGCTGGACCTATTGGAGGAGCCACCGGCGGAGGCTAGCGCCAGCCGCGACGGAATTCGCCCCCTGGAGCTGGCGCTCGACGCCGAGCCCATCCTGGACCCCGCCCTGCTTGAGCTGGCGCGCTGGACGGCGCGCTATTATCAAGCTCCGTTGGGCGAGGCGCTGCGCTGCGCGCTGCCGCCGGCCGCGGATTTGCGGGAGGATCGGCGGCTGCGGTTGACCGCGGAGGGCGAACGGCGCGCGACGCTCCCGGACGGCGTCACGCGGCTGTTGGCGGCCGGCGGGGCCGGCGCCGATGCGGTCGCGGCGCTGTTGGCGGCGGCGCGGGAGGATGGCGCCGTCAGCCGCCTGCTGCGACGCTTCGGGGCGGCACCGGTGCGCGACGCGATCGCCCGCCGTTGGCTGGTGCTGGACAGCGCCTTCAGCCCGCAGCCGGATCGGCTAGAGGCGCCCACCCGGCGGGCCTACCGGCTGACGTCCCATTCCCCAGCGCTTCCCACGCGCCACCGGCCCACGCCGCAGCAACAGGCCGTGCTGGACCATCTCGCCGCTGCCGGCGGCGAGATGGCGGTGGCGGAGCTGGCGCCGCTGGTTTCGGCCTCGGCGCTGGTCACGCTGCGGCGCCAGGGACGGATCGCCGTAGTCGCCGCACCCGTGCCGCCGCCTTCGCCCGAGTGGCGGCCGCGACCGCGGGTGGAGCGGTTGAACGATGAACAAGCGGCGGCGCTGGCGGCCATTGCCGCGGCCTTGCCGGCGGGGGATCGGGGCGGCGCATCCGCGGCCCCGGCGGCGGCGCCCGCGGTCCTACTGTTGCACGGAGTCACGGGCAGCGGCAAGACGGCGGTCTATTTGGAGGCCATCGAGGCGGCCCTGGCGCGCGGCCTCCATGCCTTGCTGCTGCTGCCCGAGATCGGCCTGACGCCGGCGGTCTTCGCCGATTTTGCCGATGCGTTTCCCGGCCAGGTGCTGATCCTCCATTCCGGGCTGACCGCCGCGGAGCGGGCCCGGCACTGGCATGGGGCGCGCCGGGGCGAGGCCCGCGTCGTGATCGGCACGCGCTCCGCGATTTTCGCCCCGCTGCCCCGGCTAGGACTGATCATCGTGGACGAAGAGCATGACGCCGCATACAAACAGCAGGAATCGCCGCGCTACCACGCTCGCGACCTGGCCGTGCTTCGCGGCAAGCTGGCAGGCGCTTTGGTGGTTCTGGGTTCGGCGACGCCGTCGCTGGAAAGCTATCGCAATGCCGCCGAAGGCCGCTACCAGCGGCTGGAACTGCGGCAACGGGTGGAGCAGCGGCCCTTGCCGCGCATGCGCTGCGTTGACATGCGGCAGGAGTTTCGCGAGCGAGCGGAGGGCCAAGCCAAGGGCGCGGGGCCGGCCAATCGGCTGCCGGAGCTGATCGTCTCCAGCGCCTTGGCGGCGGCGATCGCGGACCGCCTGCAGCGGCGCGAGCAGGCGATCATCCTAATCAACCGCCGCGGTTATGCGCCGGTGATGGTTTGCCGCGCCTGCGGTCAGCCCATCGGCTGCCGCGACTGCTCGCTCTCGCTGACCTATCACAAGCCGGGCCACCGGCTGCGCTGCCACGCCTGCGGCTACGCCTGTCCGCCGCCGGAGCGGTGCCCGGGCTGCGGCAGCGACCATCTCTATTTCTTCGGGGCCGGAAGCCAAAAAATCGAGGAGGCGCTGGCGGCATTGTTCCCCGCCGCGCGCATCGCCCGCCTGGACCGGGACACGGTGCAGGGCCGGCGGCATTTCTCCCGCGTCCTGGCGGCCTTTCGCGCCGGCCAGTACGACATCTTGGCCGGTACGCAGATGATCGCCAAGGGCCATGATGTGCCCGGCGTGACCTTGGTGGGCGTGATCTCCGCCGACGCCGGGCTGGCGATCCCCGAGTTCCGCGCCGCGGAGCGGACCTTTCAATTGTTGACCCAGGTGGCGGGGCGCGCGGGGCGGGGCGAAGTGCCCGGCGAGGTCATCTTGCAGTTGCTGCATCCCGACCATTACGCCGTGGAAGCGGCGCTGCGCGCCGATTATGCGGCATTTTTCCGGCAGGAATCGCGTTTCCGCCGGCTGCTGTTCTATCCCCCATTTGCCGCCCTGGCCAGCATCCGCATCCGCCACCGCAACTACGACCGGGCCCTGGCCTGGACCGGCGAAGTGGGACGCTATCTGCAAACCCGCCTGGCCGGTCAGGCGGGCATTCGGATGATCGGTCCGGCCCCGGCCCCCATTGCCCGCCTGAAAGCGGAACACCGCTTTCAATTCCTGCTCAAAAGCGCCCGCCGCGCCCCACTAGCCGGATTGCTGGCCGCGGTGCGCCAGCACGCCGCCGCTCGCTATCCCGCCACGGCGGTGACGGTGGACGTGGACCCGATCAGCCTGGCGTAGCCGGCAGTGGCGGCGACCGGCGGCTCAGCCTCCCTGTTCTGGACGCCCCCGCTAGTCGCTGCGGCTGGGCTTCGACGGGGCCCCAGCATGCGGCGGCGCATGCCGGGGTGGGACGGTCGGCAACGGACGGCAGCTGGCGCCCGGGGCGTCTCCAAGTTGCCGCGAGACGCCGGCTGGCGCTGGGCAGTCCCCAGGTTGCCGCGAAAGGGCGTTCACTGTCGCGGTGCTTGCGGGCGGAACGCCTGCCCCGCCTCCCTGGGGACCCTGTACAATCGTGCTTCCGGCCCACCATGACCAACAGATCCTTGCGCCTCGTCCTGCCGCTGTTGCTGGTTTCCTGCGCCGCCGCGGAGATCACGGCACCTTGGAAACACCCCGAGCGCCTGCGGGAACCCGCTACCCGCCGCCGAAGCCCATCCGCAGCCGCGACCAACGGGAGCGGCGTCCCGCGTTGGGCGGTTGAGCCGCTCCCGCTCGCGCCGTATCCGCGCCAGCTGACGCGGGAATCCGGCCAGCTGCTCCTAGGGGCAAAGATCTCCATCGGCGCCGGCCACAGCGCCGCCGACCAGTTCGCCGCCGGCCAACTGGCGCGCGACCTGGCCCGCTTCGACGGCGTCGCGGCGAAGGTCAAGGACAACCATTCGGGCGCCGTGGTGCTGTTGCGGCTGGATAGCTCCCGCGCACGTCGCGCGCTGGCCGGCGCCGGGATCGCATATCCCCCGGCTGCCCGCGCTCAAGGATATGTCTTGTTGGTCGCCCCGAAGCGGGCCACCGTCATCGCCGCCAACGCCGTCGGCCTCTTCTATGGCGTGCAGACGCTGCGCCAGCTGTTCCATCCCGTCGCGACTACCACAGTAGGCGCGGTGGCGCCGGCGGTGCGGATCGTGGATTGGCCGGCGTTTCCCCACCGCGGCGTCAGCGTGGACATCAGTCGCGGGCCGATTCCCACGCTGACCTCCATCAAGCAGGAGATTCGGATCCTGTCCGCTTACAAGATCAACCTGTATTCGCTGTATTTTGAAAACACCTTCTACTACCCCAACCTGCCTCTGGTGAGCGCCTGGCATGGGGCGATCACGCCGCAGGAGGCGCGGATCATTGTCGCCTACGCCCGGCCATACCATGTGACCGTGGTGCCAGAGCAGGAGTCGTTCGGGCATCTCCAGTTGGCGCTGCAATACGAGAAGTTCCAGAACCTGGACGAGCTGCCCTATGGCGCCGTTCTCTCGCCGGCGGCGGCGGGTTCGCTACCGCTGATCGGGCAGATGTTCTCCGAGCTAACAAAGGTTTTTCCGTCGCCGTACCTCCACATCGGCGCGGATGAGACGTTCGAACTGGGCGAAGGCCGGACCAAGCCATTGGCGCAGCAGATCGGCGTGGGCCAGGTGTTCATTGACTATATCCGCGCCATTGACCAACTGCTCCGGCCCTACCACCGCAAGATCCTCTTCTGGGGCGACATCGCGGTCAAGCATCCCGAGCTGCTGAAACAACTGCCCCGCGACATGATCGCTATTCCGTGGGTCTACAGCCCCTTGCCTTCCTATGACCGCTTCATCCGGCCGTTCCGCGAAGCCGGGCTGGAGACGTGGGTGGCGCCGGGCGCCAGCAACTGGAGCCGCATCTATCCCGATGACAACGAGGCCCTGCCCAACATCAAGGTCTTCGACGCCGATGGGCTGCGGCTGGGCTCGACCGGATCGCTCAACACCACCTGGATGGACGATGGCGAGAGCCTGATCAATTACTGCTGGTACGAGCTGGTCTATGGCGCCGCCGACAGTTGGCAGCCGAGCATGAACGACCCGCAGTTCGCGCA
>JBOGKW010000186.1:0-6769 GCA_050746205.1 Terriglobales bacterium | reverse complement strand
GAGCTGCTGGCGCAGATCCTGGGCGAGCGCGGCCTGCGCAACCTGCGCGTGGCGGAGACCGAGAAGTACGCTCACGTCACCTACTTCTTCAACGGCGGTGTCGAGACGCCGTTTCCCGGCGAGGAGCGGGCTTTGGTCCCGTCGCCCAAGGTCGCCACGTATGACCTGCAGCCGGAGATGTCCGCCGCCGGCGTGACTGCCAAGGTGATCGAGGGCATTGAGAAGCCGGGCTTTGACCTCATCGTCGCCAACTTCGCCAACGCCGATATGGTCGGCCACTCGGGCAAGATTCCCCCCACCGTCCGCGCCGTCGAGACCGTGGACGCTTGCCTGGGAGAGATCCATCAAGCGCTGCGCCGCCGCGGCGGCGCCATGCTGGTCACCGCCGACCACGGCAATGCGGAGCAGATGATTGACCCCGCCACCGGCGGCCCGCAGACCGCCCACACCACCAATCCGGTGCCGCTGATCTGGGTCGGTGAAGCCGCCCGCGGCGGCCACCTCCACCCCGGCGGCTCCCTGCGCGATATCGCCCCGACCGTGCTGGGGCTGTTGGCGCTGCCCGAGCCGCCCGAGATGACCGGCCGCGACCTGCGCGGCTGAGCCGGGTTGCGGTTCCTGAAAGCCTCGCAGCTCGGGCCCTGGCCCGCTTCGGTTCACTGCAAAGCGGCGACGCCCCCGCCGGGGGGGCGCGCCACGGACTGCAACCGGTTGCCGGGCCGGCCTCTCCCGCCGGCCAGATCGGGCAGGCCGCCCCGGCCGGCCCGCCTCACCCCGGCCGCCCCGGCGGCCAGGCGACGCCTGCCGCCGACACTCCTTACAATGTCTCTATGCGGCGTCTCCTCTGCGTCACCGCCCATCCCGATGATGAGGCCGGGAACTTCGGCGGCACCTTGCTAAAATTCGCCGCCGCCGGCGTGCAGACTCTGCTCGTCTGCCTCACCGCCGGCGAGGCCGCGCGCAACCGCGGCAAGGCGGTGGACAATGAGGACCTGGCCGCGATCCGCGTACACGAGTTGGCCCGCTCCTGCGAGTTGCTGAGGATCGGGGCGCATCAGGTCTGGGGCTTCCCGGACGGAAAATTGATGGAGGCGAATTTTAACGACATCACCAGCCGCTTGGTCAAGCTCATCCGGGACTTCCAACCCGAGGTCGTGCTGACCCTAGGCCCCGAGGGCGGCATCACCGGCCATCCCGATCACGCCATGGCCGGGCTGACCGCGACGGCGGCGTTTCACTGGGCCGGACGCGAGCGGTTCTTTCCCTCCCTGGCCAAGCCGCCGCATCAGCCGGCGCGGCTCTACTATGGCACCGCCGAGCGCACGCCGCCGCAGATGCCCCGACTGAACCTGCCACCGATTGATCTGCGGGTCGATATCACCCCGTACCTTGAAACCAAGCTGGCGGCTTTCCAGGCCCACGCCACGCAGGCGCCGCTGTTCGAGCGCTTCTCCGCCTTTGCCCACTCGCTCGGCGGCGTCGAGTGCTTCCACCTCGCCGCCGCTCCCGTTGGGCTGGATCGCGCCGCCCTCGCCGCCTCCGGCGACCTGTTCTTCGGGCTCTAGCGGATTCGGCCCCAGCCCCGTCGCAGGTGAAGCGCACGGGACATCCAGCCAAGCGGAGCCCGGCGGGTACGCAATCGAGAGGGCTTACCCCACGACTTCTGGTGGACAGTCTACCTGTGCTATGGTAGGATGCCTTCCAATGGAGCCAGAAAAGCTGGAACTGCTGCAGGGTACGCTGGATCTGCTGATTCTAAAAACGCTGCGCTGGGGGCCTGCGCATGGCCACGGCATCGCCCAGGCTATCGGGCGGCAATCGGAGGGCACGTTTCACATCGAGCACGGTTCCCTTTATCCGGCCCTCCAGCGGCTGTTGCAGCAAGGCTGGGCGCGGGCGGAATGGGGCGAATCTGCGAATAAGCGACGGGCCCGGTATTACCGCCTGACCGCCGCCGGCCGCCGGCAGCTGGCGCGGGAGGAAGGTCGATGGGAGCGGTTCACCCATGCGGTGGGGCGGATTCTCGGAGCGCAAACGCCGGCGTAAGGGGGGAGCTGGATGCGCCGCATGCCCGCCAAGCTCGGTTCGCTGTTCCGCCGCCGGCGGATGGATGCGGACCTGGCCGCCGAGATCGCCGCGCATCCGGAGATGGAAGCTGAGGAGCAGCGCGCCGCCGGGCTGAGCGAGGCCGAGGCCCGCGCCGCCGCGCATCGCGTTTTTGGCAATGCCGCCTTGGCGCTCGAAGACAGCCGCGCCATGTGGGGCTGGGCCGGCGCCGAGTCGCTGCTACGCGACCTGCGCCTTGCCGGACGGAGCCTGGCGCGCAGTCCCGGTTTCACCTCGGGGGCGATTCTAACGCTGGCGCTGGGCATCGCCGCCAGCACGGTCATTTTCGGCTTCGCCTATGGCGTCCTCTGGGCGCCGCCGCCGGTGCGCGATCCGGCAGGAGTGATGGAGGTGTTCTGCGCGAACCCAAAGATTGGGGCCAGCGCTCCCCTAAGCCCCGCCGATTACGCCGTCCTTCAGCACGGCGTTCCAGCGTTTTCCGCCATGACCGCCGCTCGCTGGCCCCGAGACGTAGACCTGGCGGTGAACGGCTCGCCGCGGGAAACCATCGGCACCGAGGTTGAGGCCAATTATTTCCATGTGCTCGGCGTGCGGCCGCTCCTCGGCCGCACGTTTCTTGCCGGCGGCTCGCAAACCGGCCACGGGCTGATCCTCAGCCAGTCGCTTTGGGAGACGCGGTTCGGCGGCTCGAGGTCCGCGCTGGGGCGTTCGGTGGAAATCAACGGCGTGGCTTACACCGTCATCGGAGTCATGCCCGCCCGCTTCATTCTTCCGGCGGCGCCGACCGACCTATGGACCCGGATGGACCTCCGGCAAGAGGAGCTAGCACCGAAGGCAGCGAGCGAACGGTCGCTTTGGGTGTTCGCCCGGCGGCGGCCGGGGACGACCGTGGCCCAGGCGCAGGGCGAGGCGGCGGCGCTGGGCGCGCGGCTGGCGCGGCAGAACCCTGCCGACCACGGCTGGAGAGAAACGGCGATGCCGCTGGGCGAGCTCCGGGCAACCGGCGTGGAACCCCGTCCGACCTTGACGCTGTTCGGCCTCATCGTGGCCGCGGTTTTGCTGATCGCCTGCGCCAATGTGGGCGGCCTGCTGCTCGCCCGCGCGGGCGCACGGCGGCAGGAACTGGCCATCCGTGCCGCCCTGGGCGCCGGCCGGGTGCGCCTGCTGCGCTTTCTGCTTGCCGAGTGCGTTTGGCTCGCCGCCGGGGGTCTTGCCCTCGGGTTGCTGCTCTCGGTCTGGGGCTTGGGTCTGCTCCGTGCCGGCCTGAGCTCCAATCCCAATACGGCGGGCATTCCTCTGCACCTGGATCCGGCCATCTGGGCATTCGCCGCGGCACTCTCAACGCTGGCGGTTCTGCTTTGCGGTCTTTGGCCCGCGTGGCACGCGGCGCGTGCTGACCCGCAGCGAGGTCTGGGTAGCGCCGGCGGTGGCACGCCAGCCCGCGCCCACGGCCGCCGTGCCATGGTGGCGGTGGAAATCGGCCTAGCGGTATTCTTGCTGGCCGCGGTCGGCTTGCTACTGCAAACCATGGGCGCCATGTTCGCGCGTAGCTACGGTTTCAATCCCCGCGACCTGATCTGCGTGGGCGCGACGCTGCCTGCGGCTACGCCCAGCCGGGAGGTTATTGGCCTCCGGGCGGCGTTCGTGGCCCGCGCTACCGCCAACCTGCGGGCGATACCTGGCGTGGTATCCGCCGCGGCCTCAGACCAACTCCCCGCGACTGGCGCCGTAGGGGGTGGGTTCAGTGTGGGCGTTCCGGAACCGCCGGCGCGGCGTGGCGATGCTGTGCAGTTTACCGTCAGCCCTGGGTATTTGGCCACAATGGGCATCCCGCTGTTGCTCGGCCGCGGCTTTACCGCCGCCGACCGCATCGGCTCGCCGCCTGTTGCCCTGGTGAACGCCGAGTTGGCCCGAAGCTCTTTTCCCCACCGCGATCCCATCGGCCAAACCATTGTCGTGTACGGCGCCTATGCCGTTTCACTGTCGGGCAATCTCACTCAACGCGCCCACGGCCGCCGCCGCCTCAGAATCGTCGGCGTGGTCGGCAACGTTCAAGATCGTTTTGGCCAGAGAACGCCCGTTCCGCAAATCTACTGGCCGCTGTTGCAGCAGCCACAGCGAGAGCTAATCCTGGAGTGGCGGCAGCGGCCTGGCGCGGCGGTTCCACCGGGGCTGATTGCCGGTGCGATCTGGGCGGCCAGCTCGGAAAAAACCATTGTCGGCAAGGTCATGGGCATGGATGCCGTGGTGAAGATGAGAGGCGCGGGCGCGGTCCAGTTCTTCGGCGAGGCGATGGCGCTTTTTGCCGCTCTGGCGGCGATGCTCGCCGCCGCCGGCATATATGGAGTGGTCGCCTATTTAGCAGGCCAGCGGCGGCAGGAGATCGGCATCCGCATTGCGTTGGGCGCACGGCGCCGGGACGTGACGGGGATGCTCCTGGGCGAGGCGGCGGCCTTCGGCGGCGCCGGCTGGCTGGCGGGGCTGGCTGCCGCTTGTGCCCTGCCCAGGCTGATCCCGGCAGTAATGGAGGGCATCAGCTACTCGTTTCCCGTCTCCGCCGCCTTGCTCTCCCTAGCCGGCCTGCTGATCGCGGCAGTGGCCCTTGCCGCCAGTTGGGTGCCTGCCCGCCGCGCCGCCAGCGCGGACCCCAACCAAGCCCTGCACTGGGAGTAGCCGGGGCACATCCGGGCCCGCAGTCAGCAGCTTACGGCTGGTAAATGGCAGGGCAGGCAGGAATGCCTGCCCCACGGCGCTGGGGAGCTTGCGTTTCTGCCGACGACCGCACAGACTAGATTGCAAAATGCAATCAAGGCGTGCTAGCTTATCCAGAAACCGGCGGGGCGGAAAGCCACGGCGGCGCTCCGGCTGCCCGGTGAGCATGGCTCTGGAGATCTTCGGTGATCGCTGGTCGCTGCTGATCGTCCGCGACATCATGGTCCGGGGGTACCGGACCTTTCAGGAGTTTTTGACCTCCGGCGAGGGCATCGCCAGCAATATTCTGTCCGCCCGCCTCAAGCGGCTTACGGCCACGGGCATTTTGGCCGCCCGGCGAGCCGCGGACGATAGGCGGAAAATACAGTACGAACTGACCGAGAAGGGCATAGATCTCGCCCCGGCGGTGCTGGAGATTTTCCTGTGGAGCGCACGCTATGAGGCGACCGCCGCCCCAGAGGCGATCGTAGAAGATATGGCCCAGCGGAAGGAAATCCTAGCCGAGATCCGCCGCCGCTGGGCGGCCCACGACGTGACGCCCATCCTTCCCCCGTTCCGCGCCCGAACCAGCTAGGAGAACGAGCATGCAAGCCACCCCATACCTCCATTTCAACGGCGACTGCCTCGAAGCGTTCCGAAGCTACGAAAAAACCCTCGGCGGAAAAATCGAGGCCGTGCACACCTATGCGCAGATGCCGCCCGGCTCGCCGCCCATGGGCCAGGCAGACAAAATCATGCACGCGAGTTTCCGCGCGGGCAGCATCGCGCTGATGGGCAGCGACGCGCCGCCGGCCTATTACCGTCCCCCGGAGGGCTTCCGGGTCTGTCTGAGCGTGGACACGCCAGAGGAGGCGGACCGGCTGTTCGCCGCGCTTTCGGCGGGTGGCAAAGTGGAAATGCCGATTCAATCCACCTTTTTCTCCCGCCGTTTCGCGATGTTCAGCGACCGCTTCGGCGTGCCGTGGATGGTCAACTGCGCGAGCGAGGAGAACCGGCTATGAGCCAAGTGCGATTGCTGGTGGGAACACGCAAGGGTGCGTTCATTTTGACCGCGGATGGCCGGCGCAAGGACTGGACCGTCGCAGGGCCGTTTTTCGGCGGCTGGCCGGTGTTTCATCTGAAGGGCTCGCCAGCCGATCCCAACCGCGTTTACGCCTCCCAAGCCAGCGATTGGTTCGGCCAGGTGGTGCAGCGCTCCGATGACGGCGGGCAAACCTGGACGCCGGTGGGCAACCAGTTTCCTTACGAGGGCCCCACCCACCCGCACAAGTGGTATGACGATACGGACCATCCCTGGGAGTTCAAGCGCGTCTGGCATTTCGAGCCCTCGGCGGACAATCCGGACGAGGTGTACGCCGGCATCGAAGACGCGGCCATTTTTCGCTCCCAAGATGGCGGCCAGACCTGGAAGGAACTGCCCGGCTTGCGCGGCCATGGCACCGCCGCCGGCTGGCATCCCGGCGCCGGCGGCATGTGCCTACACAGCATCATCCTCGATGCCAGCCGCGGCAATGGCAGCAGCCGCATCTATACCGCTATCTCCGCGGCCGGCTGCTTCCGCAGCGACGACGGCGGCGCGAGCTGGCGGCCCATCAACCGCGGCCTGCACTCCTCCTACATCCCCGATCCCGATGCCGAGGTGGGCCACTGCGTGCACCACATCGCCCAGCATCCCAGCCGTCCCAATACGCTGTTCATGCAAAAGCATTGGGACGTGATGCGCAGCGATGACGCCGGCGAGCACTGGACCGAGGTCAGCGGCGATCTGCCGACCGACTTCGGCTTTGTCATTGACGTGCACGCGCACGAGCCGGAGACGATTTTTGTGGTTCCCATCAAGAGCGATTCCGAGCACTTCCCTCCCGAGGGCCGGCTGCGCGTCTACCGCAGCCGCAGCGGCGGCGGCGAATGGGAGCCGCTGACGCGCGGCTTGCCGCAGCAAAACTGCTACGTGAACGTGCTGCGCGACGCCATGTCCGTGGACGGACTG
>JBOGKW010000185.1:0-6785 GCA_050746205.1 Terriglobales bacterium | reverse complement strand
ACGCAATTGGACATCGCCCGCTATCCGCGGGTCATTTGGCGGCTGGCCGCGCTCGCCGCCCCTGCTCCCGGCCAACTGATGCTGCGCGGCCGCTTCACGCTGCACGGCGTCACGCGGACCGAGATGTGGCGCACGCGTTGGGCGGCCACCGGCGGGCTGCTTCACATGTGGGGCGGGGCCGCCTTGCGTCTCAGCCATTTCGGCATTCATCCCATCCGCCGCGCCTTTGGCGCCGTAAGCGTGCGGGATCAGTTCCAACTGCAATGGGACATCTGGTGGCGGCCCGACGGCGCGGTGAGCGGCGGAGCGGGCCGGCGCTAGCGGGCGGGCCGTCTCGGCAGAAACAGCGCCGCCACCTGCTCGGCCAGCACGGGCAGGTGCAAATCCACCCGGTTGGCCAGGATGATCACGCTCAGCTCGGCCTGGGGAAAGCGCATGATCACACTGCGGAAGCCCACCGTCTCGCCGGAGTGCCACATGCGGGTATGGCCCTGCCAGGGATCCAGGAACCAGCCAAAGCCGTAGAGCGCCGGCCGGCCCGCCCCAGGCTCGGAACCGAAGCCGCCACCGGCGATGGGCACCGGCTGGTCCGGCCGTCCGGGCAAATGGGGCGGCGTCAGCGCCGCCTGCATCCGCGCCCCGCTCAGCAGCGTGTGCCGCGCCAGGGCGCGGTCCCATTTCGCCAAATCGGTGATCGAGCTGTAGATGCCGCCGTCACCCAACGTGGCCGAGGTGGCGTCTTGGTCCGACTCCATCCACCGCCCCGCGTCCAGCGTATAGCCATAGGCCCGCTGCGGCACCGGCGGCCCGTCGTACACGAAAGCCAGGGTGTGGTTCATGCCCAGCGGGAGGAAGATGTGGCGGCGCAGGAACGCCGCATAGGGCATTCCCGAGGCCCGCTCGATGGCCATCCCCAGCAGGCAATAGCCGCCGTTGCTGTATTTCCACTCCGTGCCCGGCGGAAACTCCGTTCCCCCCTGCCGTTCCTCGAAGCGCAACACGCCGGCGTCGGAGATCTGGGGAATGTCCCAGGGTGCCTGGCTAGGGTATTTCCGCGCAATCCAGTCGCTGTAGGACTGCAGGCCGGAGGTGTGGTTCAGCAGCTCGCGCAGGGTGATGTGCGCGCCGTAGGCAGGGAAATGGGGAAAAATTTCGGTCAGCGTTTCGCCGTAGCGCAGCTTGCCGGCCCGCACCAGTAGCATCACCGCCATGGCCGTGAACTGTTTGGTGCAGGAGGCCAGGCGGAAGTCCGTGCGCGGCGTGATCGGCAGCCCGCTGCGCAGATCGCGCAGGCCATAGCCGTGGCGGAAAACGGTCCGTCCGCGATAGCGCACCAGGACGGCCATCCCCGGCGCGTCGGGTGAGGTCAGCCGCTGGAACAGGGCCCGCAGTTGCGCCTGCCGCGCCGCCGCCGGCAACGGCGCCGCGGCTGCCGCCGGCGCTCCGGCCACTATCGCCGCCGCGGCCAGCACCGCCGCCGCCCATCTTTTTTGCGTATGCGTCATCTCGGCAGTGTACCCGGATCGCAGCACGGGACAGCGCCGGCGTTCCGCGATGACGGAACCTCGCTCACTCGTTTCCCAAGATGATTGGCGCCGGCGCTCCGGGCGTCCCCTCGGGGGCCGCTAACGCCTGTCGCGGCAACTTGGAGACGCTCTGAGCGCCAGCGGGCCTCAGTTCCCGGGCATCCCACCCCAGCGCCTGGCGGCGCGCCTTGGGGTGGGGCGCCGGGGCCGTCCAGGATCGGGCGGCGGAGCCGCACAATAGTCGGATGGGGACGCATTTCGCCGCCTGGCGCTCGTTTCGCCAGGACGCCTCCGTGACCCAGCAAAAGGTGAAGCCGGGCACGGCGCGGCGCACGGTTCGCTTCGCCCGGCCTTACGCTCGGCTGCTGGCGCCCTTTCTCCTGGTGGTCATTGCCGACGCCGCGATTGGCGTGGCGAACCCGCTGCTGTACCGCGAAATCATTGACCAGGGCATGCTCAAGCGGAACGCGCTGCTGGTGATTCACTATGCCGTGATCGTCGCCATGTTGGGCCTGCTGGCCGGTGCCCTGGGCCTGATGCAAACCTGGCTGGCCTCGAGCATCGGCGCGGGCGTCGTCTTGTCCCTCCGGACGCAACTGTTCGACCACATCCAGGGCATGCCGCTGGCCTTCTTCGCCCGCACGCAGACCGGCGCCCTGGTCAGCCGCCTCAATAACGACGTCTCCGGCGCGCGCACCGCCTTCACCGACATCCTGTCCAACGTCCTTGGCAATTTGATCATCGTCGTCCTCATCCTCGGGGCCATGTTTTTCCTCTCCTGGCGCATCACGCTGGCGTCGCTGGTGCTGCTGCCCCTGTTCGTCTTGCCGGCGCGCTTCTGGGGCCGCAAGCTGCAAGCCATCACGCGCGAGAGCTACGACCTGCGGGCGGCCATGGACAGCCTCATGGTGGAGCGCTTCAACGTGGCCGGCGCGCTGCTCGCCAAGCTCTTCGGCCAGCCCCGGAGCGACAGCGCCGATTTTGAGGGCAAGGCCGGGCGCGTGGCCCAGATTCGCGTCAAGCAGGCCATCTACGGACGGCTCTTTTTCACCGCCCTGCTGGTCACGGCCACTTGTGGTACCGCGCTGGCCTATGGCTGGGGTGGCGTGCTGGCCGCCCGACGCCTGCTGGACGTGGGCACGGTGGTCGCCCTGGTCGCCTACCTTAGCCGCCTCTATACGCCGCTGATGGGGCTCTCCAACGCCCAGGTGAGCATCATGACCGCGCTGGTATCGTTCGAGCGCGTCTTCGAGGTTTTGGATCTCCCGCCCACCATCCGGGAGCAGCCAGGCGCCGCCGCACTCCCTCCGGGTGCGGCCGCGATCAGCTTCGACCACGTATCCTTCCGATATCCCAGCGTGGCGGAGGTTTCCCTCGCCTCGCTCGAATCCATCGCCGTTCGCGACACACATGCCCGCCGCCCGGTGCTCCGCGACGTCAGTTTCGACGTACGGCCGGGAACCCTGGTCGCCCTGGTCGGCCCTTCCGGCGCCGGCAAAACGACCCTCACCCATCTCCTCCCGCGGCTGTATGACGTTACCGCCGGGGCGGTGCGCATCAACGGCTTGGACGTGCGCGAGGCGCGGCTGGATTCGCTGCGCCAGCGCATCGGCGTCGTCACCCAGGACGCGCACCTGTTCCACGACACCCTGCGCGCCAACCTGCTCTATGCCCACCCCGGCGCCAGCGAGGACGAACTTCGCTCCGCCCTGCGCGGCGCCCAAATTCTGGACGTCATCGAGTCGCTGCCGGAGGGCCTCGACACCCTGGTCGGTGACCGCGGCTATCGCTTCTCCGGGGGCGAGAAGCAGCGCATCGCCGTCGCCCGCTTGCTGCTCAAGGCGCCGGATATTGTCATCCTCGATGAAGCCACCGCTCACCTCGACTCGGCGTCGGAGGCCGCGGTGCAACGGGCGCTGGAGACGGCGCTGGCGGGCAAGACCTCCATCGTCATCGCCCACCGCCTCTCCACCGTCCTGCGCGCCGATGAGATTCTGGTGCTGCAAGAGGGAACCATCGTGCAGCGCGGCGCGCATTCGGCACTGCTGGGCGAACCCGGCATCTACGCAGAGTTGTACCAGCGCCAATTCGCCGACGCCGCCACCGCCTAGCGCCGGCCAGCCGATGGCGGCGGCTGCGGCCCCTTCCCGTCGAGCGCTATTCCCCGGCGGCCCGAAACAGCGTCCAGGGCTCGCTCGGTAGGTTTTGCAGGAACGGGCGCTGCCAATCATATTGCGGGTGCGCCCGCAGAAAGGCCGCCGCGTTGAACCCGATGCCATCGGAATGGCCCATGGCCCCAATGATTTCCATCTTCGCCGCCAGGGCCGAGTCGGTGACCTTGGCCGAGACCGTGCCTCCGGGGTAATACGGCCCCCAGCCCCAGATCTTCACCCCGCGCGGAGACAAGTCGGTGTGCCCGCTGAGGGTGCGCTCGTCAGGGTCAATCTTGTGTTCGACCACATCGTAATCATCCGACTCCATCTTTTCAGCGATGGCGATATCAATCTTGCCCTTGTACTCCCGCTTCAACTGCTCCCACCGCCGGTGGCGCGCATTGGGGCTGCTGTCCGGATCGTTGGGGTTAAAGCCCGTCGTCTCGTCGCGGATCAGCAGCGGATCGCTGGGAAAGTTGGCGCCCACGTACATACCGCTGTGAGTGCGCCAAATCTTGTGGTGCAGCAGTCCCAACTCGACCCGCGCAATCTCGCCCGTCTTGCGGTCGCCTAGCAGCCAGTCGTTGGCGTAGCCGCCGTTGTTGCCCCTAAGCATGATGGCGATCCACTGGCGGATGTTGTGGGCATATTGCAACGCCTGGCGGGAACGCACGAACTCCGGGATGCCGTTGGGATCAAAGCCCTGGAACTGACTGATGGTGGTCTCCGTCACCATCAGCCCGGCGCTGTTGATGCCGAAGTCGTCGTCGCTGGTGATGACGCCGGGAAAGCCGTCCATTAAGATGTGCAGCCCGTGGCTGGGCGCGATGTCATAGATGATGTTCCAGTATTGGCCGTGGTCATAGTTGCCCCAGTTGTTGTGGCCCATCACCACCTGCCCGCCCTGGGTATAGCGGCCCGTGGCCACGAAGGCGCTGCACTTGGCGCCGATGCGGAACCGCGACCACACGGCCCGGCGCCGCGCCCGGGCAGGCCCCGCCGCGGCGGATGTCGCCGGCGGCGCCGCGTGATGGGCGTCGTACCAGGGGACGTAATAGTCGGGGAGTTCCTGGAAGCTGTTGAGCACCAGCACATCGGCCAAATCCGCCCGCGAGCCCCGCGCCCGCAGCCCGGCCGCGATGCCCTGCAACTCCTGTTGGTACTGCCGCGGCACGTGCGGCCAGAAGACCCGCATCGCCGCCCGTCGCAGCCAGCTCCAGCTTTTGTGCGCATCCCGCGGCATGGTGACGCGCTCGCTGGCTAGCGCCTTTTCGATCTCCGGCGCCAGCCAATAGCCGTTCTGGTAGCCTAGCTGCCGCGGCGTGCCTTCGAGGTGCACATAGATCCAGCCGTTGCGCGCCGGCCGGCGGAAGGAGTGGGCGAGCCGATGGGTTTGCGGCGCGCGCGGCGGCGCGGCAGCCAGGCCGGCAATCGCAAGCACCGCTACCGTCGAGGCGATACGGGTGAGGGGAGACATGGGGGTAGCATACTGCCCGCTCTCCGGGAAGGCCATTGACCCGAAACGTTTCCTCGGATAGAGTGAGCCCGTCTGGGGGAGACTCGAAAATGACAGTGCGTCGTTGCTGCCTGTTTCTGGTGTGCTTGGCCCTGACCGTCGCCCTACCCCTTGCCGCCCAAACCCTGGGGTCGCTCAACGGTGCGGTTACCGATGCTTCCGGCGCTGCGGTGGCCGGCGCCCAGGTGCGCCTCAGCTCCCCCACCGGACTCGTCCGCCGCACCACGGCCAACAGCCAGGGGTTTTATCAACTGGCCCAGGTGCCGCCGGGGCAATACCGCCTGGAGATCACCGCCAAGGGCTTCGCGGCCTTTGTCGCGCCCGCGGTGCGGGTGCAGGTCAGCCTGCCGATCACCGTTAACGCCCGGTTGCGGGTCGCCGCCATCTCCACGACGGAGACCGTCCAGGCCAACGCCGCGCCGTTGCTGAACACCACCGACGCCTCCCTGGGTAACGTGCTGGGGCAAGCCCAGATCGCCCAACTGCCGATCCCCGACCGCAATGTGGTCGCCCTGCTCAGCCTGCAGCCCGGCGTCGTCTACTTGGGCGAGAACATGAACACCTCCGCCACCGACACCCGGAGCGGCGCCGTCAACGGAGTGCGCAGCGACCAAAGCAACGTCACCCTCGACGGCATCAACGTCAATGACGTCAACAACGGATATGCCTTCTTCAGCGTCTTGAACATCCCGCCGGACTCGGTTCAGGAGTTCCGCGTCACCACCGCCGATCCCAACGCCAACGCGGGCTACTCCGGCGGCGCCCAAGTGGCCCTGGTCACCAAGAGCGGCACCAATCAATTCCACGGTTCGTTGTACGAGTACAACCGCGACACCCTCTTCAGCGCCAACGACACGTTCCTCAAGGCTTCCCAGCTGGAAAGCGGCGACCCGAACAAGCCGCCCACGCTCATTCGCAACATCTTCGGCGCCACCTTCGGCGGCCCGCTGGTGCGCAATCGGCTTTTCTTCTTTGTCAATTACGAAGGCCGCCGCGACTCCCAAGGGCTGAGCGAGGATAGCCTGGTGCCCACCGCCGGCATGCGCCAAGGCGACGTCAGCTATTTGATGGCCGCGGGCTCGAAGTCCAGCAGTTGCCCCCAGGTGTCACAGTCCGCGCAGGGCCCGGTCTGCACCCTGGGCCCGCAGCAACTCAAGGCCATGGACCCGCTGGGGATCGGCCCGGACGCTGCCGCGCTGAAGGTCTTGCAGCAATATCCCCTGCCCAACGACGACACCATCGGGGACGGTCTGAACGTCGAGGGCTACCGCTTCTCGCCCACCGTTCGGCGCACGTTCAACACCTATATCTCCCGCCTGGACTGGCACATCACCCCCAACGGCTCGGAGAGCCTGTTCTGGCGCGGCCAGTTGGACGGGGATAATCAGCCCGGAGCGCCCAATTTCCCCGGCGGACCTGCCGCCACCACCGAACTGGATACCAGCCGCGGCTCGATTTTTGGTCTCACCTCGGTGCTATCGCCGACCATGGTGAACAACCTGCGCTGGGGCTTCATCCGCCAGAGCGTGGACAACGAGGGCGCCTCCAACTCCCCCGCCGTGTACCTCAACGGCCTGACCGATCTGATTC
>JBOGKW010000184.1:0-6834 GCA_050746205.1 Terriglobales bacterium | reverse complement strand
TTTCCGCGAGCGGGGCGGTGATCTCCAGCACTCCGTTGTTCATTTGCGCCTGTACCTTGTCCGCCTCGATACCTTCCGGCAGCGGGATGATGCGCTCAAAGCTGCCGTAGCTGAACTCGCGCTGCAACAGCCGTTCCTCCGACACCTGCTCATCCCGCCTGCGCTCGCCGCTGACGGTGAGTTCGTGGCCGTGCACCTGTACCCGGATGTCTTTCTGCTCCACGCCGGGCACCGCCAGCCGGATGTGGTAGCGATTCTGATCCACGTAGGTTTCGACTGGCGGCAGCCAGCCCACCGCCTGCCCCCGGTTGGAGAAAAACGCAGGGACGTCGAACCAGTGGCCAAAAATGTCATCAAAATTCCGGCGGAAGTCCCACAGGTCCTGCAATACCGGTTCCCGCCGCACCAAGCCTCGTTGCGCCATGGTTGGCACCTCCTAGCGCATTTGGATGCGCCCGATGGCCTACGGGCAAGTAGCTACAGCTTCGCCGACATGGCGAAGCCACCCACGGCGGTGCGCAGCGCGGGCTGAATGCGCCGCTCGTTGACCAGCCGCTCAATCTCCTCGCCGAGATGAGCGTCCGGCGGGGCCACCCGCGCCACCTCATCCACGCGGGCGCCCGGCGCCAGGCGGTCGGGCTGGTCCTCGGCGAGGACGTCCACCGGCTGGCCGGCAAAGGTTTGCCTTAGGGGATCCAGCAAACCCGCGAATACAAGGACCAGCGTCCGTCGCGCGCGCTCGGAGACCTCCGGCAAACGCATGAGGTCAGACCATGGAATTAACTCATCCCAAAGAACTTGGGAGTACGTAAAGAAGACGGTGCCCAGCTCCGCGAGGTGCAGATGGAACTGAACGTGGTAGAGGAGTTCGTCCGGCAGGCAGTTCTCGAGGTCGAATTGGACCTCGCCCACGCCGATGTCTTCCAGCGTGTGGCGATGCTTGGGCACCTCGGGAATGGGCGATTCCCCTCCCGGCGGTCCGGCGGGAAACAGCGCCCGGTTGACCGCCGCGCGAAGGTCCAGCGGCCAAGCCAGGTAGGCCATCGAGCGCCCGCCGCTTTCCACCCACTCCGGCTGGAGACCGATTTTTTCCATCATGCCCTTCAGCTCCGGGCGGCCCAGCTTGTTTTGCAACAGGATCAGGTTGTCATCGCTGGCCGTCATCGGCCCGGTCTGGAAGTGCAGCTCGCCGGAGGCATCCTGGCTGGCGATCCAGTGATTCCGGCAAAGTTCACCCAGGCCGCAGATGGGACATTCCGCCATGTCTCAATTGTACCGGCCTCTCCGGAGGCTGTGGTTCTATGCGCTTTGGGGTCGCTCCGCCCGCCACCGGTCCGCAATGGCTACAATGGGCGCGTATGGCGGAAACGGTTCCGGGCGCCGCATCGGCCGAAGGCTCTGGAGCGCCGGCGCAACCCATTCGCGCCGCCCGCGGCGCTCAGCGCAGCGCGCTCGGATGGGCGCAGGAAGCGGCCCTGCGCATGCTGATGAACAACCTGGATCCGGAGGTCGCCGAGCGGCCCCAGGATTTGGTGGTCTATGGCGGCAGCGGCCAGGCGGCGCGGAACTGGGCCTGCTATCACGCCATCGTGGCCGCGCTGTCGCGGCTGAAAGATGACGAGACGCTGCTGGTCCAATCCGGCAAACCAGTCGGCGTCTTCCGCACCCATGAGTACGCGCCGCGCGTGCTGATCGCCAACTCCAACCTGGTCGGGCGCTGGGCCAACTGGGAGACCTTCAACGACCTCAGCCGCCGCGGCCTGATGATGTACGGCCAAATGACGGCGGGCAGCTGGATCTACATCGGATCGCAGGGCATTCTCCAGGGGACGTTTGAGACCTTCGCCGCCGCCGCGCGCCAGCACTTCGGCGGCAGCCTGGCCGGCAAGCTGGTGGCCAGCGGCGGACTCGGCGGGATGGGCGGCGCGCAACCGCTGGCGGCGACGCTGAACGGGGCGGCATTTTTGGGCATTGAGGCCGATGCCGAGCGCATCAAGCGCCGCCTCAAGACCGGCTACTGCGACATTTTGGTCAACGATCTGGATGAAGCGCTGCGCATCCTGAAGAACGCCGTGCGCAAGCAAGAGGCGGTCTCGGTGGGCTTGGTCGGCAACTGCGCCGAGGTGATCCCGGAGCTGGCCCGCCGCGGCGTGGTGCCCGATCTGCTGACCGACCAAACCAGCGCCCACGATCCCCTCCACGGTTACATCCCTGCCGGGCTGGATCCCGCCGCTGCCACCGAGTTGCGCCGCCGCGACCCAGCCGAGTATGAGCGGCGCTCGCGGGATTCCATCGTCGCCCACGTCCAGGGCATGCTGGCGCTGCGGAAGCTGGGCAGCGTGGTTTTTGATTACGGCAACAACATTCGGGCCATGGCCTATGAGCACGGCTTGAAGGAGGCGTTCAGTTTTCCCGGCTTCGTGCCCGAATATATCCGCCCCATGTTCTGCGCCGGCCGAGGCCCGTTCCGCTGGGTGGCCTTGAGCGGCGAGGCCGCCGACATCCACGCCACCGACCAACTGGTGCTGCGGCTCTTTCCCGAGGACGAGGTCCTGCGCCGCTGGATGCAGTTGGCGGCAAAACGCGTCCGCTTCCAGGGCCTGCCAGCCCGCATCTGCTGGCTGGGCTACGGTGAGCGGGACAAGTTCGGCCTGGCCATCAACGCCATGGTGCGGCGCGGCGAATTGAAGGCGCCGGTGGTGATGGGCCGGGATCACCTGGACACGGGATCGGTGGCTTCCCCTTACCGCGAAACCGAGGCCATGGCCGACGGCAGCGACGCGGTGGCCGACTGGCCCCTGCTCAACGCCCTGCTCAACACCGCCAGCGGCGCTAGTTGGGTCTCGATTCACCAGGGCGGCGGCGTGGGCATGGGCTACTCGCAGCACGCCGGCCAGGTGACCGTCGCCGACGGCAGCCGGGACATGGATGCGCGCATTGAGCGCGTGCTGAGCAATGACCCCGGTTTGGGCGTCGCCCGACATGCCGACGCCGGCTACGCCGAGGCGCGGGACTTCGCCCGCGCTCACGGCGTGGTGGTGCCGATGTCTTCGCCGGGCGACGCCCCCGCTGCACCCCCGGCCCAGCCGGCGCGGCAGGAGTGATGCGCACGCTGCTGGCGCAGGCCGCCCAACTGCTTACGCTAGCCGGCCCGGACCGCGCCCGGCGCGGCGCGGAGATGGAGGATCTGGGCCTGGTGCGCGACGGCGCGGTGCTGATTGAAAACGGCCGTATCCTGGCCGCCGGGCCCACCGACGCCGTGGCGCGGCGCCTGCGCGCGCTGGCGCCGGCGGCGGGCGAAGCGGTCGAGGAGTTGGACTGCTCCGGGCAACTGCTGACTCCGGGGCTGATTGACAGCCACACGCATCTGGTCTTCCCTGCCCCGCGCCTGGAGGACTTCGAACGTCGCGTGCGCGGCGCCAGCTATGAAGAGATCGCTCGCGCCGGCGGCGGCATCGCCAGCAGCGCCCGAGCGCTGCAGGCCGCCACCGACGCCGACCTGTTGGCCCTGGCCGTGGCCCACCTGCGCGCCGCGCAGTTGTTCGGCGCCACGTTGGTGGAAATCAAGTCGGGCTACGGCCTCTCCCCGCAGGCGGAACTCCGGCTGCTCCGCCTGGCCGCTCAGGCGGGCCGCGCAGCCGGCGTCGAGGTGGTGCTGACGTTGCTGGGCGCGCACGCGGTCCCGGAGGCGTTCGCCGGCCGCCGCGCGGAGTTCCTGGGCGCCCTGAATGACGAATTGTTGCCCGCCGCCCTCAGCCCGGCCGAGACCGCGGCCCGTGGCGGCCAGCCGGTGGCCTTTGCCGACGTGTTCTGCGACCGCGGCGCGTTCACGCTGGCGGAGGCCCGGCAGGTGCTGCAAGCGGCACGGCAGCGCGGCTTGGGCCTGAAGATGCATGCCGAGCAGTTGACCTCGACCGGCGCGACGCGGCTGGCGACGGAACTGGGCGCCGCCTCCGCCGATCACCTGGACCAAACCACCCCCCAAGATCACCAGGCCTTGGCGCGGTCCGCGACGGTAGCCACCTTGCTGCCCGGTTGCAATCTGTTTTTAGCCACCCCCTATGCGCCGGCCCGCGCTCTGATCGCCGCCGGCGCCGCCGTTGCCGTGGCCAGCGATTTCAATCCCGGCACCAGCCCCATGCTGAGCCTGCCGCTGGCCATGTCGCTGGCCTGCACGCAAATGCGCATGACGCCAGCCGAGGTCTGGACCGCCGCCACCATCAACGCCGCCGCCGCCCTCGGCCGCGCCGCCGAAACCGGCTCCCTCCAGCCCGGCAAGCGCGCCGACCTGGCCCTGTTCGCCGTGGACGACTACCGCGCCGTGCCCTATTACTGCGGCCTCAACCTCTGCCGCGCCGTGTTCCAAGGCGGACGCCGAGCCGGTGCCGGCGAGGGCGCAATCGGCGGCGTGGTCCACGGCTAGGCGCGCCGCCAGCGGGACGGCGCGGCTCAGCCGCCCTATTCTGGACGCTCGGGGCGTCTCCCATTTGCCGCGACACGGGCAAACCTCAGCCGTTGCCCTCGCGCCCTCAGGCCACGATCCCGGGTAGGCTTACGGCCGCGGGCCTAATGGTGCTGGGCCGGCGGCGTTTTGGCCACGGGCTTGTACTGGATCTGGAAGCTGGAGCCGTAACGCTTGTAGTCGGTGAACTGAATCACCATCTTGATCTGCTGCGAACTCACGTAGGTTTTGCCGTCGAACCCCGGCAGTTCGGCGTCGGTGCTGGTATAGACGGGGAACCAATACTTGCCGTCAATGAGCTGCCGGTAGGTGGTGAAAGGCAGGAAGACGTTGGTCGGCGAGCCGTGCTTATCGAACTGGTCGGGGACGGCTAGGCCCTCGCTTTTGACGATCTGCAGGTAGTGATCGTCCACCCACACGGTTCCCGCAAAATAGCGGTGCCCCTTGAGGATCTGCTTGGGGCGAATGTTGAAGCGGTAGGCGGTCAGCTCCTCCAGCTTTTCGTGGTCCACGTAGCGGATGTTGTAATCGTTCAAATCCTCCATGCGCACCGAGTACATGTCCATATTGAAAAAATCGTTGAGATCGTCCTCGGTCAACACCACGTTGGTGAGCGTGGACTGCGGGCACCAGGTGCAGGTGATCTCCCGCCGCCCGCTGGGGCTGAACAAGATGTCGTCGGTTTGCGCATAGTGCTGGCCGGTGGGGTCGCCGTCTTGGTCCAGCACATGCATGCTGATGTTCTCGGTGTAGGTGTAGTTGTGGGCCAGCAGCGCCCGGTTCCGCGTCTCGTTGGCGGTGAACTGACGAATGATGTTGGCAATCTGCGCGGGCGGCGGATTGGGCAGGCGCACCTTCGCCGGCGGCGGCACGGGCACCTGCGGCAAATGCGATTGGACACTGCTCGGCAGCTGGTCCTTATGCCCGCCGTTGAGGATGTGGATCTGCGCCAGCGCCGGCGTAGCGCCCAGCCCAGCCCCCAACGCCACCAGTGCCACGGTCGCCCATCCGACCGCCCAGCCCCGCCGCCTACCGCGTGTGTTGTTGCTCATCGTCGCCCCCGACATGTTCGCTCCCAACGTCGCCTTCAGCCCGGCCCACGCGGCCACATTTTGCCGGCGAGCGCCGGCTCAAGCCCGTGCCTTTCTTTATGCTAGACGCAATCCGGTCCCGCATTAGGGGCTTCGGCGTACACCGCCGGCGAGCGGCTCTGGACTACAATCAAACACATCCTGTCGGAGCCCGTGTCCGCTTGTAGGAGCCCACTTGTCCCTCCGCCGCCACGCATTCTTGCTGATTCTGTTGGCCGCCGCGGTGTGCGCCGCCCCGGCCTGGGCCAAGCGCGCCACCTACATTCGTCCCGTGGTGCAGGTGGTGCCCACCGCTGGGCTGACCCAGGTGGTGGTGGAAAACCTGGTCGGGCCGATTGACATCA
The DNA here is from genome assembly GCA_050746205.1 of Terriglobales bacterium. GTDB lineage: Bacteria > Acidobacteriota > Terriglobia > Terriglobales > SCQP01 > JAKAUF01. The sequence continues at coordinate 937 of JBOGKW010000184.1, read as the reverse complement.
TCACCGAGCCCACGGATCAGGTGCAGATCGCCATTCTCGTTCACGGCGGCGGGTTGGACCGCGTCTTTGCCCGCACCTTGACCCAGCAGTTGCATTTCGAGATCCGCAAAATCGGGCCCCAGCTACGCATTATTGGCCACTATCCAGTGGATCAGTTCCAAAATTACGGCTACCCGCACATGAAGCGCATGTTCTTCATCCACGGGACCGACAGCAATTTGTACGAAGGGCACAAGGTCTACATCCGGGACGTGGGCAACAAAAAGTCCGTCGAGCTGTGGGCGGAGATCCGCATCACCTTGCCGAGCTCCGTCAACCTGGTCATCCGCAATATCTACGGCGACGTCCGCATCCGGGGCAACGGCGGCGGCGGCAGCGGCAGCCTGGACGGATTCACCGATGTCGGCGACTTCTTGATCCACAACCCCCGCTGGGCGAAGGTCAAACTGGACAGCGACTACGGTTCCATCAAGTTCCTGGATGGGTTCGGCGTGGTCCAGGACATGCACGTGGAGACCGATTTCGGAGGCACGTATTTCTATCTCCAGCCCGGCGCCTCGGGCAAGATCATCGCCCACAAGAGTCTGGGCTTTCTGCATAACGAGTTCAATGACGCCCTCTTCAAGAGCGACGGCAATGGGCACAAAGTGATGCTCCTCGGCGACGGCCACGGCACGGTGGTGCACGTGGACATGAACGTCGGCAGCCTGCATCTGGAGAAGGCGCCCTCCTAGCCGCGTCGCGTGGAGGCGTCCCGCAAGGGGCGGCTCCGCGCGAGTGGTAGTATTTGGATGAATTCCCCCATGACCCGGAACTTCTGGCGTTTCGCCGCGGTGTTGCTGCTGCCGGCGTGTCTGTGGGCGCAGCAGAGCGCCTCGAGCCACACCGCCGCCGCGCCGGCCGCGGCTCAGCTGCCTCCCTCCGCGGCGCCGCCCTC
>JBOGKW010000183.1:0-6922 GCA_050746205.1 Terriglobales bacterium | reverse complement strand
CCTTCGCGACCGCTTCGGCGACGCCGGGGTTGTCGGCCTGGCGCTCTGCCGCCGCGACGGCCCGGATTGCTATATAGACACGTTTCTGCTCTCCTGCCGGGTCATCGGGCGCGGCGTGGAGACCGCCTTGGTCTGGCACCTGGCCCGCCAAGCCCAAGCCCAGGGCTCCCGCCGGCTGCTGGGCGAGTTCCGGCCGACGCCCAAGAATGCCCCCTGCGCCCGTTTCTATCCCGACCATGGCTTCCAGCGCGTGGCGGCCGCCAACGATGGTGGTGGCCATCTTTACGCCTGGGACCTTGCTTCCGACGTTCCCCCCACGCCCGCTTGGATCACCCTCAACATCAACGTCGGCCCGTCTCGCGGCAACTTGGAGACGCCCCGAGCGCCAGCAGGCGTCCGTTGCCGGCCGTCGAAGCCCAGCCGCAGCGACCAGCGGGAGCGTCCAGAATAGGCCGGCTGAGCCGCTCCGGCTGACGCTAGGGGGTGAGGCGGGCATCGCCGCGTCTGGCCGCGCATCACGGCAGGCGGCGGGGAATCGCCGCGTGTGCCGTGGAGTTGCCGACCGAATCCTGGCAACCGCCATTCTCCCCTACAGGAGCCCCTCGCTGGTGCTAGAATGAATTCAGCCCATGCACAAGGATGTGGAGACATTGCTTGAGGCGCAGGGCCTGGAGCAGCGTCTGAAGGAACTGGACGCCGAGATTAGCTCCCTGCCGCGCCGCATCGCCCTTCTCGAAGCACCTCTCGCCGCCCAGCAATCCGAGCTTGACCGCACCGCTGCCGCTACAGCCACGGCGCAAGCGGAGAGGCGGAAAATCGAAAGCCAAATCCAGGATCTTAAAGCCCGGGTGGCCAAAAGCCGGAGCCACTCCGCCGAGGTGAAAACCAACCAGGAATATAAAGCCGTCCTGGACGAGATCACCTACTCGGAGGGCGAGATTAGCCGCTGCGAGGAACGCATCCTGCAGCTAATGGAGGAGATCGAGGCGCAGGAGGCGGCGGCCCGCGAGGTGCAGGCCAAGCGCGCGGTCATCCAGGCCGAGGTTGAGGCCGCCAAAGCCGAGACCCGTGCCCGCACGGAGGCGGACCAAGCCGAAAAGCAACACCTGCTGGGGCGGCTGGGTAAGCTGCGCGCGGATATCAACCCCGCCACCCTGCGCCGCTATGACCGCGTCGCCCGTCTCCGCGGCCATGCCGTGGCGGCCCTGGATCACTACGCCTGCGGCGCCTGCCGGGTGCGCCTGCGCCCGCAATTCCTGCAGGAGATCACCAGCCGGCCCGAAGAGGTCTTTTTCTGTGAGACCTGCGGCCGGCTGCTCTATGTCCTGCCGATCGCCGAGCCCGCCCACGCCAATTTCGCCGCCGCCCCGGTGGCCTAGCGCCGCGCCCGCCCGCGGGCCGAGGTCGGCATGGCCACGCTGTATCTGATCGCCACCCCCATCGGCAACCTGGAGGACCTGACTCCGCGCGCCGCGCGCCTGTTGGGCGCGGTGGCGGTCATCGCCTGCGAGGACACGCGGCGCACGGCTCAACTCCTGGCCCACTGCGGCCTCCGCACGCCGCTGGTCAGCTACCACGAGCACAATGAGCAGCGCCGGACCCCGGAGCTGTTGGCCCGGCTGCAAGCCGGGCAGGACGTCGCGTTGGTCAGTGACGCCGGCATGCCCCTGCTCTCCGATCCTGGTTGGGTGCTGGTGCGCGCCGTCCTCGCCGCCGGCATCGCCGTCACCCCGGTGCCCGGCCCCTGCGCGCTGGTCGCCGCGCTGGCAGCCAGCGGATTTCCCGCCCTGCCGTTCTATTTCGCCGGCTTCCTTCCCCCCAAACCCGCGGCCCGCCAACGCCTACTCGCCGGCTGGCGGCAGCGTCCGGAAGCCATCGTCTGCTACGAAGCCCCACACCGGCTGCTCGCCGCTCTCACCGACCTCGAGGCCGTTTTCGGCAGCGATCGCCCCGTGGCGGTCGCCCGCGAACTGACCAAGCTGCACGAGGAGATCCTCCGCGGCCCGATCCCGGAACTGCGCGCCCACTTCGCCCAGAACCCGCCGCGCGGCGAGTTCACCCTCGTCCTCGCCCCTGCCCCGGCTTCCCAGGCCACCGATGCCACCACCGTCCCGGGCGCCGCGGTCGAGGCGATGCAGGCGCTGACCGCGCAAGGGCTGGACCCCAAGCTTGCCGCCAAAAAGCTTGCCCGAGAGTTGGGGCTGCCCCGCGCGGAACTCTATCGTTGGTGGCAGCGCCGCGGCCCCGCCTCCGCCGGCACTGCGGCGCCGTAAGCGCCCGCGGCGTACAATTTAAGTGCGGCCCCCGACCGCGGAGATGAGGTGAAACCGACATGGCCGAAGTCCGACTCCAAGAAGGCGAGTCCCTGGAAAACGCCCTGCGCCGCTTTAAGCGCAAGGTGCAGCAGGAAGACATTGTGAAGGAAGTCAAGCGGCATTCGTTTTACCTCAAGCCTGGCGAAAAGATGCGCGTCAAGCAGGCCCTGGCCCGCAAGCGCAACCGCAAGAAATCCCGCCGCGACGCGGAGTAAACCGTGCGGTCCCGCCCGTGGCGGGGCCGCCTCCTCGTCACTGCCCGCCGATTTTCCGCTCTCCGCCCGAAACATTTCCCCCGCGTGGTGTGTCTAATGCAATAGGAAAGGGCTCCGCTGAAAGGGAACCCGAGGGCCGGGAGGCGCGTATGTGGAAAGGGATGCAGCCGGCGGTAATGGAAAAATTCGCGGCGCAGGATCTGCAGGAGTTGCGCCGCCAAATTCTGGCCATGGGCGCCGATTACGACGGCGCGGCCGAGATGATCCAGGCGTTTTTATCCGGCCGCGGCTATGGCATTTCGCCTGAATCCGCCCGCCACGCGGTGGTAGCATTCGGCACCGAGGGGTGTTCGCTCGGTTCCATCCGCGACCTGCTGAACGCGGCGGCGTTGGAAGCCTAGCACCGGCGGACTATAATCAGGGTTTCATGCCGGCGAGACTCATTCGCTCCACCACGGTGCTCTGCGTCCGTGCGGAGGACAAGGTGGTGATGGGCGGCGATGGGCAGGTGACGCTGGGCGAGGGCGTCATCAAGCACCACGCGCGGAAGATCCGCCGCCTCTACAGCGAGAAGGTGCTTGCCGGCTTCGCCGGCTCGACCGCCGATGCTTTCTCCTTGTTCAGCCGCTTCGAGACGAAACTGGAGCAATACCACGGCAACCTCAGCCGCTCCGCGGTGGAGCTGGCCAAGGACTGGCGCACCGACAAGGTCCTGCGCCACCTGGAAGCGCTGCTCATCGTCGCTGACGAGCGCGACAGCTTTCTCATCAGCGGCCAAGGCGACATCATCGAGCCGGACGACGGCGTGTGCGCCATCGGCTCGGGCGGCCCCTACGCGCTAGCCGCGGCCCGTGCCTTGCTGGGGCATACCCAAATGGACGCCAGCAGCATCGTGCGCGCGGCGCTGGAGTTGGCCGCGGATATCTGCATCTACACCAATCACGACCTTACCCTGGAGGAGTTGCCCTCCATCCGGCGGCCCCGCAGCCCGGTGGCGGAGGCCGCCGCCGAGCCGCGCTAGCCCTCGCGCCGGCCCCCGCGCCCGACACCTCTTTCCCATGGCCCTGTATTTACCCGCTACCGCCGAACACGAGCCCCCGCCGCTGGATTCGCTGACCCCGCGCGAGATCATGGCGGAGCTAGACAAGCATGTCGTGGGCCAGCACGCCGCCAAGCGCGCCGTCGCCGTGGCCCTGCGCAACCGCATGCGCCGGCAAAAGCTGACGCCCGAGCTGGCCGAGGAGATCATGCCGAAAAACATCATCATGATCGGCCCCACGGGCGTGGGCAAAACCGAGATTGCCCGCCGCCTGGCCCGCCTCTCCAACTCCCCCTTCCTCAAGGTCGAGGCCTCTAAATTCACCGAGGTTGGCTACGTGGGCCGCGACGTGGAGAGCATGATCCGCGACCTCGCCGAGATCGCGATTGACATGGTCCGGGAGGAAAAACTCGAGGAGGTCTCCGATAAGGCCGAGCAAAACGCCGAAGAGCGCCTGCTCGACATTCTGCTGCCCGTCCCGCCGCCTCCGTCTCCGGCCGCCGCTCCCGGCCCCTCGGCTGCGAATAATCCCGCCGCCGGCCCCATTCTACTGCCCGGCCCCGCCGCCCCCGCGGCTCCCGCCGCCGACCGGCCTGCCGCCGACGCCTCCCGCAAGACGCGCGAGAAGCTCCGCGATCAGCTGCGCGAGGGCAAGCTCGACAACAAGATGGTCGAGATCGAAACCCGCGAGCGCAACTTCCCCTCCTTCGAGATCATTACCAACCAGGGCGTTGAGGAGATGGACATCAACATCAAGGACATGCTCCCCAATCTCTTCGGCCCGCGGACGAAGAAGCGCAAAATGCGCGTCGCCGAAGCGATGGAGTACCTGATCCAGGAGGAGGAGCAGCGGCTGGTGGACATGGATCAGGTGACCCGCCAGGCGGTCGAGCGGATCGAGCAGGGCGGCATCATCTTTTTGGATGAGATTGACAAGATCGCCGGCCGCGAGGCCGGGCACGGCCCCGACGTCAGCCGCGAGGGCGTGCAGCGCGACATTTTGCCCATCGTCGAGGGCACCACCGTGAACACCCGCTACGGGATGGTCCGCACCGACCACATCTTGTTCATCGCCGCTGGCGCCTTCCACGTCTCCAAGCCCAGCGACCTGATCCCCGAGCTGCAGGGCCGCTTCCCGATTCGCGTCGAGCTCGATTCGCTGACCGTGGAGGATTTCGTCAAGATCCTCAAGGAACCGCAGAGCGCGCTGATCAAGCAGTACACCGCGCTGCTGGAGACGGAGGGCATCGAGCTGGTGTTCGCCGACGACGCGCTCCTGGAGATCGCCCGGCTCTCTGCCGAGGTCAACGACGCCACCGAAAACATCGGCGCCCGCCGCCTGCACACCATCATGGAGCGCGTTTTGGAGCAAATTTCCTTCGAGGGTTCCGAGCGGAAGGAAAAAAAGATGACCATTGACGCCAGCTACGTCCAGGCGCAGCTGGCCAGCATCGTCAAGGATCAGGATCTCTCGCGGTATATCCTCTAAGCGCTTGCCCTACCGCAACCGGCTGACCGTAACATTCACTGGCGCGGGTCCCAGCGCGTCTGCGGCGCGCGTCCCGCTTGTGCTCGCGCCGGGCCGGGGCCCCGTGCACTCCGGCTCGGCGCTGAGTCTCGCTGGCGCCGCGCCGCGTGGCTGGCGGGGGGTGAGGGTGGCGGCCATGGGCGCGCTGGCACCGCTGCTGCTGGCGGGCTGCGCTCAAGTCGGCCCGCCGCGGCCGCCCAGCGCCAACCTACCCGCCGCCGCTTCTGGCTTCACGGCCCGCCGCCTGGGCGCCGACCTGGACCTGCGCTGGACCGGTCCCGGCGAAACCCGCGACGGCGTGGGTCAGCGAGGTCGCATCACTCCCTGGCTGTGCATTTGGCCCGGAGGCGGCGTGGCACCCCCGCCCGCCTACGTTCCGTGCCCGCGGCGCCTGCGCTTGGGCCCGGCCACGCCGCCCGGACGCGCCGGTCAGGCGCGGTTGCCGCTCGGCGCGCTGACCCTGGCGCTACCGGGCGTTCCTCCGCTGCCCGCCACGTCGCCGCGCAACCTGCAGGTGGCGCTGGTCTTCGCCAATGCCTCCGGCCATTGGGGCGCCCGCACGCCCTTCCGCCTGGTGCCCACCACGCCGGTCGCTCCGCCGCCGGTGTGGCTGCCCGCCCAGGTGGACCGCGCCGGCATACAGCTGCGCTGGCGCGCGGCGGCGCCCAGCCGCGTTCGTCTGGAGCGCCGCAACCTCCGCGCTCTCGTCACGGCGGCCATGCCGCCGCCAGCCCCTGCCCCGCACGGCTCTGCGCCGGCCAGGTGGCGCGCCGTCGCCGACGTCCTTTCGGGCGTCACGCAATACCACGACCGCCGGATCACCTGGGGCCGGGTCTACGCCTACCGCCTCGTCAGCCTGGCCGGTTACGGCAGCGAGGAAGTCACCAGCGCGCCGTCGCCAGTGCTGACGGTGCCCGCCCGAGACGTTTTTCCGCCCGCCGCACCCGCCGGCCTGGAATCGGTGGTTACGCCCCCCTCCCAGCCCGGCGCTTCCTATCAGGTGGCGCTGTCGTGGCTCCCGGTGCGTCCGTCTCCGCCGGTCAGCGTCGCCGGCTACAACGTCTACCGCCGCCGCGGCCCGCGCGCCGCCTGGCGACGCCGCAACCCCGCACTGCTGCTGACCTCGGTGTACTCGGATTCGGTGGCCGCTTCCGCTGGCGCGCGGTTCCAATACGCTGTCACCGCCGTCGGCGAGAATGGCGTCGAAGGGCCAAAATCCGTCCCCGTCACCGCCGTCCTGCCAGAACCGGGCGGCTGAGCCGCCTAGTGGCGGATGCAGCCGGTGCGGTCGCGGCGGACGCATTCCTCGCCCCGGTCCTCGCCCGCGGACTGAAGCCCGCCGCTTTACCAGCCTGCCCGCCGCCACGGCGAAGCGCGGGAGCCAATCGCCCGGCCCGCCTCTCAGGCCTTGACCCGATGCCCGGCGCCGCCATAACGCCTACAATGGGCACGGTCGTTCCGTGCGCCGCCTCACGGCCAATCTGCTTGCGTTGGCGTGCGTTCTCGCCCTGGCCCTCCCGCTGGCGGCGCAGATGGACGCCCCGGCGCAGATGCAGATTCTGCTGCGCCGCGTCGCCGCCAATGAAGCCCGCTTCGAGCGGGCCCGCGGCAATTACACCTATCGGCGGGATTTTTCCTTTTACGCTTTCGACAGCAACCATCGCCCGGGCGGCTACTATCAGGTCTCGACCGACATCACCTTCACCCCCGCCGGCCGCCGCTTTCAAGAAAATATCCGCGGGCCGGTGAACGCGCTGCGCATCGTCCGCCTCACGCGCAAGGACTTCGCCGATCTGCGCCACGTGATCCCGCTGGTCCTCACCCC
>JBOGKW010000182.1:0-6976 GCA_050746205.1 Terriglobales bacterium | reverse complement strand
CCAGCACGTTGGTCGTGGCGGATTGGGTGTCAATAGCGGGAATGCCGTTGACAGGCGGGATGCCATTGTCAATGGCGTCATTTTCCACCTGGACGTTGAGGAAGACGTGATGGTCGGCGGTGATCTGGGGAGTGACGGTCAGTTGGAGCGTGACGTTGAAGAACTGCACGCTGATGGTGTTGTTAATCGTGGTCTGCACGGGGATGCGGACGCCCTGGGCAACGGACGCCTGCATGTTGTTTTGGGTGATGATTTTGGGCTGGGAGAGGATATGGCCCAGGCCGCGCTGCTCAAGGGCGCTGAGCATGGCATCGAGACGGAAGGCGCTAGAGGCGTTGATAAAGCTGAGGCCACTCGTCGGGGCGGTTGCGCCGAGATTGAGGTTGAGCGGCAATAAGCCGGTGTTGGTGGCGTATTCAGGGTTGGCGATATTGAGCGCGGTTTGGCCGACGCCAACCTGGTTCAAGCCACCGACCTCGTTTGCGGCGTTGCCGGCGCCGAAGCCGAGTTGCACGCCCAGCTCGCGAACGAACTCCCGGGAGGCGGAGACCACCTTGGCGCGGATCTCAACTTGGGGCGTACGAGTATCGAGGCGGGCGACGAGGGCGTCAATCGCCGGCAACGTGGAGGGGTGCACGTGCAAGATGAGCGAGTTGGTGCGGGGATCCACGCCGGCGGTTTCCCGCTCGCCCAGGATGAAATGCTTGGTTTGCAGGATTTGGGCCACGTCGGCGGCTTTGGCGTAGCTGAGCGGCATCACCTTGGTGATGAGCGGGGCCGCCGCTTCGCGAGCCCTTTGCAACTCGGCGATTTCCTCATCCTGCGCTTCGAGGGTCTTCTCGGTGGCGATATATAGGACGTTGCCCTCGAGCTTGCGGCCCAAGCTGTTGTTGCGGAGCACCAAATCCAGGGCCTGATCCCAGGGGACATCTTGCAGCACCATGGTCACGGTGCCGTGGACCCTGGGATCCACGATGATATTGAGGCCGCTGATCTGGTTGATGAGGCGGAAGAAGTCGGTGAGCGAAGCGTCCTTCAGGTTCAGGGTGATGCGCTCGCCGGTGTAGACGGTGGGCTCGCCGGTGCCGGGAATCGAGCCTTGAATGGCGGTCTGGAGCGACTCTTTGAGCGACTCCGGGGCCACGCCGCGGGGGGTCACGCCCGCCGCAGTCGCGGGGGCGAGAGAAGCGCTGGCGGCGGGGGCATCGGGAGCCGAGGCGGAAGCCGAAGGCCTCGCCGCGGGCGATGCGGTCGCCAGCGCGGCCTGTGAGGTGGGGGGCAGGGCGGGGGGATGATTCGCCGCCACCGCAACTGGCCGCGGCGCGGTGGAGTGTGCAGACGCGGCCGGGGCCACCGGAGCGGAGGCCGCGGCGGGATGCCATGCGGATTTAGCCGCGTGGCGAGCCGCGGCGAGCTGGATGGCGGCCTGACGCTGAGCCTCCAGCCGCCGTTTCGCTTTGGCTTGGCGCTCGGCAACTTGCTGGGCCCGTGCTTGCTTGGCCAGTGCTTGCTTGGCCCGGGCTTGGCGCTCCGCTTGCATCTCCCCGGGGGAGGGGCGCGGCGCTGGAGATGACAGCTGGGCGGGCACGGGCGCGGCGTGGGCTTGCGCGGCGGGCGCCGGAGCGTCCGGGACGATGATGCGAAGGCCGTGGGCGGCGGGCTGGAGTTGAGGGGTGATGGCGTGATGCAAATCCAGAACGAGGCGGACAGTGGTGGGATTGAATTGACCCACGCGGAGATCCGCGATGGCGGCGGTGGCCACGGTCCAGCGATGCCGCGGCATCGTGTCGCTCGCCGCCTGAAAATCCAGAACCCAGCGATTCGGGTGGCGCAGGGTGAAGACCGAGTCTTGAGGCCGGCCCGGCAGGGTGGCGATGTTGATGATGGTGCGGGTGGGAAGTTTTTCGACGCTCAGGCGCCAGACCTGCGCCAGCTTGGCGGCGGCCGATGCCGGGGTCGCGGCAGCGGCCACGGACCGGGCTGCCGGAACTGCCTGCGGCCATGCCACGGCGGACAGCAACAGGGCAACTCCTAACGTGGGAGCGAGCGACCGGAGGCGGGAACCGCGCCGCGACCGCGGGCGCCAGATAGGATGGGAAAACGCGTGAGTGGTCATTTGCCCTCGCCTGTTTGGGTTTGCGGGTCTATGCCCCGAAATGTTTGTGCGCCGACGGCCTGACCCGTGGCCACCACCTTAGTGCGACGGAACCAGATACCGTTGGGCGTGAGCCGCAGGACCATGCCGTCAAAGATGTCTTCCCCCGGGCGGAGGAAATAGGTCTCTCCGGAGGCGCTGGCGACCAGCGCCACGTTTCCGGTGGGACCGCCCAGGGCAACGCCCTGAATGCTCAATTTGGCGATTTCCAGGCCCGCGCGGCCGGGCGGCCGGTCGGTGGCGGCACGTCCTTTGCCACTGCCGGCGGGAGGAATCAGGGAATGGAAGGGATCGCGATGGCCGTTCTGAGCCCAGGCGGGGGCGGTGACCAGCAACACGACTAGGGCACCGAGGATGAGCGGCAAGGCCAGGGGCAGACGACGGGCCGGGCCGCTGGGCAGGAATGGAGGTCTCATCGCACCCTCCCCCTCCCGCTCGCGGGAGCGGAGGTGTTGATGGAGTCACTGCGGCTGTAGAACGTCGTCAGCGTGCACTGCGCGACGACGGATTCGCCGGGCTGATAGGGGAACGCGCCGCCGGAGGCTTTGCCGAGACGCTTCATGGACAAGCCGTTGACGTTGACGATGCGCTGCAAGGCTGCCAGGCGACGGTAGAAAGCTTGGACGCCGCCAAAGCCGCCATCCAGCGAGACCTGGTAGGGGGCGGCGGTGTAGAACTGCTTCTGGAGCAGGGGTTTGGCGGAGATGGAACGAATGAAAACCGAGCTGCTCTCCGCGGCGGACTGAATCGTCCGCAGGAACTGGTCGGTGGCCTCCTGACTCGGCACGATGCTGAGCAGGGTTTGCAGTTGGCGCTCAAGGGTTCGGTTTTCGGCTCGGAGCAGCTCGGTGCGGCGAGCGTAGGGCTGGAGGCTGTTGTTTTGCGCCTGGATCTGCGCCAATTCCTGCGCGGCGGCAGCGTTGGCGGCGCGGGCGGGGCTGAGCCAGGCGTATTCTCCGGCGAGAAAGACGACCACGGCCAGCACCAATAACAGCAGGAACTGCGACCGGGGGGGCATGTCGTTGAACTGGGGCATGCGTCAGCTCCGTTAGGACTTGTTGGCCGCGGGGCCGGGGTTAGGGGCGTTGATGTGGGCGGTGAGGACGAAGGCGAAGGGCCAGACACCCCGCTTCACGGTCTGTTGGGCGGAGCTGGCGAGGCTGACCTGCGTGAAATAACCCGTGTTGCGGAGAGATGTCATCAAGTTGGCGACGGCATCAAAATCGAGCGCCGAGCCATGAATGGTGAGGACGCCGGCCTTTTCCCCGACCGAATCCAGCCAGACCGCGGGGGCGCCATCGACGCCCTGGCGCAATGCGGCCAGCAGGGACGACGGCCCTGATTGGTTCTGCTTCAGGGTGTTGATCATCTGGATGCGCTGCTGGAGGAGCTGCCGGCGCTGGACGGTTTGCTGGAACTCGCGGCGCACCGCCTGTAAGCGGCTGGCCTCCTGCTGGGCGGCGGCGGTTTGCACCGCCAGGACCGAGGCTTGGTGCTGCAGGTAGAAGTTATGCCCGACGAGCAGGACCACGGCCAGGATCAACATGCCCACCCCGGCCAAGGCAGCGGAGGAAGTGCCGGAGGCGGAAAACGCCTCCGGCGTTTTGGCGGCGCGGGCGCGCTTGGCTCCCGCCTCCAGAAGGTTGATGCGGATCATAGGTCGTCAAAGCTCCGCAGCGCCAGGCCGACGGCGACGGCGAGGCGCGACCGTTCATTGTGAATGGCCTCGGCCATGGGGCCAGTCTCGGCATAGCCGATTCGGCGAAAGGGATCGAGAAGCTCGACGGTCTCGCCGAATTCTTCTTGCAGGGTGTCTTTCAGGCCGGCGGTCTGGGCGGCTCCGCCGGAGAGATACATGCGGGCGATGCGCTGGCCATTGGTGGATGCGCGGAAGAAGTCGAAGGTCTTTTGCACCTCCAGGACGATGAGCTTGGTGACCGACTGCAGCACCGGCAGGCGGCGCGCCTCATCTATTCCTTCGCCATTGCCGCGGCCCAGCTTGGCCGCCTCGGCTGCCTCCGCGGGGAGGTGGAACTCCTTCTGCAGGGCGTCGGTGTACTGGTTGCCGCCGACGCTGACGTCCCGGGTAAAGAGCGGAACAGCTCCCTTGGTGACGACGATGTTGGTGACGCTGGCGCCGACATTGAGTAAGGCGGCGATTTCGTCGGGCGCAGGCTCGTAGTTGTACTCGTAGCAGTTTTCCAGCGCCAGTGGGTCATGGTCAATGACCACGGCGGAGAGGCCGGCCATGCTGAGCGCGTTGGTATAGTTGCCAACTTTCTCCTTTTTGACCGCCACCAGCAGGATGTCCATGGCTCCGCTTTCCTTAATGTCCAGGATTTGGTAGTCCATGTAGACATCGGAGCGTTCGAAAGGAATGTGCTGGGCGGCCTCGGCCTGCATGGTCTCGGCCAGCTCGTCCTCGGTCATGGCCGGCATCGAGATCTGCTTGACGATCACCGAGTTGCCGCTCACCGCGGTGGCCACGGAGCGATTGTGGACGTGGCTATCTTTGAGCATTTGGGTGACGGTGGTGGCCAACGCCAGGTTGTCCACGATGGCGCCATCCACAACCACGTCCGGGGTAAGGCCACGGAGATCGGCGGCCGAAGCCTCGAGGCCGTCCTTGCCCCGGCGCACCTCGACCAGCTTGACGGCGCTGGAGCCGACATCCAGGCCGAGTAAGGGCTTGCTTTTGGCTTTGCGCGCCATTAACGGCTACCTCTTCCCTTCTCTTCCCGAGCCGGTACCTGGGCGGAACCGACGGGGAAGCTCTGCCGTTCCATCCAGCGGTCCAGCACGCTCTTTTTGAACTTCCAGCGGTTGCCGAGCTTGAAGGCGGGGATGCGTTCATCCGCCAAATACTTGTAGAGCGTGTCGCTCGAAATGCCCAAGTAGTCCGCAGCTTGGCGGATATTCATGACTTCGGGCGAATCTGGCATGGTTCTAGCCACCTTTGTGGAACCTCTGCCGCACGTTCCTTGCCACTCCCGGGCGGGCACCGGGAAACGCCCGGCGGGTTGGTTCGGGCCGGAGGGCGTGAGCCACGCGAGAAGAGAGCGTGACTGACTTTCCCCTACCTCACCCCCGCCCGTCAAGGTGTATTCACCGTGTTTTTTCCTGGGAACGTAGGGGCAACCGCCGAGATCATGGGGGAATTGCCGGCGTGGCCGCTAGGGATGGGGGAATTGGCCGGGTGGCCCTGACGGCGAGAGGCGTCGTCTGGGCAATCGGGTCAACGCGGGTCCGGGGCGCGGTCCGGGCCGCCGCCTGGCCTAGGGGGCACTGACAAATGACGGCGGCAGCGGCGGGCAGGCACGGATTGCGTTACCAATTCACACCAAATGCCCCCGTGATGGTCCCTGTCCCCGCGGTCGGAGCCGGCCTGCGCCGGGGACCAGGCGGAGGGAAACGGGAGGATACGGGCATTACCGGCGAAAGGTGGCAGGCGCCAACGGGCAGGGCCGGCGGCCCCGGTCTGGGGCGACCCAGACGGCAGTGGAGGACCGACCCAGCCGCCACGGGGCCGGCCTCCCGAGGCTGCTCAAACAGCGGGCCTCGTCCCGCCCGCTGATTCCCCCCACAGATAGCCCTCGCCGGGGCGCGCCGCACGCGCAACCCTCCAGCCGCGGCGTTTTCCCCTCGCCGCCCAGACCCCAGGCGCGAGCAACCGCGCGCCCCGCCCCGCGCAACCGAAAAGGGGCAGAAACAGCCGTTTGCATTCCCATGCCGGTATCCCATACGGTATTCTCTTCAAGAGATCCCCATGGGCCTGGGCCGCACTGTCTTCCTGACCGCCTCCAATAGCCGATTCCTTCGGGAGCGCGCACCGCGCATGCGCTTTGTCCGCCGCGCCGTGACGCGATTCATGCCGGGAGAGGACGCCGAAGATGGCCTGCGGGCAGCGGGGGAGATGTGGCGGGCGGGTGTACCGACGGTGTTCACCGAGTTGGGGGAGAACGTCAGCGCCCGACCGGAGGCCGAGGCGGTGGCCGCGCATTACATTGCGCTGTATCCGCAGATCATGGCGCTGCGGCTGCCGGCGACGGTGTCGGTGAAGCTGACGCAACTGGGCTTGGATTTCGACCCAGAGTTTTGTTATGCCAGCGTGGCGCGGATCATCGAGGCGAGCGCCGCCGGCGCCCAGGCGGCAGGGCAAACGCCGCCGATTGTGTGGATTGACATGGAGGCGAGCGGGTACGTGGATGCCACGCTGAACCTGTATCGCCGTGCGCGGCGAGCGTTTTCCAATGTTGGCGTCTGCTTGCAGGCCTATCTGCACCGAACAGCGGCGGATGTGGAAGCGCTACTGCCGCTAGGGCCGGCGATTCGCCTGGTGAAGGGCGCCTATCAGGAGCCGCCGACGGTGGCCTTCCGGGACAAGGCGGATGTAGACAAGAACTACTACCAGCTCACGACCCGCATGCTGGCAGCGGATGCGCGGGCGGCCGGGCTGCAACTGGCGGCGGCGACCCACGACCGCGCCATGATCGCGCGGATCTGCGCCTATGCGCTGGAGCAGAACTTGAAGACCGCCTTCGAGTTCCAAATGCTCTACGGGATCCAGCGCGGCGAGCAGATCCGGCTGGCGCGGGAGGGCTGGCGCTCGACGGTGCTGATTGCGTATGGCAGCTACTGGTTCCCTTGGTATATGCGGCGCTTGGCGGAGCGGCCCGCCAACGTGACCTTCCTGCTGCGGAATCTGTTTTAGGCGGACACGGACTGCTTATGGCGATTCAGGGCGTGTACTCTGTCCTCCCGACCCCGTTTGACGGGTCCGGCGCGATCGATCGCGACAGTCTGGGCCGCGTGGTGGAGGGA
>JBOGKW010000181.1:0-7075 GCA_050746205.1 Terriglobales bacterium | reverse complement strand
CCAAATACGGGGGCAGGCGGAACAGCTCCCGCTCTTCATCCTCAGGCAAATTATCGTAGGCATTGGCAACTACGTGCGCCAGCAGGTCCAGCCCCACCAGATCAGCGGTGCGAAAGGTGGCGGATTTCGGCCAGCCCAGGACCGGGCCGGTCAGCGCGTCCACCTCCTCAATGCTCAGCCCCATCTCCGTCATCAGTTGCAATGTCCGCATCAGCGAGAACGTTCCGATGCGGTTGGCGATGAAGTTCGGGGTATCCTTCGCCCGCACCACGCCTTTGCCCAGCCGCCGGTCGGCGAAATCCAGAATGCGGGCCATCACCGCCGGGTCCGTCTCCGGCACCGCAATGGCCTCGATCAGCCGCATGTAGCGGGGCGGGTTGAAAAAGTGCGTACCGAACCAGCGGCGCTTCACCCCTGCCGGCAATTCGGCTCCCACCGCCGCCACCGGCAGGCCGCTGGTATTGGTGGTCAGCGCTGCATCGGCGTGGAGATAGGGCGTGATCTGCGCCAATAAGCCGCGTTTGACAGCCAAATCCTCAACCACCGCTTCAATCACCCAATCGGCTTGGGCCAGCCGATCCAGATCGGCCTCAAGGCTGCCCGGGTGGATCCGGCGGGCGTTCTCCGGCAGAAAAAAGGCGGCGGGGCGGCTGGCCTGGGCGGTCTTCAGCCCCGCCGCCGCGCGGCCCGGCAAATCCAACAAATCCACTTCTAGGCCGGCATTGGCCAGGTGCGCCGCGATTTGCGCGCCCATGACCCCGGCGCCCAAGACCGCCGCCCGGCGGAGGGGACGGGCGTTCGTTCCCGCGAGCACTGGAGCTTGCCTGAGTTCAGCCACGGTCATAGGCCAACCTTCCAAGCTGCCGCGCCGGAGCCCATCTGTCAACCGACGCGTTGGCGGGGCCAGCAGCCCTGCCTGCCGCCGGCGCCCGTCTCATTCGCTTCAGCGTGTGTAGGCGCGGGCTGTTTGAGCCTGGGCCTACACACGCCAGGCTTAAAGCCTGTCCCACGGCGGGGGCCACGCCGGCCGGCGCCACGGTGACCCCCCGCCCGATTCGCGCCGCTGCCGCACTGCGATGGCCCGCGGCCTCCGGCGTCCGCTGCCTACCCTTGGGGACGTGACAGGAAATTAGTAACGAACCAGGTTCACCGCGACCGAATCGGAAGGACTTAACCAGCGCGGGCCATGCCGAAATGTCACGAATGGTTTTTCGCATCGAAGGTTCTGGCCCTCCGGGCAGGCCGTGCCGGGCGGGGCTTCGGGTCACCGGTTTGGTGTAGGATGACGGCCATGCGACGGCGAGCGTTTCTCTATTCGGCTTCGGCGGCGCTGCTGGCCGCGCCCGTGGCGCGAGCGGCGGCAGCGGTGCCCAGCGGTTATCCCCCCAGCGGCCAACGGTCCGCCTATCTGCGGTCGGGCATTTGTTGCTACTCCTACCGCCAGGCCCTAGCCGCAGGACGGCTCACCTACGAGCAGGTGATTGACCGCGCCGTGGACTGGGCGTTGGACACGGTGGACCTGACCGTCTATTGGCTGCCCCGTCCGGACCGCGGCTACCACCAGCGTTTGCGCCGCCACGCCTATCGCAACGGCATCCATTGGTCTGGCATTGCCGTTCGGACCGCCTTCACCGGCGCCACGGCGGAAGCGCGGGCGCAACAGTTGGCCGCCGCCCAGCGGTGGGTGGACTTTGCTGACGCCATGGGCGCCTCGCACGTGCGCATCTTTGGCGGCGGCCTGCCGCCGGGATGGAGCGAAGCGCAGGCCCGGCCCTATGTGGCCGAGGGCATGGCCCGACTGGCGGAGTACTCCGGCCAGCGCGGCATCCTGCTGGGCATCGAGAACGACTTTGGCGTCACCCGTACTGCCGATCAAGTGCTGCATTACATCCGCGCGGTCAACTCCCCATGGCTAGGGGCCAACGCCGATTCGTTCAACTCGCCCGTGGATTCGGTGGCGCAGTTTGCCCGCCTGCTGCCCCACGCCACGCATATTCACCTGAAGACACAGATCCACGATGCCGCCGGCCACGTGCGCCCGGCCGACTGGTCCCACATTCTCACCCTCATTCAGCAGGCCGGCTATCGGGGATCGGTGTCTCTGGAGTACGAGGGCAAGCACGCCCAGACCGACGTGCCTCGCTACGCGCGGCGGCTCAGCACCATGATCCGCGCCGACAACAGCCGGCGCCTGCTGGCCGCCGCCAGCGAATCATCCTAGAGGCTGCCTGAAAACGTCCTGTTAGCCTCGAAGCGGGCGCGCCACGCCGCTCGATCCTCTGTTTCGCGGCCGGAACGCTAGGCGAGGAGCCGAACCTAAGGCGGACCCGTTAGCGCCATCGTTTGGGGTGGGTGGTGGGGTTCGAACCCACGACTTTCGGAGCCACAGTCCGACGCTCTGCCAGCTGAGCTACACCCACCGTAAAGGGGAAAACGGGCCACGCAATGGCCCGCAAACGCTGTGCCAGTATAGCATTCGGCCTCCAGCAGCCTCGCGGCTACCGTAGCTGCCCCGTCCACGGTGTTGCGCCGTTCGGCGCGAACCGCCTGCTGTCAGTCCAGTCCTGTCGGTTCGCGTCAGGAGCAGGAACCGCCGAGCGCTCGCCGCAACGGTGCCGCTGTGCCGCCGGCCCTTGGCCCGCATCGCAGCCCGGCCACCACAACCGCTGCCGCCGCCGCCGCTTACAGCGCGGCGACGGCGGCAGCCGTCCGCTGGGGCCGAATCTCGCCCGCCGCCACCGCCTCGACGAAGGCTTCCACCACGGCCGGCGAATAGCGGACGCCGGCGTGCTGCTGGATGATGGCCACCACCTGCTCCGTGTCGTGCGCCGCCTGGTAGGGCCGCTCGGTGGTCATGGCGTCAAAGGTGTCGGCGACGGAGATGATTTTGGCCATGGTTGGAATCTGCTCGTCGCGCAAGCCGTAGGGATAACCCGTGCCGTTGACCGCTTCATGGTGCAGCTCGATGCCAGGCAGCACGTCATGCAGTTGCTCCACCTGGCGGACGATGTTGGCGCCCTTGACGGTGTGCTGCTTCATCAGCACGAACTCCTCGTTCGACAGGGCGCCGGGCTTTTTCAGGATGCGGTCGTCAATCCCGATCTTGCCTACATCATGCAACTGCGCGGCAATGCGCACCTGCTCCACCTCTGCCTCAGTCAACCCCAGGCGCTTGGCGATGGCGACGGAATACTTGGTGACGCGGTCGGAGTGGCCCCGGGTATAGGGGTCTTTCTGGTCCACCGCCTGCGCCAGCAGCCGGATCGAGCCTAGAAAGAGCTCGTGGTTCTTTTCCGCCGCGACCTTGAGGTCATTGACGTAATGCTCGACCTCCTCGGCCATGGCATTGAAGCTGCGCGCGAGGTCGCCGATCTCCGTTTGATCGTTGAGCTCGATCCGGCCGAGGAATTCCCGCCGTGCCAAGGCCCGCGCCTGTTGACTCAGCAGCTCCAGGGGGTGCGTCAAGCGGCTGGAGAAATACACGCCGAGGACGACGCTGACGATCAGGCTGGCGATCATCAGCATGTAGCCTTCGCGCTCCAACTCGCGCGCCGAGGCGAAGGCCAGCCGCTCGGGGCGCTGGGCGATAACCGCCCAATGCAGCGCCGAGATCGCGGAGTAGGTGCCCAGCATGGCTTCCGTTCCGTCGTCGGTGCCCTGCTGGTAGGAGGCGGTCTCGGAGGCCAGGGGATTGCCGTGCCAGGAAAGGAAGCGGCGGACAATCTCCAAGTGACTCAGGTCCTGGCCCAGCACGCCGCTAAAATGGCCGGGCTGGGCGCCGGCGGCGATCAGGCGGCCGCGGTCATCCACGACGTACAGCTCCATGCCGCCAGCGGTCATCTCATCCAAGCGTTGCTGAATGAGGGAGAAGCCCTCGACTTGCAGCAGCACGCCGATCGCCGGCCCGGCCGCCGCGCTGCCCGGCGTGGCCTGGGGATCGGCCCACAGCGGCAGGCTGCGCAGCATCACCACCCGCTTGTTGCCCTCCAGCGAGACCTCTACCGGCACGTAACTGGTTTGCCCCGCGCGGGCGACCAGGTACGCTCGCTCAATCGCCCGCAGCAGGAACACATCCATGTTGGGCAGGCGCGAGGCGCTGACCTCCTGCGCCTGATCGTTGATCACCGCCAAATACAGCAGATGGGGGGAGGCGTGCAGGCTTTCCGCCAGCAGGCCGCGGATGTCCGGCGAGTTCACCTTGTCGCCGCTCAAGTCGCCGCTGGCCAGCACGGTGATGGCGTCGCCCAAATGCTCAGCCGCCACGCCACCTTGCCGATAGTACAGTCCAATCTCATCCGCCAGCGCCCGGGTGGAGGCAGTCTGGTATTCGCGCTCCTTGGTGCGCAACGCGTCGCGGTTGAGCGAGATCACCCGCGTTCCGTAGAGAAACAGCGGTGCAGCGCCGGCTAAGATTAAGACGGCGATGATGAAATACGACAGTTTGAGGTGCGGGCGCACGCGTCCTGGGCCGAGGGGATGCCGAGATCATAAGGGCTTTCTTCCTGGCCCCACAACTGGCCCCATGGGTACAGGTGCCGAGACAGGAAACAGGGCAGAGAAGAGTGGAACGGAGAGAATCGCCGGCGGCGGGAGAACCCGAAGCCCCAGGCCCGCCCTCAGCGCAGAGCCGCCTCCACCGCCCGCAGGTCCTCGGCCAGTCGCGGCAGGGTAGCCCCATCGCCGCCAAAGCGGACGTCTTGATAGTGGCCGACGAACCGGCCGACCGCGGCCTTCACCGCGGGCCGGCCGCCGGCCGCGGGCAAGGCGCTGGCCAGTTCCTCCGGCGTGCATTGCGGCGGCGCCCGGAACCCGGAGCGCTCCAGCAACCGGCGGAGCCGACGGTAATACCAGGTGGCTTGGCTGGCGACCGCCGCTGGCGTGCGCCCGCTGCCGCCAGGGGTCCACCATCCCGCCGCTAGGGCCGATCCTAGCGCGATGACGAGCACCAGAACCAGCAGGCCCGCTTTCCCGGAGGGGCGCACGATGGCCTGGGTCAGCCAGGCCCAGGCGCGGTCAGCTCGACGCCGCCAGCCGTGGCGTCCTGCCCAGGCAAACCACCGCCGCCAATCGCTGGTCGCTTGCCGCACCTGGCGATTCACCCCGCGCGCGAGCGAGAGTTGGTGAAAGATGTCGTAGTTAATCACCCACTCCTGCCAGAAGCTGCTCAGGGCGTCGGCGTATTGCTCGAAGCGCGACCATCCCGCCACCCCAGCCGCCGCCGGCGTGGCGTCAAAGGGTACCCATGCCCCCGGGCCGCGGGTTGGAAAGTACGCCTCCACCCAGGAGTGCGCATCCCGGCCGCGAAGTACATATTCTCCGGAGACCGGGTTGTATTCGCCGCCAGCAAACCCGTTCACCACCCGCGTCGGGATCCCCAGCACGCGGCCCATCACCGCCAAAGCCGAAGCGAAATACTCGCAGTGGCCGGCGCGTACGCGAAACAAAAAGTCCGCCAGCGGATCGCTCCCGCCGGCCCGCAGGTGCAGCGTATAACGGTAGTGGGACCGCAGGTAGTCCGTGAGCGCCCGCATCTGGGCGTAGGGATCGCGGTGCGGCCCCACGATGCGCCGCGCCAGCGTGCCAATGCGGGGGTCCAACCCGGGCGGTAACTGCAAGTCCTCCTCCTGGATCCGCGGCGGATAGGCGCGGCCTAGGCCGCTTAACTCGGCGGGTGGCGGTGCGCCGAGAGCGGAGATTGCCGTATAGGCGATCTCGCCGAAGGCGCCCCGCATGCTGCTCAGCGTGCCGGTGGCGTCCACGCCCACACGCGCCAAGTGGGTGGAGATCTCCCGCAGTTGCGGCGCGAAGAACAATACGTCGGCGCCCACTGGCTCCAGCATCACCCGATAGCGAATGACGCGGTGGGGAAAAGCGTAGCCTAAAGGAGGGGTAGGGAACTGCAACTGGCCGAAGGTGGTGCGGGCGACCCGGGGATGATGGGGGTCGTACCAATCCCGGCCGTCAAATTGCGTCAGAATGCGGCCCGTCCAATATAAGTACAGACTGCCCGGCGCCGCCGGCGGCGCCGACTGCTGAATACGAATGTGCATCACCGGCTGATTACTCAACTGCAAGCGCCCGATCTCGCCGAGCTGCACGTCGTCGCTGAAGCCGCTGAGGCGCTGCCCCTCCGCACCCGGTTGCCAATAGCCGAAGGAAAACCGCGGCAGCAGGAAGAACAGGCCGGCGCCGCAGAGCGCCACGCTGGCCGCCGCCGCCAAGGAGACGGAAACCAATGCGCCGCGGAGTTCCTGTGCGCTCCGTCGCTCGCCTGCGCCCCCGGCCGGCTTGGGCGCCGGCAGTTCCGCCCGCACCGGCGCGGAGGCTTCGGCGCGGAACACCTCATAGGAGATCACGGTGGCCACGGTCAGTACCAAGAACACGGTGAAGTCGCCCAAAAAGCCGCCGCCCACCGTCAGCGTCGCCGCCGCCAGCACCTCCAGGAACGCCAGCACGCAAAGATAGGCAAAGTCACGGGGCCGCGTCGCGGAGAACAACTTCAGCACCGCCACCAGCAACACCAGGTGCACCGTGGCCTGCAGAAATCCGCGGGAGAGGAAAAAATAATCCAGCGGATAGAAGGCCAGGTACAGAGCGCTGATCAGGTTGGCGCCGGTGTTAGAAAGGCGCGGCCGAATGCCAAGCGCCAGCAACACCGCCCGCGCCCCCAAGGCGGCGGTTCCCAACAGGACCACCAACCCACCCAGTCGCCCGGTGCCCGCCAGGGTGAAAAAACCCGCGGCCAGGAGCAACAACAGCAGCGCTTCAAAATAGGGCCGGATCACTGACGGCGCCGTGGGCGCGGCCTCTTGCGCCGTTTGCGCCGTCTCCGGCGGTACGAAGGGTCGCCGTGCCGCTCGGGCTCGCCACCACCGGGCCATATATGTCATATAGGATAGGTCAGGCGCCTCGCTGGGCCGCGCTCGACCCGGCGGAAGCGCCCGGCCCGCTACTGGCCGGGGGGGCAGGCTGGCGCCCCCAGGCTCGTGCGCCGGCCCTGGCACCTGCGGATGCCTTCTGCTGCTTGGATTCTCCGGCCCGGCCATGCCGATGAATGGTCCGCCCTAGTGCGGCT
>JBOGKW010000180.1:0-7087 GCA_050746205.1 Terriglobales bacterium | reverse complement strand
GTCCGTGGCCGGCCGTCGAAGCCCAGCCGCAACGACCCCGGGGTCCCCAAAGCGCAGCGGAGCGCTTTGGGGTGGGACCAGCGGGAGCGTCCAGAATGGGGCGGCTGAGCCGCCGGTCGGTTGCCGTGCGCTAGTGGGGAATGCGGCGGCGTGAACGGCGGGCCGGGCCCTCAGGCGGGTAGGCGCCGATCATGGCGCCCTGCGCGTTCAGGATGGTGATGGCGCCGCGGGCCAGGTGCGAGAGCGGGACTTTCAGGGCGGCGGCATTGCCGGCCACCACGACCAGCGGCGGGCCGAGATACTGGCGGGCGGCGGCTTGTACTTGAGCAGCGGAGGCGGCGGCAGCGGCGGCCACCTGCGCGCCGGGATCACCGTAGGTCCAGGCCGCTGCGATCTGGGCCTGGGTTTGCCAGCGCCCCATCAACTGAGCCATAAAGCCGCTTTTGGCCACCGCCAATTGCGCGGTGGAAAGCGGCGCGGTGGACAGGGCAGCCCGCCGCTCCAGGGCCGTGCGCAGCAAGGCGGGCGTGGCGGCGGTCGCGGCCGGGCGATCCGGCGCGGCCGCTAGCCAGCGGGCCAGAATCCAAGCACCGTAGAGGGCGCTGCCGGGGGCTGGCGGCGGCGTGGTCGGGACGAACGCCCACGCGGCCTCTGCACCCGGCGTGTTGACCAGCAACAGCCGGCCGCCCGCAGAAAGCGGCGGGTGCGCGGGGTGGGCGGAGGGGTAGCCGAACGGCCAGGGATCCACAAAATATTGTGCCGCCAGCGACCGGGCCCAATTCGGATCCACATCACCCACGATGACCAGCTGGGCATCATTGTTCGGCAACAGCAATTTGCGGGCGAAGGCCAACAGGTTTTGGCGGCTCGTCGCCATCGCAGCCTGCGCCGGGGCGGGGGCGGCCAGTCGCGCGGCTTCTTGCCGCGCCAGCCATTGCGGGTCCGCCTCCCGCCAGGCGCGCCAGGTGGGCGCGTTCAACTGCTGGATCGCCAGCGCCGCTGGGGGAATCGCTGGGCGGATGACGACCGCCGCAAGCCGCCGCAGCATGGGGCCCACATAGGCCGCCAGCGCCGAAGCGCCAATGATGAAGCGCCGCTCGCCCGCCCTTGCCCACACGTCACCGCCCAGCCCTTCGAACTGCTGGGCCAAGGCGCTGCCGGAGCGATCGGCGGTTCCCGCCAGCAGCAGTTGCGCCAGGGCGCGAGCCAGCGGCGCTTGCCCGGGTGGCGGCGCGGGCACGCTGAGCCGCGCCGTGACCAGCGGCGTGTTGGCGTCGTGAATCACGATCAGCCGCAAGCCATTGGGATATTGCGTGGCCACGTCCGGCGCCGGCGGCTGCCAGGCGGGCAGGCTGGCCGGAACGCTGGCGCCGCTCCGGCCCTGCTCTGCGCGGCGGTCCGCTCGACTGCCGGGCAGGCGGTACCCCGTTCCGCCCTCGACCCCGCCGCCACCCCCGGCGCCAGGCCCCCAGCCCCAGGCCCCTCCCGGCCGCACCCGCAACTGGCCCAGAGCGTCGCTCAGATAGCGGGCCGCCGCGGCCTGCATCTCCGCCACGGTGACGGCCAGCATCGGCGCCAGCGCCTGGTTGGCGGCTGCCGCCGATCCTGTGCGCCACACGGCCCGGGCCAGGCGGCGGGCCCGCGCGGCGGCCGTTTGCCCGCGGCGCAGCCAATCCGCCGCCGTCCAAATCTCGGTGCGGCGTAGCTGCTCCAACGGGATGCCGTTCACCTCGATCTCGTGAATTTGCCGGAACACGAGTTCGCGCACCAGCGTAGGGCTGACCGCGGGGCGAAACAGCACCTGGGCCAGGAAGCGCCCCGGGGCCTGATAACCGCCCCAGGCGTCGGCGCCGTCCAGCCCGCCGGCGACGGCCAGCGCGGCGCGCCACTTGGACACCAGTGAGCGCCGCTCCCGGGCATCGGGACCGCCGAACAGACCCTCGCCCAGCATAGCCAAAGCGGCGGTGTCCTTGGCGTTGGCCGCCGGGCCGGGCCAGGTGATCGTGAGCACCAACGGCGTGGCGGGGGCGGCGGCCGTTGCGCCTGGGCTGGCAACGGCTTCTGCCAGCCCTACGGGCGGATCGCCGGCGCCCGCCGTGCCCGCGGGCGCGGCCTCCGCCGGCGAGAATAGGCGCGCGGCCAAGGCCAGTGTCGGCGTGGCCCGCACGGCGCCGGCGATGGCCACAACCACGCGCTCGGAGCCACGCGCCTGCGCGGCGTCGGCTGCCAGCGTGGCCGCTAAGGCGGCGGCGGGTACGGTCCCGACGCTCCGCCGGGCGGCGGGCCCGCGCGGTGGCCCGGTCCACAGCGCCACCGCCGCTACCGGGGCGGCCGCGTTCCCGGCGCGGTTCGACGAGACGATCACGGTGACCCCATGGCCCAACCGCTGCACTCGATAGCGCATCGCCGGCACCTGCGCGGCCGGCGCCTGAGCCCAGAGCGGCAGCGCAAGCACGGCTGCAGCCATGGCCAAACAGACAGCCACCCGGTACGCAGCGCGGCGACCGCGGGACGCGTTGCGGACTGCCTGGCGCCCGTCGCCGGCCATCGTAGCCCAGCTACGGCCGCGACCCGCGGAGGCGGCGTCCAGAATTGGGCGGCTGAGCCGCGCCGGCGGCATGACGCTATGGTAAGCCCCCGAACAGCGCGGACGAGCGCTGCGGTCTGAGTTCCGCCGCGCCACCAAGGGCTCTCGATTTCGGTATACTAACTTCGCTTACTGGTGGGACAGAGATTATGCCGTCCAGCGCGATATCGCAAGCCAGGCGCGGCACGCGCGCCGCCGGGCGCAACGGCGGCAGCGAACAAGGCAACAGCGTCCGCATGGCCTTCCGCCGCATCCGCGACTTGATCGTCCGCGGCCATCTGGCGCCGGGCAGCCGCATCGTCGAGGCGGACCTAGCCTCGGCGCTGGGCGTCAGCCGCACGCCGATTCGCGGTGCGCTGCACATGCTGCAGCGCGACGGCTACATCGTTGCCGTCTCCAATGACAGCAAGCCGCGGCTGGCGGTGGCGCCGCTGACCAAGGACGACGCCCGCGAGCTGTATCTTATGGTCGGAGCGCTGGAGGGGGTGGCGGCGCGGCACACCGAGACGCTGCCAAAAGGCGCGCGGACCGCGTTGGCGGACAAGCTTGAGCGTTGGAACAACCAACTGCGCAAGCTGGCCGAAGCGCATGAGGCCGACCCGAACTATATCTTCGACTATGACACCCAGTTCCACCGCCTGATTGTCGAGGCCACCGCCGGCACCCGGCTGCGCGCCATGCACGAGGCGATCAAGCCCCAGATCGAGCGTTATTCGCGGCTCTACGCCAGCGTCATCATTGACCACCTGGGCGAATCGGTGCAGGAGCACGAGGCCATCATCGCCGCCATCGCCAAGGGCCAGGGTGCGGTGGCCGAGGAGGCGGTGCGGCACAACTGGCACCACGGCGCCGAGCGGTTGTGCAAGGTCATCGTCATGTTCGGCGAACGCGGCCGCTGGTAAGCCGGACGCTGCGCCCGCGTCCCGCGTCGGCCTGGCGAGCCTTTATCGTGCGCGGCACAGGCCCTCGCCGCCGCCACAATGCGCGGCCCAGGCTCAGCCTGTGCGTGGCGGGCTTTAGCCCGCGGCCGCGCCCCCGCCCCAGCCGAGGTCTCTTTTTTCAGCGGCACCGCCGCCGGCGTCGCGCTAGCTGGTGCTGGCCGGGGCCAGCAGGGTGCGCAGCTCCTCGCGGGAGTAGGCGGGTGGCAGGCAGGTGAAATGGCGACAAACCACCGCACGGGCGCGGGGTGACGCTGGCAGCGCACGGACCGTCCGCGCCAACTCCTCCGGCCAGCCTTCCAGCCGCGCCGGATCGGCGGCGATCACGGCGCGCTCAAGCTGATACGCGGCGCGGGCCTCATCTTCCAACTCCGCCGCGACGCTGTCCACTCGGGCGCCGCTCCCATCGCCGGGCAAAATCAAGATCTGCAGCGGCGGCGCCAGGTGCAGGCGCAGCGCCAGGCCATAGGCGCCGGCGAAGATGCCGAAACCGGCGCCGGCGGAGGCGAAATAGCGGAGTGCCGCCTCGGCGGTCTGCGCATATCGAGTCTCGCCCGACAGCGCCGCCAGACGGTCCAGCAGCCAAATGGCGGCGGCATTGCCGGACGGCGCGGGCGAGTCCTGCAGCGGCTTCCGCGGCGCCGCCAGCGCCCCGGGACGGCCGGCGCCATCGCCCGGCAAGTCGTTGAAGCCGCCCGCTGAATCGCCGTACCGGCGCAGCACCAGGTCGGCCAAGTCCCGTGCGGCGGCATAGTAGCGGCCCTCGCCGGTCAGGGCGAAGGCCTCCAGCGCGGCCAGGGCGGGGAAGGCCTGGTCGTCAAGGCCGTAGATCGCCTCGCCTTCCGGCGTGAACAGATGATGGCGCAGGCCATGCTCCGCGTCCCGCTCCGCCAGCATGCGGTCCAGCGCGCGCAGGGCGAAGACCCGCGCCGCCGCCAGCCGCCCGCCTTCGGCGGAGTTGTCCATCTGGCCCCGCAGCGCCTGCGCCCGCAAATAGGCGCGGATGAACATGGCGTTCCAGTTGGCGTAGATGGCCGTGTCCACCGTCGGCGTGGGCCGCCGCAGGCGGGCGGCGTGGAGCTTGTCCCGCGCCGCTGCCAGCGTGGCTTGGGCCTGCTCCAAGGGCCGATGATGGCGGGTGGCGAAATCCTCGATCCCATCCGCCACGGCCAGCACGTTACGCGCGGGATCGTGCGCCATCTCGCCGCGCTCGTAAATGCCGTAATAGCCCGCGGCGAGTTGGAACTCCTCCGGCGTCAGCGCCGCCTGCGCCTCCGCGCGCGTCCAGGTGAAGTAGCCGCCGTCGTCCTCGAGGGAGATGTCGGCGTCCTGGCTGGTGTAAAAGCCCGGCTGCCGGCGGTCCGACAGCACCTCATCGGCCCAGCGCATGATGTCCAGCGCCACGCCGCGGAAAAAGGCGCTGCCGGTGACCTGGGCCGCGTGCACATAGTTGTTCAGCAGCTCGGAGTTGTCATAGGCCATCTTCTCGAAATGCGGCACCGCCCAGCGCTCATCCACGCTGTAGCGGTGAAAACCTCCGGCCAGGTGGTCGTAGACCCCGCCACGGGCCATCTTCTCCAGCGTCAGGAAGGCGATATTGCCGAACACCATGCCGCTCTGCCCGGCGGCGCTGTCCCGGGTGTACCGGTCTAGCAGCAGATCCACCGTTGCCGGATGGGAGAACTTGGGGGCATGGCCGAAGCCGCCGTGGCGCGCGTCGAAGGTCTTGACCGCGGCGTCCAAAATGGCCGCGATCGGCGCCGCGTCCAGCCGTGGCGCGGCGGCCCCGGCCGACGGCGGCGTCTCCATTGTGCCCAAAGCCGCCACCAAGCGCGCCGCCGATTCCCGCAGCTGCTGCGGCTGCTCGCGGTAGGCGCGGGCCACGCTTTCCAGCACGCGGGCAAAGCTGGGGCGGCCGCCGCCCTCGGCCGGCGGAAAGTAGGTGCCGCCGAAAAACGGCTCGCCCTCTGGGGTCAGGAACGCGGTCAGCGGCCAGCCCCCTTGGCCGCAAAGCGCCGCCACCGCCAACTGGTATCGAGCATCCACATCCGGACGTTGGTCGCGGTCCACTTTGATGGCCACGAAGTCGCGGTTGATCAGCTCCGCGATGCGCGGGTCTTCATAGCTTTCCCGGTCCATCACATGGCACCAATGACACCAGACGGCGCCAATGTCGAGCAGGATGGGGCGATTTTGCTCCTGGGCGTGGGCAAAGGCCGCCTCGCCCCAGGTCTGCCACGCAACCGGCTGGTGGGCGGCGGCGCGCAGGTAGGCGCTGGAGGCGGAGGCTAGACCGTTGGGCATAGGGAAATTATGCGGCGGCGGCGCGGGTACAGCCACGTCGGCTGCCAATGCGGCCGGGGTACGGACATGGCCGCAACCCCGCTATTTTGGCCAGGTGGCGGGCGATGATGGGTCAAAACAGCCCGTTTTTGCCGCTCATGTGGGCTGCCGACCTGCCGGAGCCCAAGCGAATTGCGGTTTTTCTGATTTTTCCCGTGCATTCCGTAGTGCCCAGGACGATAGTATGCCTAGGGAACCCCCCCCCGGAAGGACTCCTCCAATGGGGGGTGCACATTGTGAACAGTAAGCATCCATCGGCCTGCGAACATTGTGGACAGCCGTTGAACTTGGCTGGCGTCGCTTCCCCACGCTTGGGCTTGGTCGCGATTGATTGCCCGCGCTGCCAGCACCATCACCTTTTCTCTCCCAGCGAGCTGTCGTTGGCGCGTCAGGAAATCCCGACGTTACGCTATCAACCGGCGCGGCTGGAAGGCATTTGGTCGCAAGTGCGAAGGTTCATAGCCAGCTAGTCCATCGCGGCAGCCGCACCGCTGGCGCTACCTGCCAGGGGTGTGTCCCGGGTGCCGCAAGTTCCATTCGCCCCGCGCGGCAGCGTGCCTCGAGTGCCTGCCCGGGCGGCGCCGTTAGCCAGAAATAGGCCGCTGAGCCGCCCGCAACGCTGACGGCACCCCGTCGCGAGCGTGCATCCGCTATAGGCAGCGGAGGCGGGCGATGGCGCAACGAGGGGATTGGGCGGCCACCCTAGCGGCCGGTTTGTTGGTGGGCGCCACGGCGACGGCGGCAATGGACGGTTATTGGGCGGTGCTGGCGCGCCTCCGCCCGCCGCCAACCAGCCGCGAGGAGCCGGCGACCCAGCGCATCGCGGAGGATCTGATGCGGCGGGTCGGCCTGCGCCCCTCCCGCCGGGCCCGGCGATTGGGCGGCCAAATCGTTCATTGGGGGTATGGCATTGCCTGGGCCGTGGTGGCGGCGCTGGCGCGGCGCGCCGAAGTACGCCTGGACGCCGCCTTCGGC
Source organism: Terriglobales bacterium (assembly GCA_050746205.1). Classification (GTDB taxonomy): domain Bacteria; phylum Acidobacteriota; class Terriglobia; order Terriglobales; family SCQP01; genus JAKAUF01. Next base: position 244 of record JBOGKW010000180.1, on the reverse strand, counting down.
CAGCCATTGGGGGCTGCGCTTGAGGTGGGCGGCGATATGTACGGGCTTTATTTCTTCGGCTATGCCGGCCCGCCGCGGGTGTACCCAGCGGGCGTGATCGCGCGAGACTTTGGGGCGCATGCGGTCTACGGTCTGGCGCTGTGGGCCAGCTTGGAGACGGTCCACGACCTAAGCCGCAGCAACCTGGCCGAGCGCTTGCACCTGCCCCGGGCGGCTTAAGACGAAGCGCCGCGCGGCTTCCCGC
>JBOGKW010000179.1:0-7094 GCA_050746205.1 Terriglobales bacterium | reverse complement strand
GATCTTACATGGGCCCGCGCAGCGAGCTGCGGGAGCTGCTGCCGTTCCTGGCCAATGGCGAACTGCGGCCGGTAGTGGACCGGACCTTCCCCTTGGCCGAGGCTGCGGCGGCCCAGCGCCACCTGGAGGCCAAGGAGCAGTTTGGCAAAGTGGTGCTGACGGTGGACTAGGCGATGGCGGACTCCGCAGCAGCCAACTGCGCCAACGCCGGCTGGCCCGGTTGGCCGGAGGATCTGCGTCGCGCGCTCTGCTCCCGGGCGCGACGGCGCCTATTGACGCGGGGCGAAGCTCTGTGGCGGGAGGGGGACCGGGCGCTGGCGTTCACCTGCGTGGAGAGCGGCTTGGTCAAGGTGGCCCGCACCGCCAGCGACGGGCGGGAGACGATCGCGGGCATCTTCGGCCCGGGCGACAGCTTGGGCGACGCCGCGGTGCTGGGCGGTGGTGAGTACCCCGCCGACGCTGTCGTGGCTAGCCCGAGGGCGGCGGTGTGGCAAAGCCCCGCCGCGCCGGTGCTGGCGGCAGCGCATGGCAATGCCGCTTGGGAAGAAGCGCTGCGCCGGCCGCTGCTGCAGCACACGGAGATTTTGCGGCAAAAGATCGCCGTGGCCAGCGCCGGCGCGGTGCCGCAACGGCTGGCGATACTGCTGCTGCACCTGGCGGCGCGCTTTGGCGACCTCAGCGGCGCCCGCGCGCGGGTCGCGGTAGCGCTTACCCGGGGCGAATTGGCGGCGTTGGTGGACGCGCGGGTGGAAACGACGATTCGCATTCTGCGGCAATGGGAGCGGGAAGGCGTGTTGGTGACCAGCGCCGATGGTTTTCACTTCGCCGCGGAGCGGCTGCGCGCCATCGCCGGCGAGTAGGCGCGGCCCCGCCGCTCGCGGGCGCTATGAGATTTGTCATCGCCCCCACGGCCGCGGCGGAGCGATCCTGGCGTTAGGAGAACATCACAGCCGCGCAACTCCGGGCGCCGCAACTTGGAGACGCCCTGAGCGCCAGCGGGCGTCCGTTGCCGGCCGTCCCGCCCCAGCATGCGCTGCTGCATGCTGGGGACCCCGGCGAAGTCCGGCCGCAGCGACCAGCGGGAGCGTCCAGAATTGGGCGGCTGAGCCGCGCGCCGCTTCCGGTGGGAGTTGCGGCGGCTGGCTTCGGTGGTCGGCCACCGGCGTCTACCGGCGCTCCAGGCCAGGCCGAGTTGGGAGAGAAGTCATGGCGTACGTCATCGCGGAGCCCTGCATCGGCGTTAAGGACACGGCCTGCGTGGATGCCTGTCCGGTGGATTGCATTCATCCCGCCAAGGCGGAGGCTTCGTTTGCCGGCGCGCCCCAGTTGTTCATCAACCCTCAGGAATGCATTGACTGCGGCGCCTGCGTGCCCGTCTGCCCCGTGGCCGCGATCTTCGCCCTGGAAGACTTGCCCGCCAAGTGGGCCCGCTTCGCCCAGGAAAACGCCGACTGGTACGCCGCCACCAAGCGCTAGCTCCGGCTCCGCGCCTCCGCCGCCAGCCTCACGGACCGGTCCGCCGATCGCTGGGCCGGTGGAGCTGGCGGGAGTCGAACCCGCGACCTCTTCGCAATCTTCAATGCCATCTTTGCGGCGATAAAAGTAAACCCTCGGCCTGCCTTGCTTTGCGAAAATCGGTTGCCCCGCGCTATACACAAAAAAATCGGGGTTTTGGTGGCAAATGGTGGCGGGTTGCCCCCGAAATGGCCCAAAGGGCCGTTTTCTGGGGTTCTTGTTTCCACGCTGTTCCCAGGGTTCCCCTTACCGGGAGCAGCCCGGCAGGCGCCAGGGCCTCTGGCGGCCAGCCCGTCACGGTCTCCGTTTCCGAAGCGACGCCGTGGTTGCGGCCCCGATAAAACCTAGCGGGTCAATCGCCGCCACCATCGCACGGCGCGGCGGCTCTCACCGGCGAGATCGCACTCCCCATGCAGCACCACCGCCTCCCGCGAGAGTGCGAATTCTTCCTTGCACTCCTTGTAGCGTGGCCGCAGCGCTTCGACCTCCCGCGTTGCCAGACCCCTGAGTTTCAGGTCCGGGTCCAGGCGCCTCACGATCTGTAGGTAGTAGTGCTTCTCGTCGTCCGTTACAGGCCAACTCGGACACAGCGCACGCGCATCGTGATCTGTGCGCAGCGCCCTCGTGAACAGGTAGGACAGCATCGACCTCTTCCAGCGGATCTTCTCGTCCTTGGCCTGGTCTGGGACCCACCGGGATAGCGTTTCCTCCGCGCTGGAGAGAAGCCTGCCCGTGAAGCGACCGTAGTTGTCGGTGAGATCGGAAATAGCGCGAAACAGTCCCTCAAAATGACACCGTAATTCTTCGCGCAGCGGGTCCTGGAAATCGAACCTTTCAGGGGCGCCAGGCCTGCCCGGGTCGCCGTCCTCTCGAAACTTCAGGAGCCGATTGTTTCCCTCGAATAGCTCCCGCCAGAAGCGATCGAACTGCTCCTCGAGTTTTGCCAGCGCCCCAGTCTGCAACTTGTGAAGGTGCTCGCGGCGGAGCACCTCGCGGCTCTGCTCCCTCGTGGCTCGGAGCCCGGCCCACGACGTCACTGCGAGAATGACGGTCGCAACCGCGGTTACCGTTGGAACCAACCAGGGAAGGGCTTCGGGAAGAATCATCGCGCTCCTTTCCTAGGCCGCTAGGCAGGCGCACAGCGACCCGGTAGCCCGCTGGCCGGGACCGCGGCCCATTTTACTTGTTTCCGCCGGATAACTGTAGTGGCCCGGCGCAGCCAGGCGGGGGCGATCCCGTCGGGGACTCCTCAGGGCTTTTTCCCGCGCGTCCGCCACCACCGCGCCGCCGCCGCCTGCGCGCCCGCAATCTGGGCCGGCGTCATGCGTGATGCCAGAGTGCCCATGCTCGTGCTGGCATTTTTATAGGTGTCGCTGGCCGGTGCGCTCGACGCCTTGGCGAGGATCATCCATTTGTACGCCTCCACGTAGTCCCGCGGCACGCCCTGGCCGTTGGCGTAGAGCGCGCCCAGGTTGTACTCGGCTTTGGCGTCGCCCTGCGCGGCGACCTTCGCGTACCAGTACGCCGCCTTGGCGTAGTCCTGCGGCACGCCCTGGCCGGTGTCGTAGTCCACGGCCAGGTTGAACTCGGCGTCGGCGTAGCCCTGCGCTGCGGCCTTCGCGTACCAATACGCCGCCTTGGCGTAGTCCTGCGGCACGCCCTGGCCGGCGTCGTAGTCCGCGGCCAGGTTGAACTCGGCGTCGGCGTAGCCCTGCGCGGCGGCCTTCGCGGTCCAATACGCCGCCTTGGCATAGTCCTGCGGCACGCCCTGGCCGCTGTCGTAGTCCACGCCCAGGTTGTACTCGGCGTCGGCGTTGCCCTGCGCTGCGGCCTTCACGTACCAATGCCCCGCCTTGGCATAGTCCTGCGGCACGCCCTGGCCATAGGCGTAGTCCCAGCCAAGCATGAACTCGGCGGAGGCGTTGCCCTGCGCTGCGGCCTTCGCGTCCCAATACGCGCTCTTGGCGTAGTCCTGCGGCACGCCCCGGCCGTGGTAGTAGAGCCAGCCCAGGGTGAACTCGGCTTTGGCGAAGCGCTGCGCGGCGGCCACTTGCCACCAATACGCCGCCTTGGCATAGTCCTGCGGCACGGACCGGCCGTGGTAGTAGAGCCCGCCCAGGGTGAACTCGGCTTTGGCGTCGCCCTGCGCTGCGGCCTTGCGGAGCGCTGCGAGGCCGCCAATGCTTGCCGACGTTCGGGTAGATTGCTGCGCCCGGGCTGGTGATGCTGCGCAGAGCACGGCCAGCAGGAGCGCGAAACCGAACCAATCCCTGGCGGCCATATCCATCCCGTTGTGGATTCTAGAGCACAGCGGCGGCGTGGGCACCCACAAACAGCATCCCGGGTTGCGAGCTTAGGAACTGCCCGCCGACAGGCGCCGGATCAGCAGGATTGGGTTCCCGCCGCCGCCGCACGGGATTTTTTCATTGTGTCCGCCTTAGGCGACCGGCGCTGATTTCCGGATTCTCCCCGCCAATAGAGCCGGGGACATCCCTGCGGCCGGCGACGGCATTTTTTTCAGGCGCGGGACGGATAATTCGGCCGAAAATGCGCAGCAAGAATGCCCAATTCTTTGTTCGAAAATACCTTCTGAAAATAAACTCGCCGCGCGCCTTAGGCGATTGGCGTGAATTTCGGCGGCCTTAAGATGCGCACGCCTTAAGCGGCTAAAGTCTCGCCAGCCCTAAAATCGCCAAAACCACCCCCGCCAAAATCAGCACCACGATAAACCAGCGGGGGCAGCTTTCGTTTGGTTCCCCGCCCGGCGGGGCAGGCACCCCCGCGGCGGTCGCCTGCGGGCAGCCGCCCTGTTCCGGCGCCGTGCGGTTCGCTCCAGCGCGGACACAGGCCGATGGGCATGGAGCCGGAAGCGCCGGAGCGGACAACACGCGCCAGCTTAACGGTGCATATTGGTGGCGAGTTTGGAGAATCGGACGCTGGGCTGCTGCCGCCGACCCAGCCGATCCAATGACTTGGATGGTGGAGCTGGGGGGAGTCGAACCCCCGACCTCTTCAATGCCATTGAAGCGCGCTCCCAGCTGCGCCACAGCCCCACGGGTGGATCGCCGGAGAGCAGGTCTTCCGGCTTGGGATGGATAGTCAGTTTATTGTGCCTGAACAGCGGCCGCGGCGCAATGGGCGGAGGGCGCGGCGGCAGGCGGAAGGGGTCGCGGGGCGCTGGCTATAATTGGGCGTGCCGGGCGGCGACCGCAAGCGTAGCGCAGTTGGGGGCAACCGGGATGCGAGCCGGAGCAGGCGGGCTCCGGGCGTGAGGGCGAGCGCCGGGGGAACGCGGCGCGGGCAGGCGCAGGGAGGGGACGGCGATGGCCTGTAAATACGTGTTTGTGACCGGTGGCGTGGTGTCCTCCCTGGGCAAGGGCGTGGCGGCGGCCTCGATCGGCGCATTGCTGGAGAGCCGCGGGCTGCGGATCAGCCTGCTGAAATTTGATCCCTACCTGAACGTGGACCCGGGGACGATGAGCCCATTCCAGCATGGCGAGGTTTTCGTGACCGACGACGGCGCCGAAACCGACCTGGATTTGGGCCACTATGAGCGTTTTACCCACGTCCGCCTGACGCGGGACAATAATGTCACCGCGGGGCGGATTTACGAGACCATCCTGGCCAAGGAGCGGCGGGGGGATTACCTGGGCAAGACGGTGCAGGTGATTCCGCATGTGACCGGCGAGATCAAAGCGGCCATCCGCCGGGTGTCAGAAGGCGTGGACGTGGCGATTGTGGAGATCGGGGGCACGGTGGGCGACATCGAGTCGCTGCCGTTTCTGGAGGCGATCCGGCAGGTGCGGCAAGAAGCGGGAAGGGAGAACGCGGTGTTTGTGCACCTGACGCTGGTGCCCTATATCGCCGCCGCCGGGGAGCTGAAGACCAAGCCTACGCAGCACTCGGTGAAGGATCTGCGGGAGATCGGCATCCAGGCCGACATCTTGCTGTGCCGGACCGACCGGTTTCTGCCCCGCGAGATGCGGCAGAAGATCGCGCTGTTCTGCAATGTGGCGGAAGAGGCGGTGGTGGCAGCCACGGACGCGGCCAGCATATACGAGGTTCCGGTGCGGCTGGGCGAACAGGGGCTGGATGACCTGCTGCTGCGGTATCTGCATCTGGAAGCGCCGCCGCGGGCGATGGGGGGCTGGGAGGCGCTGGTGCGGCATATGCGCAACCCTCAAGGGCGGGTGACGATCGGCGTGGTGGGGAAGTACGTCGAGTACGAAGACTCCTATAAGAGCCTGAAGGAGGCGCTGTTGCACGGGTCGCTGGCCGGGAACTGGGAGCTAGACGTGCAGTGGATTGAGGCGCAGGAGCTGGAGGCAGCGCCGGGCGAGGTGGAGCGCCGACTGGGCGCGGTGGACGGCATTTTGGTGCCGGGTGGCTTCGGCCAGCGGGGCATCGCCGGCATGCTGCTGGCGATCGAGCACGCCCGCACCCGGCGGGTGCCGTTTCTCGGAATCTGCCTCGGAATGCAGTGCGCGGTGATCGAGTTCGCGCGTCACGTGGCCGGGCTGGCGGAGGCTAATAGTTCCGAGTTCGATCCGGCGACACCGGACCGGGTGATCTATAAGTTGCGGGAACTACGCGGGGTGGAGGAGATGGGCGGGACCATGCGGCTCGGCGCCTGGCCCTGCCGGCTGGAGCCGGGCTCCCGCGCCTTTGCCGCCTACGGTCAGCCCGAGGTGAGCGAGCGCCACCGGCATCGCTATGAATACAACCGGGAGTATGAGTCGCGGCTGGTGAGCGCGGGACTGCGGATCACCGGGGCAAGCCCGGACGGGGCGTATGTAGAGATCGTCGAGATCGAGGATCACCCCTGGTTTTTAGGCTGCCAGTTCCATCCCGAGTTCCAATCGCGGCCGCTTGAGCCACACCCGCTGTTTCGGAATTTCATCGCCGCCGCCCAGACGCAGCGGCAAGCGCGGGCGCGGGATGGCGAACCCGAGGCCGTGTACCACCGCTCGGCGCGGCGGGCCTAGGGCAGGGGGCGCATGGGGGAGCGCTTTCAGGTCGGCGCGGTGGAGGTGGGCGGGCCGGCGTTGTTCTTGATCGCCGGCCCCTGCGTGATCGAAAGCGAGCGGCATGCGCTGTGGCTGGGGCGTGAGATCGCCGCCCGCGCCCGGGCCGCGGGGCTTCCGTATATTTTTAAGGCCTCCTATGACAAGGCCAACCGCAGCAGCGGAAAGTCGTTCCGAGGGCCGGGGCTGGAAGCGGGGCTGGAGATCCTAGCGCGGGTCGCGCAGGAGTTGGCGGCGCCGGTGCTGACCGACGTGCATAGCACGGCGGAAGCGGAGCGGGCCGGCGCGGTGGTGGACGTGTTGCAGATTCCGGCGTTTCTGTGCCGCCAGACGGACCTATTGCGGGCCGCAGCCGCGACGGGGCGGGCGGTGAACATCAAAAAGGGCCAGTTCATGGCGCCTTGGGATATGCGGGGCGCGGCCGAGAAGGTCCGCGCCGAGGGCAATGAGCGGGTGATGTTGACCGAGCGCGGCGCCAGCTTTGGCTATAACAACCTGGTGGTGGACATGCGGTCGCTGGCGATGCTGCGTGATCTGGGGGCCCCGGCGGTGCTG
>JBOGKW010000178.1:0-7195 GCA_050746205.1 Terriglobales bacterium | reverse complement strand
CCTGCACCATCAAGTGGGCGTGGGAGGGCATCAGGTACTTCTTACCCGCCGCGCGCCCCTCGCCGCTGATCACCACCTGCGGTTGGCGCTTCTCGTCGGGCGACTCGGTGACCACCCAGTGCGACAGGCCGGTCACCTCGTCCACCTCCTCATGGAGCGTCGAGCCCTCCTCCATGTCCTTGAACTTCACCGTTCCGGAGATCTCGGTCAGGATCGAAAAGGTGTAGGGATCCCACTCGACCATGGTCTCGCCCATGGCCACCGCGTCGCCGTCCGCCTTCTTGAGGCGGGCGCCGTAGACCACGGTGTAGCGCTCGCGCTCGCGCCCCTTGTCGTCCACCACGGCGATGGCGCCGTTGCGGTTCATCACCACCAGGTCGCCCTCCTTGCCGCGCACGGCCGAGAGGTTGAGGAAGCGGAGGAAACCCTTGCTGCGGGCCTCCTGCCGCGACTGCTCGCTGACCTTGCTGGCGGTGCCGCCGATGTGGAAGGTCCGCATGGTCAGCTGCGTGCCCGGCTCGCCGATGGACTGGGCCGCGATGACGCCCACGGCCTCGCCCAGCTCGACCAGCCGGCCGCTGGCCAGGTTGCGGCCGTAGCAGCTGACGCAGACGCCGCGCTTGGACTCGCAGGTCAGCACGGAGCGGATCAGCACCCGTTCGATGCCGGCGTTCTGGATGCGTGCGGCCAGGTCCTCGGTGATCTCCTGGTTCACGTCCACGATCACGTTGCCTTCGTAATCCTTCACCCGCTCCAGGGAGACGCGGCCGACGATGCGGTCACGCAGGCTCTCGACGATCTCGCCGGAATCCACGATGGCGCTGACGTAGATGCCGTCCACGGTGCCGCAGTCCAGCTCGCTGATGATCACGTCCTGCGCGACGTCCACCAGGCGACGCGTCAGGTAGCCGGAATCGGCGGTCTTGAGCGCCGTGTCCGCCAGGCCCTTGCGCGCGCCGTGGGTCGAAATGAAGTATTGCAGCACCGTCAGCCCCTCGCGGAAGTTGGCGGTGATGGGCGTCTCGATGATCTCGCCCGAGGGCTTGGCCATTAAGCCGCGCATGCCGGAGAGCTGGCGAATCTGCTGCTTGGAGCCGCGGGCTCCGGAATCGGCCATGATGTAAACAGGGTTGATGATGCCTTCCCGGTCCTCTTTCTCCAGCACGCCGAACATCTCGTCGGAGACCCGTTCGGTGATGTTGGACCAGATCTCGACGACCTTGTTGTAGCGCTCGCCGTTGGTGATCGCGCCGTCCAGATACTGCTTCTGCACCTCGACCACCTGCTTTTCGGCGTCCTTGACCAGGCTCACCTTGTTGGCCGGGATGACCAGGTCCTCAATGCCGATCGAAACGCCGGCCCGGGTGGCGGCGTTGAAACCCAGATTTTTGACCTCATCCAGCATCTTCACGCAGGTCTCCAGCCCGAATTGCAGATAGGCGAAGTTGACCAGCGAGCCGAGGCCTTTCTTCTTAAGCAGGCCGTTGATGTAGGGCATCTCCGCCGGCAGGTGGTCGTTGAGGATCACCGAACCCACGTTGGTGTCCAGCAGCCGGTTGCGCACGGTCTGCACTTCGGCGCGGGTGACGTCCTGGCTGTCGTAGGCGGTCGGTAGGTCAATCAGCTCACCGCTGTAGCGCAGGCGGATGGGGGTCATGATCTCGACCTCGTCCAGCTCCAGCGCGATGAAGACATCCTCGGGCGAGGCGAAGCTCCGCCCGGCGCCCTGGGCGTGCGGGTTGGGCTTGGTCAAGTAATAGATGCCGAGCACCATGTCCTGGGTGGGAACGGTGATGGGCTGGCCCGAGGCCGGCGACAGCACGTTGTGGGAGCTGAGCATCAGGACGCTGGCCTCGACCTGCGCCTCCGGCGAGAGGGGAATGTGGACGGCCATCTGGTCGCCGTCGAAGTCGGCGTTGAAGGCGGTGCAGACCAGCGGATGAATGCGGATCGCCTTGCCCTCGACCAGCACCGGCTCGAAGGCCTGGATGCCGAGCCGGTGCAGCGTGGGCGCGCGGTTCAGCAGCACCGGGTGATCTTTGATCACGTCCTCGAGGATGTCCCAGACGATCGGCTCATGCTGCTCGACCATCTCCTTGGCTTGCTTGATGGTGGTGCAGTGGCCGCTCTGCTCCAGGCGGTGATAGATGAACGGTTTGAACAACTCCAGCGCCATCTTCTTGGGCAGTCCGCACTGGTTCAGCTTCAGCTCCGGCCCGACGACGATGACCGAGCGGCCGGAGTAATCCACGCGCTTGCCGAGCAGGTTCTGGCGGAAGCGGCCCTGCTTGCCCTTGAGGGTGTCGGAGAGGGACTTGAGCGGACGATTGTTGGCGCCGCGCAGCACGCGGCCGCGGCGGCCGTTGTCGAACAGCGCGTCCACGGCCTCCTGGAGCATGCGCTTCTCATTCCGCACGATCACCTCGGGCGCATGCAACTCCATGAGCTTTTTCAGGCGGTTATTGCGGTTGATGACGCGCCGGTAGAGGTCATTCAGGTCGGAGGTGGCAAAGCGACCGCCGTCCAGGGGCACCAGGGGCCGCAGCTCCGGCGGGATGACCGGCAGCACCTCCATGATCATCCATTCCGGCTTGTTCTGGCTTTTGCGGAAGGCGTCCACCACCTTCAGCCGCTTGGCGTACTTCAGCCGCTTCTGCACCGAGGGCTCGGCCTTCATCTTGTCGCGCAGTTCCTGGGCCAAGGGCACGATGTCCAGGCGCTTGAGCAGCTCCTTGATCGCTTCCGCGCCCATGAGCGCGGTGAAGCGACCGGCGAAACCCTCGCTCATCAGCTGGCGATAGCGATCCTCGGCGAGCACCTCGCGCTCCTTGACCGGCGCCTCACCCGGGTCAATGACTACGTAGGCCTCGAAATAGAGCACCCGCTCCAGCTCGCGCAGCGTGATGTCCAGCAGGTGGCCGATGCGGCTGGGCAGGCCCTTGAAGAACCAGACGTGGGAGCAGGGCGACGCCAGCTCGATGTGGCCCAGCCGCTCGCGCCGGACCTTGGACAGGGTGACCTCGACGCCGCACTTGTCGCAGATGACGCCGCGGTGCTTCATGCGCTTGAACTTGCCGCACAGGCACTCCCAATCCGTCACCGGCCCGAAGATGCGGGCGCAGAACAGCCCGTCGCGCTCCGGCTTGAAGGTGCGGTAATTGATGGTCTCCGGCTTGGTCACCTCGCCATGCGACCAACTGCGGATCTTCTCCGGCGAGGCCAAGCTGATACGGATGCTGTCGAAGTCGGCGATGAGATTGGCGCGGTCGTACGGGCTGCTTCGGTACACGGTGCCTCCAGATGCGGTTACGGTCTAGCCTCGCCCTCAAGTGGGGCAGGCTGTTCCGCCTGCCCTGCCACCCGGAGCCCGGCGGGCATCGCTGCCCGCGCGGCGCTCCGGCAGCGGATTAGTCGTCGGCGGCGGCGCCTAGCGGCGGCGCGGGCTCGCGGTGCTGCATCAGCTCCACATCCAGGCCCAAGGCCTGGAGCTCGCGGATCAGGACGTTAAAGGATTCGGGGACGCCAGGCTCGATGGCGGCCTCACCCTTGACGATGGCCTCATAGATCTTGGCCCGGCCGAAGACGTCGTCGGATTTGGCGGTGAGCAGCTCCTGCAGAATGTAGGCGGCGCCATAGGCCTCCAGTGCCCACACCTCCATCTCGCCGAAGCGCTGGCCGCCGAACTGAGCCTTGCCGCCCAACGGCTGCTGCGTGATCAGCGAGTAGGGGCCGATGGAGCGGGCGTGGATCTTGTCGTCCACCAGGTGGGAGAGCTTCAGCATGTAGATGTAGCCCACCGTCACCGGCTGCTCGAAGCGCCGGCCGGTGACGCCGTCGGTCAGCCGCGCCTTGCCGCTGCCGGGCAGCCCGGCCTTGACCAGCAGGTCCCGGATCTCGCGCTCCCGCGCACCATCGAAGACGGGCGAGGCGAAGCGGACGCCGAGCGCCCGGCCGGCCCATCCCAGATGGGTCTCCAAGATCTGGCCGACATTCATGCGGGACGGTACGCCCAGGGGATTCAGCACGATCTCCACCGGGGTGCCGTCCTCCAGGTAGGGCATGTCCTCCTGGGGCAGGACGCGGGCGATGACGCCCTTGTTGCCGTGGCGGCCGGCCATCTTGTCGCCGACCGAGAGCTTGCGCTTCATGGCCACGTAGACCTTGACCAGGCGGATGACGCCCGGGGGCAGCTCATCGCCGCGCGTGAGCTTGTCCTTGCGCTCGCGGGCAATTTTGCTGAGCACGTCAATCTGCCGCGTGGTCATCTCCTCGATCTCATCCATTTGCTCGTTGACCCGCGGATCGCGGTCGGCGTAGCGCGCCCGCTTGAGGTTGCGGGTGGAGAGCTCCTCGATGATCTCGCGCGTCAGGACATCACCCTTGGACAGCAGCCGCTTGTTGGTCTTTTCATCGTGCAGGTCGGCGTTGAGCGCCTTGCCGCCCAGCAGGCCCGTCAGGCGCTTGGCCCGCTCGTCATTCAGGATGCGGACCTCGTCCTGCAGGTTCTTCTCGATGCGAGCGACGCTGGCCTCCTCGATGGCCAGCGAGCGGGCATCCTTGTCCGCGCCCTTGCGGGCGAAGATCTTGACGTCCACCACGGTGCCCTCGATGCCCGGCGGGCAATAGAGCGAAGCGTCCCGCACATCGCCGGCCTTCTCGCCGAAGATGGCGCGGAGCAGCTTTTCCTCCGGGGTCAGCTGCGTCTCGCCTTTGGGCGTCACCTTTCCCACCAAGATGTCGCCGGGGCGCAACTGCGCCCCGATGCGCACGATGCCGCTCTCATCCAGGTCGCGCAGGAAGGTCTCGCTGATGTTGGGTATGTCGCGGGTGATCTCCTCGGGGCCCAGCTTGGTGTCGCGGGCTTCGATCTCGAACTCCTCGATGTGAATGGAGGTGTAGTAGTCCTCCTGCACCAGCTTTTCGCTGACCAGGATGGCGTCCTCGAAGTTGAAGCCCCGCCAGGGCATGAAGGCCACCAGCACGTTGCGCCCCAGCGCCAGCTCGCCGCCGTCGGTGCACGGCCCGTCGGCCAACACCTGGCCCTTGGCCACCCGTTCGCCCCTGTGGACCACCGGCTTTTGGTTGATGCAGGTGTTCTGGTTGGAGCGCTTGAACTTAATCAACTGGTAGATGTCGCTGCCGACCTCGCGCGAGAGCTGCCCGGCGTGGGGTTCGCCCTCGACCCGGACGATGATCCGTTCCGAGTCCACCGAGTCCACAATGCCGGCGCGCCGCGCCAGCACCGTGGCCCCAGAGTCGCGCGCCACCACCGCCTCCATGCCGGTGCCCACCACCGGCGCCTCGGCGCGCAGCAGGGGCACGCTCTGCCGCTGCATGTTGGCGCCCATCAGCGCCCGGTTGGCGTCGTCGTTCTCCAGGAACGGCACCAGTGACGCGGCGACGCTCACCAGCTGCTTGGGCGAGACGTCAATGTAGTCCACGTCCGTCCGCGACTTGAGCACGAAGTTTCCCTGCTGCCGCGCGTTGACCAACTCCGGGACGATGCGGCCGTGGGCGTCCAACTCGACATTGGCCTGGGCAATGACGTATTTGTCCTCTTCCCAGGCGGAGAGATAGAAAGAATAGGGCTCATACTCGACCAGCCGCTTGCGCTTGCCCTTCAACTCCTCGTTCTTCTCGTCCACCTCGCGTTTTTCGGCATGGGCGCCGACCTTCCAGTCGCTGTCGCCGGCGTTGAGCACCTGGACGAAATCCACCACGCGCCCGTCCCGCACCTTACGATAGGGGCTCTCAATGAAGCCATATTCGTTGATGCGGGCGTAGCAGGAGAGCGAGGAGATCAGGCCGATGTTCGGCCCTTCCGGCGTCTCGATGGGGCAGATGCGGCCGTAGTGGGTGGGGTGCACGTCACGCACCTCGAAGCCCGCGCGCTCCCGCGACAACCCGCCCGGCCCGAGCGCCGAAAGCCGCCGTTTGTGGGTGATCTCCGACAGCGGGTTGGTCTGGTCCATGAACTGCGACAACTGGCTGGAGCCGAAGAACTCGCGGATCGCGGCCATCACCGGCTTGGCGTTCACCAAGTCATGGGGCATGGCCGTGGCCATCTCCTGGTAGACCGACATCTTCTCCTTGATGGCCCGCTCCATGCGCACGAGGCCGATCCGGAACTGGTTTTCGAGCAACTCGCCCACCGCCCGCACGCGGCGGTTGCCCAGGTGGTCAATGTCGTCGGCCGCGCCCTCGTTGCGCCGCAGCTTCAGCAGGTAGCGGATGGTGGCGTAGAAATCCTCCGGGTCCAGCGTCCGCTTCTCCAGCGGTGTCGCCGCCGCGTCGTCGTAGAGCTTGATGTTGAACTTCAGCCGCCCGACCTTCGAGAAGTCGTACTTGCGGGAGTCGAAAAACATGCCCTCGAACAACGCCCGCGCCGTGTCCAAGGTGGGGGGGTCGCCGGGCCGCAGCTTGCGGTAAATCTCGATCAACGCCTCCTGGCTGGTCTTGATCGCGTCCTTGCGCAGCGTGGTGGAGAGCACGTTGCCCACCGGATCACGCTCGGGGAAAAACAGCGCCAGCTCTCCGGCCGCGGCGTACTTGCCCAAATCCGCGACCTTCAGCGGGTGGTTCGCCTCCAGCAGCACCTCGCCAGTCTCCCGGTTGACAATGTCGCTGACGGTGTAGCCGCCCTCCAGGTCGGTGGCCTCGACTTCGAACTCGGCAACCTTGGCCTTGGTCAGGTCGCGCAGCAGGGTGGCATTGATCTTGCGCCCACCGTGGGCGACCTCCTCGCCGTGGGCGTTGACCACGCGATGGCTGAGCCGCTGCCCGAGCAAGTTGCACTGCTTCTCGGCCTCGCGGCCCGCGTCCAGCTGCCAGTAGGGTTTGCCGTCGCGCAGCGCCACGCGGTCCACGGTGTGGAAGGTGCGCAGGATCTCCTCGTCGCTGTGTAGCCCCAGCGCCCGCAGGAAGATGGTGCCCAGGAACTTGCGCTTGCGGTCAATGCGCACGTACAGCAGATTTTTGCTCTCGAACTCGAACTCGACCCAACTGCCGCGGTAGGGGATGATCTTGCCCAGGAAATAAGTCCGCTGGTTCGCCGTCTCGAAAAACACACCGGGGGAACGATGCAGCTGGCTGACGATGACCCGCTCGGTCCCGTTGATGACGAACGTGCCGTTCTCCGTCATCAAGGGGATGTCGCCGAAGAACACCTCCTGCTCCTTGATGTCGCGGATGCTTT
>JBOGKW010000177.1:0-7231 GCA_050746205.1 Terriglobales bacterium | reverse complement strand
GCGATTACCGGACCCACCACGGCGGAAGATATACTGGGAGTGATCTTTTCGCGCTTCTGCGTGGGGAAATGAACCGCCAGGACGGCCCAGCCGCGTGGTCTCGATGGCACGGCTGAAACCCGCCTCCGCCGGACAGCGTCCATTCTGCAGAGGCTCGCGGAGACCCGATTCCGGGAGACCACCGATGCACCGGCCCTTGCCCAGCCCCCACCCGCACCGTACCGCCCGCGCCGCACTGCGGCGCCTGGCCGGGCCGTTGCTGGCGGCGGCGATTCTACTGCCCGCCTTGGGCCTGCCCTTGGCGGCGCAGAAATATGATCCGAGCAAACAAGCGCCCATCAACGACGTCTACCTGATTGGCCATCGCAATGTCGCCGGCGGCATTGATTTCTACTCCATGCAGAAGGAGACCGCGCTCGGCTACGCCCTCGCCCAGCAAGTGCTGAAATCCAGCATCCTCATTAAGGATCCCGAGGTCAACGAGTACATTAACCGCCTGGCGCAGAATCTGGTGCGCAACTCGGACGTCAAGGTGCCGGTCACCGTCTACGTGCTGCGCACCCCCGTGATCAATGCCTTCGCGCTGCCGGGCGGCTTTTTCTTCGTCAACAGCGGCCTCATTGCCAGCATGCACGCCGAAGATCAACTGGCGGGAGTCATGGCCCATGAGCTCGCCCACGTCGCCTGCCGCCACGGCACCAAGAACGCCACCAAGGGCGAGTTGCTCTCTTTGGCGACCATCCCCTTGGTCATCGTCGCAGGGGGATCCGGCCTGGGGGGCCTGGGCGCGGAGGAGGCGGCCAACTTCGCGATTCCGCTGCAGTATGAGCGCTTCTCCCGCGCCGATGAGCGGGAGGCGGATTGGCTAGGGATTCAGTATTTGTGGAAGGCGGGCTATGACCCCAATGGTCTGGTGCAGGCCTTCCAGGTCCTCGAGGAGCAGCAGCAAACCCGGCCGGGAATCATCGCCCGGGCCTTCTCCAGCCACCCACAGACGCCGGCGCGGATCCAGCGCAGTGAGATGGAGATTCGGGATTACTTGCCCCCGCGGCCGGAATACGTCGTCAGCACTTCGGACTTTAACCGCATGCAGGCCCGGTTGGAGAAGATTCTCCACGGCGCCCGTGTGCCCAAGCCGGGGGCGCCGCCGGTGCCGCGCAAGAGCGGCGGCCCGCCTATCCTCAAGCGGCCGGGCAGCCAATAGCGGGGGCTACCGGGGGCTCCAGGGCAAGATCGGGAGGAGGCGCCACCATTCCCGATTCAACACCGGGTGGAAAGTTCCGGTGGCGGCAGGTCATCCTTTCCAGCGCCGCTTTCGTCTAAAGTGAGTGAGTGCTCTTTCGAAAGGTGAGTGGAAAGTGAATACATCTCAATTGCAACGGTCACTGGAAGAACTGCGGCGAGAACAGGCGCGGCTGAATCAGGCGATTCGCACCTTGGAGGAACTGTTGTCCGGAGCCCCCAGCAACCGGCTGAGTCCGGAGGGCCGGGCGCGTATCTCGGAGGCGGCCAAGCGCCGCTGGGAGGAGCACCGCCGCCAGCACGCGGTCAAACCCGCGGCCCGGACCGCCAAGCCGCAGGCGCCCTCCACCCACCGCGCTGCCTAGCGCACGCGCCTCGCCGGGCGGCGGCGATGCACCAGATGCACCACCAGATACCCCTTGGCCTGGGCGTAGGCCGCTGGGCTGAGCAGGCCAGAGTGAAGTAGCGCCCGCTTGGAGCGAAACGGCCGCGCGGCGCGGGCGGCGATGATGCGGGCCGCAGTTTCCGGCGTCAGGCCCGGCACCTGCTCTAAACGCGCCAGCGAGACCTGGTTTAAATTCAATCGCCGCCCCGTCAGCCGGCGGCGACCGGCGCGCCGCCTGGGGGAGCGCCGAGCCCAGCGATGGCCGGGGCGCGACAGTCGCCCGGACGCCCCGCTGTCGCGCCCGGCCCTACTCGGCGCGCCAGCGAGAGCCGGCCGGTTCGCTGCCAGCGGATAATCCGGCAAGCGATAGGCAAACACCCGCTCCCGCCGCGATCCGCAACCCGCCAGCGCGAGGGCCAGCGCCATCGCCAGGCCAGCCACCGCCCAACGCCGCCTCATATCGCCAGGCTGCGCCTGTCACCCGCTGGCCGCAATCCGCCCAAATGCGGGGGCGCAGACCTTGCACGACACCAGCGTGCTACCGCCTTTCGCCCGACGCGCCGCGTCGCGCCTGGGACCGCCCGCCCCGCGCCCTAAGCCCCGGGTTCCAGCTTCGTTTGATAGTCCACGCTCGGACGGCCAATCAAGCGTTCAATCCGCTTGGGGATCGGCGGATGGGTGGAAAACAGGTTGGCGAACATTTGCCGCGCCCGCGGCTGAATGATGAACAAGTGCGCCGTCGAGGCCGTAGCCACCATGGGCCGAACCTGGGAGTAGTTTTCCAGCTTTTCCAGCGCCCGGGCCAGGGCCACCGGATTGCCGGTCCAGTGAGCGCCGCTCTGGTCGGCGGCGTATTCCCGCGAACGGGAGATGGCCATCTGGATCAGCAGCGCCGCGACCGGCGCCAGAAACATTAAGGCCAAGGCGCCGAACATGCCGCCGTCGCCCTGATCCCGCTCGCCGCCGAAGCCGCCGAACAGCGCCGCCCAGCCGGCAAAGCGCGCCAGGATCATAATGGCGCCGGCCACCGTCGCGGCGATGGAGCTGATCAAAATGTCGCGGTTGCGGACATGGCCCAACTCATGGCCCAGCACCCCGGTCAGCTCTTCGTCGTTGAGCAAATTCAAAATGCCCGCGGTGACTGCCACCGAGGCGTGCTGTGGGTTGCGGCCGGTGGCGAAGGCGTTGGGGGAGTCGGTGGGAATCACATAAACCTTCGGCATGGGCAAGTTTTCCCGGCCGGTCAGGTTCTCTAAAATCCGGTACACGCGCGGTTGTTCCTCGCGGCTGACCGCCTGCGCCCGATAGGTCCGCAGGGCGATTTTGTCGGAGTAAAAATAGGCGCCGAAGTTCATCGCCGCCGCCAGCACGAAGGCGATGATCATCCCTACCTGCCCACCGAGCCAATCACCAATGAGCAGAAAGACGACGGTCAGAATCGTCAGCAGCAACGTGGTTTTAACAACCTGCATGGCGTTCAAAGCCGCGGGTGCCGATCAACGCGCTCCACCTTACCCCGAAGGTATTATCTCACCCCATTCGACGCCGCCCAGGGAGGCCAGGTTTCGGGCCGCAACGACGATGCCAGCCGGCCGTCCGCCACAGCAGGCATCCGTCGCCCCGTCCCGCTCGCGGCGTGCCGCGAGCGCAACACGCCCCCTGGAGCAGGCTCCGGGGAACGCGCCTCGCGGAACACGCCTCAGCGTGTGCCACGGAGGCCTGTGCGAGGGCTAAAAGTCGCCACTGGGCAGCCAGCGACGCAGCGTGCCGATGAAGTCCGGCAGCAGGGCGCCGTTGGCGATGACCTTCGCCACGCCCCATTGGGGCGTCGCCAGCGGGCCGCAACGGCTGGGGACGTGACTCGGCCGGCGGGCGAAGCGCAGCGGGAAGCTGAGCAACCCGTCCTGAATGTTGACGCCGATGGGGCGGCCCTGGCGGCAAAGAACCGCCGTGAGTTCGCCCTGCACGCCCACCGTTCCGGGCACCGGGCGGCCGCGGCGCAGGCGTAGATATACCGGAGACAGGCCCTGGCCGGTGGCGTCCTGGATCTGCGCCCAAACTTCCGCTGCCTGATGGGGATGGCCGGAGCGCGCCAGGCTGATCCCCAGCATGGCCTTCGCCAGCGGATGCAGGCCGACCTTCAGCGCGGGCGAGGCCTGAAGCGCAGCGGCCGCCGTGGCATAGTCGCCCGCGGCAAAGGCGATGCGCCCCTGCCAGAAGTACGGACCCTCGCCTCGGAGAATGCTGCTATCGCCGGGCACGGCACCAAGGGTGGCCGCGAAGATGTCTTTGTGCGCCGCCTGGAGCAGCGCGGTCGGGCTCAGGACGGGACTACCTTCCGGCGTTTCCCGACGGAGCGCCGCCTCGGCTAGCAGCGCCTGAGCGGCGGAGTATTGGCCCAGCTCCGCCAAGGCCCGCGCCCGCCAAACCAACCCGACGGCGTTGGTCACCGGAGGCGAGGACAAGAGCTGGAGCGCCCGGCGCGGATACCCGAGCACGAACTGACCCTGGGCGCCTGCCAACTGCAACCGCGCACCGGCGGAGGCGAGCAACGGATCGTGCGGAAAGGTGCCGGCAGCGGAGCGCCAGCGCCGGTAGGCCGCCAGGAGCTGGTGCTGATGGACGAGCCAGAACACCCAGTCGGCTTCCAGCTCCGCCGAATCCCCTAGCGCCCGTTGCGCCTGGGCAAACCACACCGGCAGGCGGTTGGCAGCCGGGCGCGCCGCGAGACGCGGTACGCCTCGCGACGGGCCCCAAACGAAAAGGGGGGCGTCGTCCCACTGGCCCTTCGCCATGAGATGGGCGCTATAGGCGGAGACGGCCCCCCACTGGCGCACCTTCGATAGCGGCGGCTGGCCCTGGAGTTGAGCTAGGAAGGGTTCGGGCTGGAGCATTGCCGCCAGCACGCTCTCGGCGCCTAACTGCGCAAAAGGCGAAAGCCGGGGGGCGGCGAGGGCGGCGCGGGCGACCCGTATTGCCCGGACGTGGTCGGCGGGACGCGGACTGTGCATGAGGGCAACGGCCCAAACCCAGCGGAATTGCGGCAACAGCTTCTGGGAGCGTGCTGTGGCAATGTCGGCGCGGGCAGCGCCCCAGTCGCCCACTTTGGCCTCGGCGACGGCCCGAAAACTGAAGGCCAGGGGCCATGTGGGGTGGATCACGCACATCTGCTTCGCGGTGGCCAAGGCCGCCGATCCGTGACCGGACATCATTTGCAGCCGAAAACTCGCCACCTGCTGTGCCCAGCTTGCGGTTTGGGCGGGCGCGGGGCGCGATTGCGCCCCGGCGGTCACCACCAGGAGCACGGCGAGGAAAGTGGCGCGGGCGGTCATGGCGCGAGCGGTGCCGCGTGGGGGACAATCACCGCGGTTTTGGACCCCGGTTCCAGCGTCAGGACGTAGCTCAGTGGGCTGCCGTCGACCACCGGGTCTGGAAACACCGCAGCCTGGAGCGCTTGCCGCTCGGCAGGAGGCAGGTAGCCGACAACCGAGGCGACGTGGCCCCCGCTGATCCAGGCCTTGGCGAAATCGGCGTTCGGCGCCTGCGGGGAAAGCCCCAGGCCGCCAAATCGCGGCTGCGCCAAGTCCGGATGCGCGGCCAAATAGAGATCCACCGGCAGCGAGGACCTCTGCGGCAAGGCGTGATAGGCGCCGAGCAGGCCCTGCATCGCCCCGTGCAGGACCGTGGGCGGTAGCTCCGGCTGCCGCACCAGATACGCCCAATCGGCCAAGGCGGCCGCTGGACCGCCGGCGCGCTGCGTCCATTCGGCCAATCGCCGGACCCATGTGCCATTGGCGGGGTTGAGCGCCACCGCCAACCGGCCCAACGAAACTGCCGACGCCCACCGTTTCGCCCCGGCCTGCAGCCGGGCGCACAACTCGACGGCCGCAGGCAGCCGGGCCATGGCCTGGGTCTCCGCCGCGCTGACCTGGCTCCAATCCAGGCTGGCGAGCGCGGCGTCTTCCTGCGCCAAGCCCTGTTCCGCCCAGCTACTGGCATCCGGCGCCGGTGCTCCCGACGCCAACTCGGCCCTCGCCATTCCGATCCATTCCCTCGCTGTCGTCACGGACGCCGCTGCGACCGTGGCAAAATTTGCTTCCGCCACGGCCCGTTGGCCCAACGTAAGCTGATCCAGGCCCAGCCGGTAATGCCATTCCGGGGCGGCGGGCGCCAATTGCGCCGCGCGGGCGTACGCCGGCACGGCTTCGGCGCGGCGATGCAGGGCGTCAAAAATGCGCCCTTCCAGCCCGGTAATGGCGGCGTCGTAGGGCGTGGCCTGCAATTGCCGCTGCACCTCAGGCAGGGCGGCGGCCGCCTGGCCCAGTCCCAGGTGCGCTTGCGCCAGCAGGCCGTCCACTCCCCCGCTGGCAGGCGGATGAACCGCCAGGGGCTGCAGAACCGCGAGCGCCTGCTGATCCTTCCCTTCCCCTAGCCATGCCGCGGCCACTTCCTCGCGGGCCGCCACGTTGCTCGGCGCGGCGGCGACCAGTGCCTGGCCCAAGGCCACCGCATCGGCATTGTTGCCCTGGTTCAGGTCGGCTTGCAGTTGGCGCAAGGACGCGGCAAGGGCGCCCGGCGCGGCGCTGGGCGCCAAGGTCAAGCCAATGCTGCCGGCCTCGGCGTTGCCCACCGCCGCCTCGAAACTTTGATACGCCCCCACCTGGGCCGCGGGCAGCGTGCGCTGCAACCACAGCAATTCCCCCTCCGCGGTCAGCACATGTTGGCGCGGATCAAAGCTGTAATGCAGCGAAAAGCGGGCAAAGCCGCGGTCCAGCGTCGTGGCGGCAGGCAGAACGGGAACAAAGCCCGCCGGCAGGGCCAGGTGAATTACCTGATCGTAGGCGGGCAGCAGCAGGTCCAGGCGCAGGGGATGGCGGCGCCGGTGCGAGGGCGCCGGCAAGGCCGTGGCGGTGATGTGCCACCATAGCGGCACCGAAAACGGCGGCTTCAGCACATCCGCCTCGGCGGTCATGCGCCGCACGGTGTGCATCGTGAAGGCCTGATCAAGCCCCGGCCATGGGGTGGCCTGGAAGCTGATCAGGTGGACGCCGCTAGCGGTGGCCCGAGCGAACAGATTCTCGATCTTGGCCCGGTCCGCCGCCGGGGTGAGATGCAGCGCCAAGCGGGAAAACAATCCCAGCAACGGGCTTAGGCGGAATACACAGCGAGCGCGCAGGTCGCCGTCGGCCAGCGCCTGGATATTGTCGGTTTCCCAGGTCTCCTCCTCCGTGGCCCTCTCTGGGGGAATGCGCACCAATGCCGGTCCGGCAGCACCGGCGGGCCGCGCCAGCAGCGCCCAGCGGCCGGCATCGCCGGGCAGCGCGCCGTAGCGCTCAGGCACGGTGGCGTCCAGAAATTGATAGGCCGATCCGTCGGGCACGGCCACAATGGCGTGATCGAAGCCTTGCACCGCGGGCACCGCACGCTGCAGTCGGCTGGCGGTGCTCAGCAACGCGAAGTCGGCGGGAATGCCGCAGGCGCGCAGCAGCGCGATCAGCAGCGCCGCCTTGTCCTTGCAGTCACCGTAGCCGTTCGCCAGCACTTGGGCCGCCGCGTGCGGCCGGTAGCGGCCGACGCCAAATGACAGGCTGACGTAGCGGAAAT
>JBOGKW010000176.1:0-7266 GCA_050746205.1 Terriglobales bacterium | reverse complement strand
CGGGAAGATTTCGAAACCGTAATGGCGGCGTTTTTGGATTACCAAAATCTCCAGGAAATCTATTGGCAGACGCTCGCGGAGCATGAGACGGCATTGGCGCAATTGCGTGCCGTGACCGGCAATTGGTTGGCGCGCCGGCCGGCAGGGCCGGCGGCGGCGCCCGCGCTGCGGCGGCTGGACGCCCCGCAACGGGCGGCTGGGAGGACGAGGTGAAGTTCTATCGCGTGGGATTTTTCGTGGCGATGGCGGTGATCCTGGCGCTGGTGGCGGGGTTGGCCTATCTCGCGGTGCGGCCCCGAGCCCGGGGCAGCGCGCCGGTCGGCCCAGCCGCAGCCCCGAGTTACGTCGTCGCCAGCGGCCCGCCGGTAGGGAGCCGCGGGGCCGCCGGCGCCGCGGCCACGTCCAATCCGGACTTGGCGCCGGTGCAATTGGCGCCCGCCGCGTTGCAGCGCATTGGCGTTGAGGTCGGACGGGTGGCATACGGACCGGTGACGGAGACGATTCGCACGGTGGGCAATGTCGCCCTGGACCAGCGGCGGCTGGCGGCGGTGCAAGTGCGGTTTGCCGGCTGGGTGACGCATGAGTACGCCGACCAGGACTATCAGTACATCCGGCGCGGGCAGCCGCTGGTGACCATCTACAGCCCTGAGGTGGTGGCCAGCGAGGAGGCCTATTTGGTGGCGCGCCAGAACCGCGACCTCCTGGCGGGCAGCACGGTCCCCGGAGTGGCGTCGGGGGCAGGTTCTTTGCTGGCGGCGAGCCAGGAACGGCTGGCGCAGTGGCAGGTGCCGCCGGCGGAGATCGCTCGGTTGCGGCGGAGCGGCCGGGCCCTACGAACCATCACGCTGGACGCGCCGGTGAGCGGATACATCTTTGCCCGCGCGGTGCTGCCCAACCAATATGTGCACGCGGGCACGACGCTGTACCAGGTTGCCAACCTGTCCGACGTTTGGGTGAACGCGCAGGTGTTCCAGAACCAGGCCGGAATGCTGCGCCTGCGCGAGGCGGCCTCGGTGACGGTGGACGCCTATCCGGGGCGGGTCTTCCACGGCCAGGTGGACTATATCAACCCGGTGGTGGAGACGGCGACGCGCACGATGCCGGTACGGCTTGTGATGCCCAACCCGGGGCGCAAGCTCACGCCGGGCATGTTCGTCAACGCCGTGATTCAGGTACCGCTGGGGCGCCAGTTGACCATTCCCGCCAACGCAGTGCTGCAAACTGGCACGCAGAACATCGTCTTCGTGGACCAG
The DNA here is from genome assembly GCA_050746205.1 of Terriglobales bacterium. Lineage (GTDB taxonomy): Bacteria > Acidobacteriota > Terriglobia > Terriglobales > SCQP01 > JAKAUF01. Next base: position 6,013 of record JBOGKW010000176.1, on the reverse strand, counting down.
GGCGGCGGCAATTTAGTTCCCAAGGATGTCCAGTTGGGGCCACGGTTGAGCCGCGCCTTCGTGGTGCGGAAGGGCTTGCAGCCGGGCCAGCGCATCGTGACCAGCGCCAACTTCCTGATTGATTCCGAGAGTCAGTTGCAAGCCGCCCTGGGCGCCTATAGTCCGCCGCCTCCGGGCGTAGGCGCCAACGCCCAACCACCGCGAGCGGCGCAGCCACCCCAGGCGCGGATCGCCCTGACCACGCAGCCCGCGCCACCAGGCGCGGGGGCGAACCATTTGGCGGTGCGGTTGGCCGGCGCGGGCGGCCACGGCATCGCCGGGGCGCAGGTGACAGTCCGATTTTTGATGCCGGCCATGCCTGCCATGGGTATGGCGGCCGAACATGCTGAGGCGGTGCTGCGCGACCAGGGCGGCGGGAACTATGCAGGCGTGGTCCAGTTGCCCAGTGGCGGGCATTGGGAGGTGGTGGTGACCGCCTCGCGCCACGGGCAGGTCATCGCGCGGCGCCAGCTCCAGCTGAGCGGGGGCAGCTAGATGATCAACGGCGTGATTGAGTGGTGCGCACGCAACCGCTTCATGGTGCTCACGGCGGTGGTGCTGTTGGTGCTGGCGGGGATCTGGGCCATGCGCCATACCGCGCTGGATGCGCTGCCGGACATCTCCGATGTCGAGGTGATCGTGCACACGCGTTGGGCGGGCCAGCCGCCCAACCTGATCGAGGATCAGGTGACCTATCCGCTGGTGACGACATTTCTGTCGGCCCCGCGGGTGAAGGCCGTACGGGCGCAGACGATGTTCGGCGACAGTTATGTCTTTATCGTCTTCCAGGACGGGACCAATCTCTATTGGGCTCGGTCGCGGGTCTTGGAATATCTGCAGGAGGTGCAGGGGCAACTGCCGGCCGGCGTGCATCCCGTGCTTGGGCCGGACGCGACCGGCGCCGGTTGGGTTTACGAGTACGCCCTGGTGGACAAGGCGCACAATCTCAGCCTGGCCGACCTGCGCAGCTTGCAGGATTGGTATTTGCGCTATCAGCTCGAGACGGTGCCTGGCGTGGCGGAGGTGGCCACGATCGGGGGCTACGTGCGGCAATACCAGGTCAAGTTGGACCCCAACAAACTGCGAGCCTATGGCATTCCGCTCGCCACCGTGATCGCCCGCGTGCGGGCCAGCAGCAATGAAGTCGGCGGCCGCGTGCTGGAAATGAGCGGCGCCGGGTACATGATCCGGGGGCTGGGATATATCCGCTCGCTGCAGGATCTGGCCGATGTCCCTGTGGCCACGGTGGACGGCACGCCGGTGCTGGTCAAGGACCTGGGTACCGTGAGCTTTGGGCCCGACATCCGCGAAGGCGCCGCGGACTGGAACGGCGAGGGGCAGACGGTGGGCGGCATCGTGATCATGCGCTATGGCGGAAATGCGCTGAATGTCATCCGGGCCGTGAAGGCCAAGCTCCACGCCATTGCTTCCTCGCTGCCTCCCGGTGTCGACGTGGTGAGCGGATACGATCGCTCCGGTTTGATCGTTCAGTCCATCGGCACGCTCAGGCGGGATTTGATCGAAGAGCTGATTATCGTCAGCCTGGTGATCGTCGTGTTTCTGTTTCACTTTCGATCGGCGATCATCCCCATCCTGACGATCCCGATCGCGGCGGTGGCTACATTTTTGCCGATGTACTACCTCCATGTCAGCAGCAACATCATGTCGCTGGGGGGCCTGGCGCTGGCGATTGGGGTGCTCGTGGACGCGGCCATCGTTATGGTTGAGAATGGCTATCGCCGCCTGGCAGAGGCCCAGCAGCGGCCGGAGCCAGAGAAGCCCGAAGCGCCGTCGCGCGCCGCCGGGCCGCCGCCGGGAGAGGTGCGGCCGAGTGGCGAAGAAGGGGGCGGCCGCGGCGGCCCCGTGGCCAGCGTGGCCGAGCCGCCGGCGACGGCCCCGGCCGGGGTGGTTCGCCGGCTCAGCGCGCCGGAGCGGTTCGATACGCTGGTTGCGGCCGCCAAGCAAGTCGGTCCCGCGCTCTTTTTCAGCCTGGTGATCATTGTCTTGTCCTTCTTGCCGGTGTTCCTCCTGCAGGCGCAGGAGGGGCGCATGTTCAAGCCGCTGGCCTGGACCAAAACGCTGGCCATCGCCATCTCCTCGCTTTTGGCGATCACGCTGGTGCCGGCGCTAATGCCGCTGCTGATCCGCGGCCGCCTGCGCAGCGAGGAGCGCAACCCGATCTCGCGCCTTACGCAAGGGGTGTATCGGCCAGTGCTGCGCTGGTGCCTGCGGCACAAGGCCTGGACGATTTTGATCAATGTAGCGATCTTTGCTGCGGTGTTGCCGCTGTCCCGGCATCTCGGCAGCGAGTTCATGCCCCCGCTGTTCGAAGGTTCGGCGCTCTACATGCCGACGGCGCTGCCTGGCATCTCGATCACCAGCTCCACGCGGTTGCTCGAGCGGCAGGACCGCATCATCCGCCGCTTTCCCGAGGTGCTCAGCGTGTTTGGGACCGTGGGGCGATCCAACAGCGCGACGGATAACGCGCCGCTGACCATGTATGACACGACCATCATGCTCAAGCCGCGAGGGCAGTGGCCGGCGGGGATGACCTACAACCAGCTCATCGCCGCCATGGACGCCAAGCTGCAATTCCCCGGCCTGACCAACAACTGGACCATGCCTGTGGAGAACCGGCTGGACATGGAGCTGACCGGCATCAAGACGCCGGTGGGGATGAAAATTCAGGGCCCCAGCCTGGCGGGCATTCAGGCTGCCGCGCTACGGATCCAAAAGGCGCTCAATGGAATGCCGCAGATCAACTCCATCTTTTCGGAGCGGGTCGCGCAGGGTTTTTACATCAACATCCGCGTGCGCCGGGCGGAGGCGGCTCGCTATGGGCTCACCGTGGCGGACGTGCAGCGGGCGGTCCAATCGGGCATCGGCGGGCAAGATATTGGGATGGTGATCAAGGGAAGGCAGCGCTACCCGATCAACGTGCGCTACAGCCGGGATTTTCGCAACGACTTGCCAGCGCTGGAAGACGTCGTGATCGCCACGCCCACCGGGGCCCAGGTGCCATTGGGCGAGGTGGCGGCGGTGTATCTATCCCGCGGGCCGACGATGATCCGCGACGAGGGCGGACAGCTAACAGCGTACGTCTTCTTTGATCTGAAAACGCACAACTACGGCGGGTTCGTGTCGGCGGCCAACCGGCGGCTGCGGCGCATCCGGCTGCCGGCCGGCTACGCCTACCATTGGTCGGGTGAATACAGTTTCGAACAGCGCGCGGCGCGGCGGCTGGAGCTGATCTTGCCCGTCGTGTTTTTCCTGATCTTCTTTTTGCTCGTCATCATATTCCGCAATGCGGCGGAGGCGGTGATTCTGTTGATCCCGACGTCTTTTGCCCTGACTGGCGGCCTATTGTTGCAGTGGGCGATGCACTTCGAGTTCAGCGTCGCGGTGTGGGTTGGGTACATCGACCTGTTCGGCATCGCGGTCGAGACGGCGGTGGTGATGATGATCTATTTGCATGAGGCCATGGACGGCCGCCGGAAGTGGCGCGCTGCGCAGGGACAGGCAATAACGAAGCAGGATGTCGGAGACGCCACGATCGCGGGAGCCGTGCTGCGGCTGCGCCCGGTGCTGATGACGGTCGTCGTGGTGCTGGCCAGCCTGGGGCCGCTGCTCTGGGAGACGGGCATCGGCAGCGATGTGATGAAGCCGATCGCCGCCCCGATCGTCGGCGGAATGGTGACCGCGGCCATCGCTGTTTTGATCCTGGTGCCGGTGCTCTTCGCCGCCTTGAACCAGCGCAAAGCGTCGCCGGAATGGTGACCGCGGCCATCAACGGTTTGATCATAGGGCCGCTGCTCCACGCCGCCTTGCAGTAGCGCCAACTCAAGCGCCGCCGTCGGCGGCGGAGAGATTGGGGCGAAGCTCCGCGCGTAAAATCAATGGATGGGCGGGGACACATTTCGCGTCGAGAACTTCGGCTGCCGGGCCAATCAGGCCGATGGAGCGGCCATCGCCCGAGGCTTGGCGGCGGCGGGGTGGCGGGAGGCGGCGCGCGGCGAGTTGGTCATCTTCAACACCTGCACGGTCACGGCCGCGGCTGACGCCGAGGCGCGGCAGGCCATCCGCAGACTGCAGCGCGAACAGCCCGGGGCGCGCATTTGGGTCACCGGGTGCTACGCCGAACGCGATCCGGAGGCCCTGGCCGGCCTGGGCGCGGAGCGAGTGCTGGGCAATGGCGCCAAGGGCCACCTTGCCGAGCTGGCGGGCTCTCCGGCTCCGCGTGCGCAGAGCGGGATCACGGCCCCGCGGAGCGGGCGGGAAGGCCCGCCCGATGCTGCCGGGGCGCTCACCTCCGGCTCCCGACCACTCGCGCCGACAAGGACCCGGCCCTTGATCAAGGTCCAGGACGGCTGCGGCAACGCTTGCTCGTTCTGCGTGATTCCAGCGGTGCGCGGCGGCCTGCGATCGCGTCCGGCGGCGGCGGTGGCGGCGGAGATCGCGGCGCTGACCGTGGCCGGGGCGCAGGAGGTGGTGCTGACCGGCATTCACCTGGGCCAATGGGGACGCGACTTGCCCGGGCGTCCAGGCCTGCCCGACCTGCTGCGGGCGATTCTGGCCGCCAGCGCGATCGCGCGCTTGCGGCTCAGCTCCATCGAGCCGATGAGCTGGACCGGCGAGCTGATTGCGATGATGGCCGCCGATCACCGCATCGCCGCACACGCCCATATCCCGCTGCAAAGCGGCAGCGACGCCGTATTGCGGCGCATGCGCCGGCGGTATCGCCCCGCGCATTATGTCCAGCGGGTGGGCGCGATTCGGCGCGAACTGCCCGACGCCGCCATCGGCGCCGATGTGATGGCGGCATTTCCCGGAGAAACCGAGGCCGAGTTCGAGGAGACGCTGGCCTTCATCGCCTCGCTTCCACTGACCTACCTGCATGCCTTCACCTACTCCCCCCGTCCCGGCACCGAGGCGGCGCGGCGTCTCGGCGCCCCGGGTTGGGAGGCGGTGCCGCCGGGCCTGGCCGCGGCCCGGGCGCAGCGGTTGCGGGCGGTCGGCGCACAGTTGCGCCGGGATTTCGCCCGGGGTTTTCTGGGCCGCGAATTGGAGGTGCTGACCCTGGCCGGGACGCAAGGCGGCTTTACGCCCGCCCTCAGCGCCAACTACATCGAAGTCGGGCTGACGGGTGCGTGGCCAGCCAACCGGCAGTGCTCCGCCCGCGCCGCCGCCTGGGATGGAGAGCGCCTGCTGGCCGTGTCCATTCCGGGATGAGCCGGGTCAATTAGGACGTATGTTTATTTTTATGACTCTGTGGTCATAAATGTGGTATTGTGTTCTTGAGGAAGCCAATGCCGGTCGAAGGCAAAACACGGCGCGAGGTGCTGACGGAGTTCCGGCGTGCGGAGATTCTGGCTGCGGCGCGCAAGGTCTTCGCCGCCCGCGGCTTCCGCGATGCGACGCTGGAGGAGGTGGCGCAGGAGGCCGGCCTGGCGAAGGGCACGCTTTACCTCTACTTCAGCAGCAAAGAGGAGATGTTCTGGGACATCTTTCGCGGCAGCATCATGGAGATGCAGGAGCGCTTGGCCGCGGTCCTGGCCGGCGCTGGCAACGCCGAGGAAAAAATCCGCGCCGGCTTGCGCGTCCGGTTCGAGTGCCTGCGCGAGGACCAGGACTTCATGCGCATCTACTTCACCGAGTTCGGTCAGTGCATCTACGGCGGCCCCTGGGCGAAGGAGTTTCGCAAGCTGCATCTGGCCGGCGCTCGCCTGCTGGCGCCGGTACTGGAGCAGGGCGTGCGGAGCGGCGAGCTGCGCCCGGTGCCGCCGTTGGAGACCGCTCTTGCGCTGATGGATTTGGTCAAGAGTACGGTCTCGCTCAAGCTCCTGGGCATGCACGAAACTCGCTTCGATCTAGAGCAGTTCATCTTCGATTTGTTTTGGCGCGGAGTGCGGGCGGAGGGCGCCACTGCCCAAGGAGAGCGATGAAAGGCACGGCCACAAAGAGCCCGTTTCCGTGC
>JBOGKW010000175.1:0-7284 GCA_050746205.1 Terriglobales bacterium | reverse complement strand
GCCGCCGCCCGGGGTCACCGGCAGTGGGGCCGGGTCGCCGGCCCCATGGTCAACACCCTGGCCCTACGCCTCAACTGCGACGGTAACCCCACCTTCGCCGCCCTGGTGCGGCAGACGCGGGATGTCCTTCTGGACGCCCTGACGCATGAGGAGTATCCCTTCGCCCTGGCGCTGCGTGAGGCCCCGCCGGAGGGCGCCGCCGCTGGGTTGGAAGCCTATTTCTCCTTGCAGCCGCCGGGGGAAAGCCCGCCCGCCGGCTGGCAGCTGACTCATCTTGACGTGGATGCCGCCGCCGCCAAGTTTCCCGTCCATCTCGATCTGGAAGCGACCACCGGGGGCCTGCGCGGCCGCTGCCGGTATCAACGCGCTCGCGTGGACGCCGCGTTGGGTGCGGCGCTGGCGGAGCATTGGACTGTGCTGCTGGAAGGCGCTCTTCCGAGTCCGCACCGGCGACTCGGCGGCCTGCCCCTGTTGTCGGCGGCGCATCGCCGCGCCGTGCTGGCCCTCAGCCGTGGGCCGGAGCCGCCGCTGCCTGCCGGCTCGGTAGCCGAAACTTTCGCCCGCCAAGTCGCCGCCACCCCCGACGCGGTGGCCCTGGTCGTCCTCGGCGCCGACGGTGGCGCCGCCCAGCTCCCTCGCCGCGAGCTCAGCTATGCCGCCCTGCTTCAGGACGCCGAGCGGCTGGCCCAGGGCCTCCATCGTGCCGGCGTCGCCTGCGGCGAAACGGTAGGCGTCCTGTTGCCCCCATCCGCGGACGCCGTCGCCGTGTTTTTGGCCGTGCTCCTGGTCGGCGCAGCCTACCTCCCACTCCTCCCCGATGATCCGCCCACGTGCCGCGAGCGGCAACTACAGGCGTCCGGCGCCCGCTGGTTGCTGGGCGGAGAGGCTTCCGGCGCGTGGTCGCTCTCGCTGGCCGCCTTGCGCCAGCCCGGCGCACTGCCCCTGCCGCTACTCGCCACCCGCCCCGACGCGACCGCCTGTGTCATGTGCACGTCCGGCTCAACCGGCGAACCCCGCGCCGTCAGCATCCCCCACCGCGGGATTGTGCGCTTGGTTTGCCAGCCGGGCTACGCCCGCTTCGGCCCCGACGAGAGCTATCTGTTGCTGGCTCCGCTGGGCTTCGACGCGGCAACGTTTGAGATATGGGCGCCACTGCTCAACGGCGGCCGCTTGGTCATTCCCCCTCCCGGGCTGCCCGCGCCCGCGGACTTGGAGGCGATCATCCTGCGGGAGGGCGTCACCACGCTGTGGCTCACCACCACGCTGTTCAACACCATCATCGAAACCGCGCCCCAAGCGCTGGCCCCCTTGCGCCAGTTGCTCACCGGCGGCGAAGTCATGTCCCCCCGCCACGCCCGTCAGGCGCTGCAGCAGCTGCCCGGCCTGGCGCTGTTCAATGCCTATGGGCCGACCGAGAATACCACCTTCACCACCATCCACCGCCTCTCCGGCATCGCCGGGCCCATCCCGCTCGGGCGCCCCATTGCCCACACCGCAGCCTACGTCGTAGATGACTACGGCGCGCTGGCCCCGCAAGGCGTGGCAGGCGAGCTCTGGATCGGCGGGGCCGGCCTGGCCGCTGGGGTGGCCGGTGGCGCCGCGGAAGTCCAATTCGCATGCCCGGACTGGGCCGGCGGCCAGCGGTTGTTTCGCAGCGGCGACCGCATGCGATGGCAGGATGGCGAACTCGCCTTCCTGGGCCGCCGCGACCAGCAAATCAAGCTGCGCGGCCGGCGCATCGAGCTGGCCGCCATCGAGGCGTTGCTCGCCCGCCATCCCGGTGTGCGCCAGGCGGCGGTGCTGGCCTCCGGCGCCGGCGCCGATCAGGTCCTGACGGCGTATGTGGCTGGTGTCGGCATCAGCAAGCAATCGCTGCGCGCCTTCCTGCTCGCCGAACTGCCTCTCGCCATGATCCCCACCCGATGGGTGATGCGCCCGGAGTTGCCGCAGTCCGTCCACGGGAAGCTCGACCGGCAGCGCTTGCCCGCCCTTGCCGAGACCGCCGCGCCCGCCTCGGCGGCCCCCGCTCAGTCGGCCACCGAACAGCGCCTCGTCGCCATCTGGCGACAGGCGCTGGGCCGCGACGGCATCGGCCGCGAAGATGACTTCTATGCGCTTGGCGGACACTCCTTGCAGGCCCTGCGCATCGTCGCGCAGATCGAACGGGAGTTCGGCCGCCGTCTGTCCCTCGCCGCCTGGCCCGCGCATCGCACCATCGCTGCCCAAGCGGCCTGGATCGCCGGCGCCACCGCTCCGCAAGCGGCCGACCCGCGTGCCGTACCATTGCAAATCGGTGACCCCGCCCGGCCCTGCGTCTATTCCCTCGAGGCGGGCGACTACTTCTTGCGCCTGGCCGAACAGATGGGGCCGCAACAGCCCTGGTGGAGTCTGCGCCTGGCCTCGCTCACCGCGTTGCCCCACCCCAGCTCGATGGCCGCCGTCGCCGCCTACCACGCCGCGACCCTGCGCCGGCTGCAGCCCACCGGCCCCTACTATCTGGCCGGCTGGTGCCAAAACGGCGTCGTTGCGTTTGAGCTGGCGCGGCAGTTGCGTGCCGCCGGCGAACACGTCGCCTGCGTTGTGCTGGTGGACGCCGTCAGCCCCGCCTACCTGCGCCGCGTCGCCGGCCTCACCTGGCCCGTCTTCCGCACCCGCTATGCCGCCCACCAGTGGTGCCAGCGCCAGCGCAACCGCCGCGACCCTCGCCTCGGCCCAGAGCCTAGGCCGCAGGTGCCGCCTCCGGCCGCCGTCTGGCGGCGCTGGCGGTACCGCTGGCGCCACCCCAGCGATCCTCCCCGCCTCGGTGAGCCTGCCGCCGTAGTGCAATACGCACTGCGCGCCTACCGTCCCGGTCCCTATCCCGGCCGCATCGTGCTCTTCCGCTCCGAGCATCAGATCCTCGCCGCTCCCACCATGGGCCGCTTCCGTGACCCGGCGATGGGTTGGCAGGAGTTAGCCGGCGCTGGGCTCGAGATTCATGAAATTGACGGCGATCATATGCGCATCTTTTCCCCGCCGGGCGTCGGCCAGATGGCTCGGCGCTTAGCCGCCATTTTGGCTCGGCCCCAACTGCGCCCCGTGGCCGGCCGCGCGGAGGCCGCATGACGCCGCACTGGTTGGTGTCCCTGGCAGAGCACGCCCGCCGGCAGCCGGAGTCGCTGGCCATCGCCGCCTCCGGCCAAAGCCTCACCTACGGCCAACTCCTGGCTCGCTCCCAAAACTTGGCGCACCGCCTGGCCGCCGCCGGGGTGGGCCGTGAAAGCTTGGTGGCCGTCGCCCTGCCAACCGGCCCGGCCCGCGCCCTGGCTTCACTGGCGGTGCTGCAGGCTGGCGCCGCCTACCTGCCCCTGGCCGACAGCGAGCCCCCCGGCCGTTTGGAAGCCGTGCTGTGGGATGCCGGCGTCGAGCTGTTGCTGGCGCCGCTCCAGTTGGCGGACCGGCTCGCCGGCGCTGCGCCCGCCACCTGGACCATCCGCGGCCTCCAAGATCTGCCCGACACGCCTATTCCGGAGGCGCTGCCCGCCCCCGACCCCGGCGATTTGGCCTATGTGGTTTACACCTCCGGCTCGACCGGCACGCCCAAAGGTGTCGAGATCGAACATCGCGCCCTCGCCTTGTTGATCGCCTGGCACCAGGCGGAGTATCGGCTGACCCCCGCCGACCGCGCTTCGCTGCTGGCTTATCCCGCCTTCGACGCCGCCGTCTGGGAGCTCTGGCCTTATTTGGCCGCAGGCGCCAGCCTGCACGCGCCTCCGCCAGACGTCGGCCTGGACGCAGTGGCGCTACGGGATTGGCTCCTCGCCGAAGCCGTCACCCTCGCCTTTGCTCCCACGCCGCTGGCCGAGCAGTTGATGGCGCTACCCTGGCCCGGCGTGGGCTCGCTGCGCGCGCTGCTCACCGGCGGTGACCGGCTGCGCTGCTTTCCGCCGTCCGACCTCCCATTTCCGGTGGTAAATCACTATGGTCCGACCGAAGCGGCGGTGGTCACCACCTACGGCGTCGTCCCGCCCGGCGGCCAGGGGTTGCCCAGCATCGGCCGCCCGGTCCCGTATCTTCAGGTGCGTGCTTGCGATGCGCAGCAGCGTGAGGTGCCCGGCGGCGCCGAGGGCGAGCTCTGCATCGCCGGCCCCGCTCTGGCCCGTGGCTACCGCCATGACCCGTCGCTGTCGGCTCTTCGGTTTCTCCGCGATCCGGTCACCGGACAGCGTCTTTACCGCACCGGAGATTGGGCCCGCCGGCGAGCCGATGGCGAGGTCGAGTTCTTGGGCCGGGCCGATCGCCAAGTCAAAGTCCGGGGCTGGCGCGTCGAACCCGCGGAGGTCGAGCGGCGCCTCCTGGCCCATCCCGCCGTCGCCGACGCCCTCGTCGAGTTCCGGCCCCCCGCGGGCCGCGTCCCCGCCGAACCACGACTGGTCGCCTATCTCGTCGCCCGCTCCGCGGACCGCCCCGGCCTTGCCACTCTGCGCGCGGCCTTGCGGGCCACCCTGCCGGAGCCGATGCTGCCGGTGGAAGTCCGTTGGCTGTCCGCCATCCCACGGACCGCGCAGGGCAAGTGGCATCGCGCCGCGCTGGACTCGCTTCCGGTGCTGGCCAGCGATGCGCCCGACGAGCCGCAGCCGGTATTGCCGCTCGGCCCCACCGCTCATGCTTTGACCGGAATATTGGCCGAAGCCTTGGGCCTGGAACACATCGGTCCGGACCAGGACTTCTTTCTCCTCGGCGGCCATTCTCTCCTCGGCGTTCAGCTCATCGCCCGGGTGCGCGATGAGCTGGGCGTGGCCCTGCCGCTGCGCGCGATCTTCGATCACCCCACCGCCTTCCGCCTGGCGGCGGAAATTGACCGCCGCCGCGCCGCCCCCGCTGGCCGGGGGGCGGCTTCCTAATGGCCGCCGCTGAAACCACCGCCGGCCGCCTATCCCTCACCCGCCTGCTCGATCCCGCGGTGCTGGCCGACCCCTATCCCCTCTATGACCAGTTGCGGCAGGAAGATCCGGTGCACTGGGATCCCTACTTGCACGCTTGGGTAGTCACGCGCTACGCCGACGTCATCACCGTGCTCCGCCATTTCTCCGCCGCCCGCACCCCCACGCCAGAACAGCTAACCGCCCTCGGGCTGCGGGATCTCCGGCCGGTCGCGGCGGTGCTGGTGCGGCAAATGCTGTTCCTCGACCCGCCCGCCCATACCCGCATTCGCGCTCTCGCCGCCCAGGCGTTCACGCCCAGCCGCGTGGCCGAGATGCGCGACCATATCCGCGCCATCGTCGCTCGTCTGCTGGCCCCCGCCTCCGCCCGCGGCTCCTTTGAGGTGATCGCCGATCTCGCCGCCCCGCTGCCCAGCATCGTGACCGCAGAGATGCTCGGCGTTCCCTCCGAGGACCACGCGCGTTTGAAGCGCTTATCGGCGGAGTTCGCCGGCATCCTGGGCAACTTTCAGCACAACCCCGATCGCATCGCCCGCATGCTGGCCGCGGTCGAAGAGCTCACGGCCTACTTCCAATGCCATATCGCCGCTCTGCGCGCCGGCCGCGGGCGCCATGCGGGCCTGGTCGCCTCGCTGCTCGCCGCCGAAGTGGATGGCGACCGCCTGAGCGATGAGGAAGTCGTCGCCAACGCCATCATCACCATGGTCGGCGGCCAGGAGACCACCACCAACCTGATCGGCAACGGCCTGCTCACCTTGCTGCGCCATCCCGGCGCGTTGGCCCGCCTGCGCGCCGACCCCGAGGCCGTGCCGCTGGCCGTCGAGGAATTGCTGCGCTTTGAAAGCCCCAGCCAGCACACCGCCCGGTTGGCGCCGGCTAAGCTCGAGCTCGGCGGCCGCAAAATCGGCCGCGGCCAAGCGGTCGTCGCGGTAATGGCCGCCGCCAACCGCGATCCGGAGCAGTTTCCTAACCCCGCCACCCTGGACCTCGGCCGTCAGCCCAATCACCATGTCGCCTTTGGTTGGGGCGCGCATTTCTGCTTTGGCTCCGCCCTGGCACGCATCGAGGGGCAGGAGGCGCTGCACGGTGTGCTGCAGGGGTTTCCCCAACTCGCCCTCTCCTCGGAACCCCTGCGCTGGCGCTCCAACCTCGCCCTGCGCGGCTTGGAAGCCCTACCCTTGCTCGCCGCCTGAGCGGGAAGCCCCGCGCCCTGCGCCGAGCGTTCCGTCCGGCTCTGGGTTCCGCATTGAGGGCCCCCGCGCCTCGATGGGCCAGGGGCGGTTGGCAGACCGCAGCGCCTAGGCCGGCAGTCGCCCTGCGATTCGCCGCACCAGCGACGCCAGCGAGACTGCCGCCCACACCGTCTCCATAAGGAGGAAGCCCCATTGCACCATCACCGCCGCCGAGACCGCCAGCAGGCCGCTACCCACCAGGTTCAGGAGCAAGTAGCTGTAGGAGTGGGACTTCATCGCCCCCATCTGGCTCAATCCAAAGGCGATCAGCACCAAAATCGCCCCCGTCAACTGCATCGCTTCGTTCATGGTTTGTTCGCCTGAGAGCCCCGCCGAAACCATGCTATCCCATTCCAGCCCAATCGGTTCCAGGCGGCGTCACGCGCCCTGTCCAGCCGCCGGAACGGCCATCCGTGTACGCTATATTCTGCCATTGTTGACAAATTACTTGACAGTACTGCAAGCATATTTATACACTGATGATGTAGTCAGCTTTTGGAGGACATGCCATGACCACGCTGCTCAATTTGGACTTTCCGTTTTCTGCCTTGGACGGCCTACTCGCTTGCTCCCGCCAGGACGCGGCCGGTTCCGAATGGACCCCCCGCACCGCGATCCACGAGGACGAACACAGTATCACCCTGGAGCTCGATGTACCCGGTGTCCAGCCGCAAGAGGTGGAACTGCAAGTCGAGCCGGGCCAACTCACCATTCGCGGTGAGCGCAAACCCCAGGCCGCACTCGAGCACTATCGCCGCGTCGAGCCTAGCTTCGGCGCCTTCGCCCGGACCTTTGCCTTGCCGGACTCGGTGGATCGGGACGCCATCTCGGCCAAGCTGGAGGCGGGCGTGCTGCGCGTCACCTTGCCCCAGCGAGCGGAGGCCAAGCCGCGGCGCATCGAGGTGAACGCCGCGGCCTAGCGGCCGCGCTAGGGAGCTGTCGCGGGGCAGGCGCTCGTGCTTGCCCCGCCTAGAGTCGGCAAACTGGCGATCGCCTATACGCCACGCGCGGCCATACACTCATTCCCAGGGAGGCGCGCCTCCGCCTCGGCGGCGGCGCGGCAGCATCGTGCCCATTCGTTTCGACAAGTTGACGGTGAAATCGCAAGAGGCTCTGGAGGCGGCGCGCAC
>JBOGKW010000174.1:0-7304 GCA_050746205.1 Terriglobales bacterium | reverse complement strand
ACTGGCGCGATAGCCAGGTGGTGACGGTGCCGCAGTCGCAGCTGATGACGGCGTCGCGCGGGGCCAGGTCGCTGAGCGTGCGGGCCACGACTTCGGGGCGCATGGGGCGGCGAGGATCGGTGCCGCGAAGGCGCATGAGTTCGTTCCACTCCTTCATGCGCTTCCGGGTTTTCCTGAGCAAGCCGTCGCCGTGGCGTTTCAGCTTGGGCAGCAGGGCGCGCAAGCTGGCCGCGGCATCGCCCACCAGGCCGACCTCGACCGGGAAGCGCAGGCCGATGCGCTCCGGACGCAAGTCCAGTTGCACCCCGGCGACGTTGCGCTTTTCCGGCAGCCAGGCCATGTAGGGGAAGGTGGTGCCGATCAGCAACAGCGTGTCGCACTCCTCCATGGCGTCCTGGGCTGGGGCGGTGCCGATCAGGCCCAGGCCGCCGGCATTGAGCGGATGGTCATCGGGAATGGTGGCTTTGCCTAGCAGAGCCTTGACCACCGGGGCGGAGAGCCGTTCCGCCACGGCGATCAACTCCGAACGGGCGCCGAGCGCGCCCTTGCCGGCGAGAATCACGACGCGCTTGCCCTGGTTGAGAATGTCGGCGGCGCGCTGGAGGTCTTGATCGGCGGGCACGGTCACGTAGCGGGTGCGGGCCGCCGAGGTGTGGGTCATCACCGGCTTCATCAAGGAAGGCTTTTCCTTTGGCGGCAGATCCTGCACGTCTACCGGGATATTGATGTGGGCCACGGTACCCTGGCTGACGGCGTGGCGGCAGGCGAGGTCGGTCACCATCTCGGCTTGTCCGGCGTTCCAAATGCCTTCGTTGTAGCCGGCCACGTCGCTGAACAACTGGAGCAGATTCACCTCCTGTTGGTAATGTGAGCCCTTCAGGTCGCTATAGGTCTGACCCGTGATGGCCAGCACGGCGGCGTCATCCAGCTTGGCGTCGTAGAGGCCATTCAGCAGGTGAATGGCGCCGGGGCCGGAGGTAGCGATGCAGACGCCCAGCTGGCCGGTGTACTTGAAATGGGCAGCGGCCATGAAGGCCGCGGCTTCCTCATGCCGGACTTGGATGAAGCGGATCTGATCGGCCTTTTGGCGCAGCGCCTCGAACACGCCGTTGATGCCGTCGCCGGGCAGGCCGAAGATGGTGTCTACGCCCCAGTCCAGCAGCGTGTCCACGATGGTGTCGGAGATGGTGCGCGCGGCACGGCCGCGGAAGAACGCGGGTAGGGCGGACATGGTAGGAGGGAAGTCCTGGCTGGCCAGGGGGTTGCCTTCGCCCGCCCGGGCAGGCGGGGCCGCCTGTCCCCCGCCGCCTCTCGCGGCAACTTGGAGAGGCCCCGAGCGCCAGCGGGCGTCCGTTGCCGGCCGTCGAAGCCCAGCCGCAGCGACCAGCGGGAGCGTCCAGAATAGGGCGGCTGAGCCGCGCGGGAGCGGGGTTCCACGACCGTCGCGCGGTGCAGCTAATGGCCGGGGGAGCGGTGCGAGGCGCCCGTTAGCAGGCGAGAAACGATGCCGATGGCCAAAACCAAGGCGCTGACCAGAAGCGCGGCGGCATAGGCGAGGGCGTGGGCGCTCTGGAACGGCTCGGTGATGAAGGCCCAAATGGCGTAGGTCAAATAGGCCACCGGCTCATGCGTGAGCTGGCCAGTCCACATGTAGTTGGACCATCCGGCGGTGTACAGCAGCGGCGCGGTTTCGCCCACCGAGATGGCCAGGGCGAGCAGAATGCCGGTGACCACGCCGGAGGCGGCGGTGGGCAGGCAGATGCCGAGGATGACATGACTGTCGGTGGCGCCCAGGGCGCGGGCGGCGTCCCGCATCTCCGGCGGGACCTGCCGGAAAGCCATCTCACTGGTGCGGGTGATGTACGGAAGGCAGATGATGGCCAGGGCGATGGCGGCAGCCAAGGCGGAAAAACCCCAGCCCAGGTCCAGGACGGCGAGGATATAGACGAAGTAGCCGACCACGATGGAGGGCACGCCGACCAACACGTCGGACATAAAGCGCAGCAGAGGGGCGAAGCGCGAGGCGCCGAACTCGGCCAAGAAGATGCCGGCGGCCACGCCGGGCGGCACCGCCAGCACCAAACCGCCCAGGGCAAGCAGCAGGGTGCCCTCAATGGCGTTGAGCAAGCCGCCGCCGGCCCCTTGCGTCACCTGGGTGAGCATGGACCAGTTGAGCGCGTGGACGCCGCGCGCGGCGATGGCCCAGAAGATCGAGACGGTGGCGGCGCCGAGGAGCAAAAATGCGGCCGCGCTGACCGTCCAGCCCAGGCCGTCGGTCCACCGCCGCCGCAGGCGGCGACGGCGCGCATGCGCCAGCGTAGGGGCGGAGGCCGACATTACGCCACCCACCCCGCCGTCCGGTTTTGGTAATAGAGCAGCAGGCGGGCGGCGCCATTGGCGGCGACGGCGACCGCCAGCAGGACGAGTGCGACCTCGCCCAGCGAGCGCACCGCCAGGCCGGTGGGGTCCTGCAACGCGCCGTCCAACTGCGAGACGATGAACGAGGCCATGGTCGAGATCGGGGCGTAGATGTTGCGGGGGAGATAATTCAGGGCGTTGCCGCTGATCATCAACACCGCCATGGTTTCGCCCAAGGCGCGGCCGGTGGCCAGGATGCCGGCGCCGACCAGCACCCGGCGCGTGGCGGGCAGTTGCACGGTCCACAGGGTTTCAAAGCGCGTGGCCCCCAGCGCCAACGCAGCTTCCCGCAAGCCGCGGTACTGGCTGACCAAGGCGTCGCGCACGGTTGCGGTGATGAGCGGCACGATCATCAGCGCCAGTACCAGGCCGGAGGTCAGCAAGCCGTAGCCGCTGCCCGGCGGGCCGGAAAAGAAGGGGATAAACCCCAAGTGCGCCGACATCCAGGGGAACAGCGAGTGGCTCAGAAATGGAATGACCACGACGTAGCCCCAGAGACCGAAGACGACGCTGGGAATGGCGGCCAGCAGCTCGACAAAAAACGAGACCGTGGTGCGCAGGGGGGCGGGCACGCACTCGGCCAAAAACACCGCTGCCATCGTGCCGATGGGCACGGCCAGGACGACGGCGATCAAGGTGCTGAGCAGCGTGCCGGCAATCAAAAACCAAATCCCGTAATGCGCGCCGGGCAGGGTCAGGCGGCCCTGGGCGACGATCGGGTTGGCGTACAGGTTGCCGGTATTCCAGGTGTCGCTGCTCAGAAAGCTCCAGCCGTTGAAGCGAATCGCGGGCCAGGCGTAGATCAGGAAGAAGACGACGATCGCCACCAGTACGGCGGCAACCACCCCGCCCAAGGTGGCGGTGAAGCGGCGAAAGCTGAGGAGCTGGGGCATCGGAGGCAGTGCCGGCGGCGCGGGCTAGTGAATCTGGCGGATCTGGGCCCGGCTCAACCGCGCTACGGACGCGGGGAGCGCCACGAAATGCTCCGGCTGGAGAAACTGCGGCGCGTTGCCGCCGCCTGGACTGACGGCCCAATCGAGAAAGTTGCGCAGCGCCGCGGCCATTTGCGGCGAAGGCTGGCGGCGATTCACGACGGCGTATTCATAATTGATGATGGGGTAGGAGTCGGGACCGGGAGCGAAGATCAGGCTGATGCGCTCGTCCCCTGGGGTCTGGGCGGCGCGGCGCGCCGCCGCGGCGCGGGCAGCCTGCGCCGTGGGCAAGACAAAGTTCCCATCCCGGTTCTCCAATGCTGCGATGCCCAAGCCGGCGTGCCGGATGGCGGCTTCATAGCTGGTGCCGATATAGCCGATGGCGTAGCGGTCGTCCTGCAGCGCAGTGATCATGCCGGGATTGCCCTCGGTGCCCAAACCGCCGGCGACGGCGGGCCAACTGACCGTGGTGCCATCGCTGACGCTCCGCGCCCAGGCGGGCGTGCTAAAGGTAAGGTACTGGGTAAAGATGAAGGTGTCGCCGCTGCTGTCGGTGCGGTGCAGCGGGAGGATGGCGTGGTGCGCCAGCGGCAGCCCTGGATTGAGCCGGCGGAGGGCCGGGTCGTCCCAGTTGCGGATGTGGCCCGCGTAGATGCCCGCCAACACCGGGCCGCTCAGGCGCAGGTGACGGCGGTTCAGGCCGGGGAGATTGTAGTTGACCATCTGGGTCGAGATGGCCACCGGAATGTTGCGCGCGTCCGGGTGCAGGCGCGCCAGCCCCGGGCTGAGATAGGCGTCGGAGGCGCCGATCTGGGCGATGCCGACGACGCTCTGGGCGATTCCGGTGCCGCTGCCGGTGGATTGCGTGGTGATGCGGACGTTCGGGTGCAGCCGCTGGTAGGCGGGCAACCATCGGTTGAATAACGGATAGAGCAGGCTGGAGCCGGTTTCCAACAGGTTCACCACGGGCGCTGGGCGGCGGCAGCTCGGCGCCACCAGCGCCGCGGCGACGGTCAGCGCCAACAGTGCGCTGCGGCGGCGGGGGCGACGGGATGCGGAGGTGGGGACTGCTCCCATGGGCCAAGATCACCCTAGGCGTAGCTTGGCAAAAGTGGAGACGGCAGATGGTTACAACTTGATGACAGCTAGATCGGGCCAACGGCGTCGGCTCCCGGCTCGCGCGGTGCGGGAGGCGTGGGTAAGCTTCCTGCCTTGGTCGCCGTCGCCCTCCGGGCGGCGGCGGCATCGGTGCCCGGCGGAGCACGGAACCGGCCCGGCCGCGCAGCGCGCGGCCGGCACACAAACCGGAGGCTTAGCCCATGGCGCGGGGCGTGCGCTCCCAGCCTATGCCGCAAGCCAGGCCAGCTCGTCGGCAGGGATGTCCGCGCCCAGTTGTTCCCCCGGGCGGGCGTGGAAGTCGGTGCCGCCGCTGGCATCCAGGTGGTGCGCGGCGGCGAGCTGGCGGTAGTCCGCGACGGTAGCGGCGTCGTGAGTGGGGTACCAGGCTTCGAGAAACATCAAGCCGGCGCTGGCCAGTTCGGGCAAATGGGAGCGCCAATCAAAGTGCAAACGGCTGGGGTGCGCCAGGCCGGGCAGGCCGCCGGCGGCACGGACGCGGGCAATGGCCTCGGTCGTTTCAACGCCGCGTAGTGGCACCCAGGCCGGCGCGCCCGGGGTCAGGTATTTGGCAAACGCCTCCGGCACATCGCCAGCCCAACCGGCCGCGACCAGGGCCTGGGCAATATGATTGCGGCCCAGGCTGGCGGCCGGGCGGCCACCGCCCAAGCGTTCCGCCGGCAGGGCGATGCCCAACTGCGCCAAGCGGTCCAGCAATGCCCGGTTGCGCTCGGCACGCCGCTGCCGCAGTTCCCCCAGCCAGGCCAGCCAGGCCGCGGCGGCGGCCTGGCCGCGCCAGTCCTCGCGGAAATGCGGAAAATAGGCCAGCAGATGGGTGGAGTGGTCGCGCCAGCGGGTGCTGAGTTCGGCGCCGGGGATGAAGCGCGGCGGAGTGGCGACATCGGCCAGGGCGCCCTCGGCGGCGGCGATACCGTCCATCGTGTCATGGTCCGTCAGGGCCCACCACGCCAGCCCTGCGGCGACTGCGGCGGCGGCCACCGCCTCCGGCGCGAGCCGGCCGTCGGAGGCGGTCGAGTGGGAATGCAGGTCGAGGAACAATGGCGGGCGGTTTCCCGGATGGGTGCGGCTGGGGCGCGGGCTGGGCCGGCGCGACCGGCAGGATGCCGGCCCGTGGCTTATACGAGGCCCAAGTTTACCAGCACCGCCCAGACGCGCTCAGCGCTGGCCTCCGGCATTTCCGCTCCGCTGTCAAAGCTGGCTTCCGGACGGAGCGGCTCCTCGTAGGGATCGGAGACGCCGGTGAACTGGGCGATCTCGCCCCGCAGGGCTTTGGCGTACAAGCCCTTGACGTCGCGCTGGACCAGGGTGTCCAGCGCGCAGCGGGCGTGGACCTCGATGAAATGCGGGATCTGGGCGCGGACCTCATCGCGCACCGAACGGAAGGGCGAGATGGCGGCGGCGACGGCCACGACGCCATGGCGGTTGAGCATTTGGCAGACGAAGCCGATGCGGCGGATGTTGGTGTCGCGGTCCTCGCGGCTGAAGCCCAGGCCCTTGGACAAGTGCGTGCGCACCACATCGCCGTCCAAGACCTCGACCTTGCGGCCGCTTTTCACCAGGCGCTGGGCCAGGAGATTGGCGATGGTCGTCTTGCCGGCGCCGCTGAGGCCGGTGAACCACAGGGTGAAGGCGGGTGCGGTTTCCGTCGCGGCGGAGGCCGTGGCGGGGCGGGGTGCGGTTAGGGTGGGGCTCACGATGCGAGGGATTCTCCTGTTGACTGGGATAATAGTCCGGCCAGCGCCACGTCAAACTCCGGCGGGCGGTCCGCGTCATGCAGACCGCATTCTTTTTTGCCATCCCGTTCCCACCACCAGCGGCCAGCGCGCGGAGATTCGCCGGGGGAGGTAGGGCGGGTGCAGGGGGCGCAGCCGATGCTGCGGAAGCCGCGGGCGTAGAGCGGATGCCGGGGCACGGCGTGGCGGTTCGTATAGCCCTCGACCTGCGCCTCGCTCCAGGCCGCAAGCGGTGCCAGCCGCCATAAGCCCGGATGGCGGGCATCGGCCTCGACAGCACGGACCTGGCGGCGGGCCGGACCCTGGCTGCGGCGCAAGCCGCTGACCCAGGCGGCGACGGGGACGGCGCCGGGCGGGGGGCGCAATAGGCGATCGAGGACGCGCGATTTGCGGATCTCGCAGCAGAGATGGCGATCCAACGGCCCTTGGTAGAAAGCGTTGGCGCCGCGACCGGCGAGCAAGGCGGCAAGCTCCTCCGCTGCCGGGGCCGCCACCTGGAGGCGCAGCCGATAGCGGCGCTGCACCTCAGCCATAAATGCGTGAGTCTCCTCGGGCAAGCGGCCGGTGTCAATGGTCAGGACCCGCGGGGAGAACCCCAAACCTGCCACCATGTCCACCAGCACCATGCCCTCGGCTTGCCAGGAGGTGACCAAGACCACCTGCTCGCCCCAGCGGGCGAAGGCCGCGGCCAAGATCTCTTCCGGGCTGGCGCCCGGGACGAGGGCCAGGCCGGAGGCATCGGCAGCGGCGTTCACGGGCGCATGGCCTCAATGAGGATGCGCGCGACCTCGGGTCGGGAGAATTCCGGCGGCGGCAGTTGGCCCGCCCGCAACATCTCCCGCACTTGGCTGCCGCTGAGGGTGACGTGCTGCTCCGGCGGATGTGGGCAACTGCGGTTGGAGGCCATGCCGGCGCAGCGGCGGCAGTAAAAGACGGTGTCGAAGAAAATAGGCTCGATGCCCAGCTCCCCCGGGGCAAAGCGGGAGAAGATCTGCTGCGAGTCGAACGGACCGTAGTATCCGGCGACGCCGGCGTGGTCGCGGCCGACGATGAAGTGGGTGCAGCCGTAGTTGCGGCGCACCAG
>JBOGKW010000173.1:0-7381 GCA_050746205.1 Terriglobales bacterium | reverse complement strand
CCGCGGCCCCGAGGGGGGAGCGCGATGGCGACGCTGTTTCCTGAGCCGCCGGAGCCCGCCGCCGCCGGCGGCACGGCCCGCCGTCCGCTGGCCGACCGCATGCGGCCGCGCGACCTGGAGGAAATCGCCGGCCAGCGTCATCTGCTGGCGCCGGACCGGCCCCTGCGGCGGCAGATCGAGCGCGACGAGATCGGCTCGATGATTTTGTGGGGCCCGCCGGGCGTGGGCAAGACCACGCTGGCGCGGGTCATCGCCGCGCGAACGCAGCGGCGCTTCGTGCCCTTCAGCGCCGTCACCAGCGGCATCCGCGAGATCCGCGAGGTCATGGCCGGCGCCGAACGCGCCTGGGAAGCGGGGCGGCGGACCATCCTCTTTGTGGATGAGATTCACCGCTTCAACAAGGCGCAGCAGGACGCCTTCCTGCCCTATGTCGAGAAGGGAGCGATCTCGCTGATCGGGGCCACGACGGAAAACCCCAGCTTCGAGCTGAACTCCGCGCTCCTGTCCCGCGCCCGGGTCTGGGTGCTGCGGGCCTTGGCGCCGGAGGAGATCACCGCGCTGCTGGCCAGGGCGGCCGAGGATCGGGAACGCGGCGTGGCCGCCAGTTTCCCGCCCGGCGCCGCGCCCCGCCTGGAGCTGGCGCCGGAGCTGGGCTCGCGCATCGCCATCTTCGCCAATGGCGACGCCCGCGTGGCGCTGAACACGCTCGAGGTCCTGGCCCTGGCGGGCATGGCCCATGATGGAGTGCTGCACCTTGGCGCGGCCGACCTGGACGCGGCGCTGGAGCGCAAAACGCTGCTCTACGACGCCGCCGGCGAGGAGCACTTCAATCTGATTTCCGCGCTGCACAAATCGCTGCGCAACAGCGACCCCGACGCCGCGCTGTATTGGCTGGCGCGCATGCTGGAGGGCGGCGAGGAGCCGCTCTACGTGGCGCGGCGGCTAGTGCGCTTCGCCAGCGAGGACGTCGGCCTGGCTGATCCACGGGCGCTGGAGCAGGCGCTGGCGGCGCGCGACGCGGTGCACTTCATCGGTCTGCCCGAAGGCGCCCTGGCCCTGGCGCAGGCCTGCGTCTATTTGGCCCTGGCGCCCAAGAGCAACGCGCTGTATCACGCCTATGGCCGCGTGCTGGACGACGTCGAGCAGACGATGGCCCAGCCCGTTCCGCTGCACTTGCGCAACGCGTCCACCGGCTTGATGCGCGGCTTGGGCTACGGCCGCGGCTATCAGTACGCCCACGACCTCGAGGCCAAGGTGGCGGATATGGAGTGCCTGCCCGAGAATCTGCGTGGCCGGCGCTATTATCAGCCCGGCGGCGAGGGCTGGGAGGCGCGGGCGCGGGAGTGGCTGGCTGACATCGCGCGCCGCAAACAGCAGGCCAAGGAGCCGGAAGCCTAGAACCGGGCCTGGTACGGGAGGCGGCGCGTGCGAGCCTCCGCCCAACGGTCCCAAGCGTCTATCGCGGCAACTTGGAGACGCCCGGAGCGCCAGCGGGCGTCCGTTGCCGGCCGTCGAAGCCCAGCCGTCGCGACCAGCGGGAGCGTCCGGAATAGGGCGGTTGAGCCGCCCTCCAGCTCGCAGGCAAGCAGGCCCGCTGCACAACGGGCAGGCGGGAACCCCGGGCTCCACGTTATCCTGAACGCCATGGCGTACTCCGATCTCCGCGAGTTCATTGCCGCTCTGGAGGCGGCGGGCGAGCTGAAGCGCATCGCCGCCGAGGTGGACCCGGTGCTGGAGATCGCCGAGGTCGCCGACCGCGTCAGCAAGCGCGTCGGTCCCGCGCTGTTGTTCGAACATCCCAAGGGCTATGCCGGCCGCCCGCTGCTCATCAATCAATTCGGTTCGCCGCGGCGCATGGCGCGGGCGTTGGGCGTCGAGGCGGTGGACGAGATCGCCGCCCGCATCCGCAAGTTTTTGGACCTGAAGCCGGCGCCCGGGCTGCTGGACAAGCTGAAACTGCTGCCGCTGCTGGCCGAGGCCGGGGCATTTTTCCCACGCACCGTGCGCTCTGGGCCCTGCCAGGAAGTGGTCCGCCACCAGGATTTCTCCGTGCTGGAGTTTCCCATTCTCCAGTGCTGGCCGGAGGACGGCGGGCGCTACATCACCCTGCCCTGCGTCTTCACCCGCGATCCCCGCAGCGGCCGTCGCAACGTGGGCATGTACCGCCTCCAGGTCTTCGACGGCCGCACCCTGGGCATGCATTGGCAGATCCACAAACATGCCGCCGAGCACATGCGGGAGCAGATCCGCGCCGCGGCCGGCGCCGGCGCCGAGGAGATCTTTGGCCGGGCGCACGCCCTGCCCACCACCCTGCCGCCGCAGGCCGGGGACGCCACCGTTCCCGCCGGGCGCCTGGAGGTGGCCGTGGCCATCGGCACCGATCCCGCCGTCACTTTCAGCGCCATTTGCCCCGCGCCTCCCGGCGTGGATGAGATGATGCTGGCGGGCTTTCTGCGGCAAAAAGCCGTCGAGATGGTCCGCTGCCAAACCGTGGATCTGGAGGTGCCAGCCAGCGCCGAGATCGTGCTGGAGGGCTACGTGGACCTGGCGGAGCGCCGCCGGGAGGGGCCGTTTGGCGACCACACGGGCTTCTATTCGCTCGCCGATGAGTACCCGGTCGTGCATCTGACCTGCCTCACCCACCGCCGCGACCCTATCTACGCCACCACCATTGTCGGCGCGCCGCCCATGGAAGACGGCTACATGGGCCAGGCCGTGGGGCGCATCTTTTTGCCCTTGATGCAGCTGCAGTTTCCCGAGATCGTGGACGTGCACTGGCCGTTGGAGGGCGTCTTTCACAACCTATTGTTGGTTTCGATCCGCAAATCCTACCCCGGCCACGCCCGCAAGATCATGAACGGCATCTGGGGCTTGGGCCAAGCGATGTTCACCAAATGCGTCGTGGTGGTGGATGCGGATGTGGACGTGCATGACACCGGGCAGGTGGCACTGCACGCGCTCAATAATATCGATCCAGACCGCGATATCCAGCTCACCTTGGGACCGGTGGACGCGCTAGATCACGCCTCGCGGCTGCCCAACTTTGGTTCCAAGATGGGCGTGGACGCCACCCGCAAATGGCCCAGCGAGGGCTTCCAGCGCCCCTGGCCAAAGCGGATTCAAATGGACCCGGCCACGCGGGAACGCATCAGCGCTCTGTGGCCCAGCCTGGGTTTGGACTGACGTCGCCCACACAACGCCGCTGAAAACCCGGCGCGAAAGGCCGCGAGGCGCAGTGCGATAGACGTCCCACCTAAGGCTCCCACCTTGCTTCGAGACGCCCCGCGCGCCAGCGGGCGTCCGTTGCCGACCGCCGAAGCCCAGCCGCAGGCCCCGCCAGCGGCGGGGCCGTCCAGAATCGGGCGGCTGAGCCGCATCCGGCGAGGCCAGCTATTCCTGGTTCACCGCCGCCGTGCTGCGGCACCGGATTCGCCGGGACCAAATCTCGTATAATTAGTTGGCCGCCTCGCGACAGGCGTAGCGTTCGCCGACCGCAGGCGGGCGTGCCAAAGAGCACACGGCTCGGCGCCTTGGCATGCTTTGGGCTACGTATCGCCATGGCGCGGTGACCTGCGGCGTCGGTGCGAGCGGTCCTCGCCCCGCTAAAGCAAATTTGTTGTAGCTTTTTTGCCGGCGGTACGTTCATAGCAATAGGGAGAGGATTGTTGCGTCGTAAGTTCATTTGGCTGGGCGGCCTGGTGCTGATCCTGGCGATAGCTGGATTTGTCGCTCAACGCCCCATTGCCGTCCGGGCTCAAGCGCCCGCTCCGCCATCCGCAGCATCGGCCTATATCGCCTCGGTTCGCCCAGGCCGTTTGGTGCGCCAGTTGCGCGTTACCGGCACCACGCAAGCCTTGCGGTCCCTGACCATTCGCGTGCCCCATTTTCCCGGACCCGGCGGCGCCTTGACCCTGACCTACCTCATCAGTAGCGGCGCCAACGTACAAAAGGGACAAGTCCTCGCCCGCTTCGACAGCACCACGGAGTTGCTGGATGAACAAAACGCCGCCGCGCAGTACGACGACCTCGAGCGTCAGGTGCAGGACAAGGTCGCTCAGAACGCCAGCGCCACGGCCACGCTCAATGCCGGCCTGGAATCCGCCGAGGGAGCGCTGGGCACCGCGCGGTTGGAGCTGCGCAAGGCGCCCGTACTGAGCCAAATCCAGGCGGAAATTGACCAGGTCGACGTCAACGAGGACCTGGCGCAGGTGGCCAGCCTCCAAATCTCCAACCGCGACCAAGAGGTCTCGAACACTGCCGCCTTGAAGATTTTGGAGCTCCAGGGGGCGCAGCAAGACGAGGAGTTGGACCGCAATCGGGCCGCGGTCAATATGATGACGATGCGGGCTCCGCTGGCAGGCATGGTGGCGCTGGTGCCCTCCTTTAATAACGGCACCTTCGCGCCGCCACAGGAAGGCGACACCTTATACGGGCGCCATCCGTTGCTGGAGATCTTCGATCCCAAGGAAATGGAGGTCAAGGCGCAGATCAGCGAGGCCGACGACGCAGTCCTGACCCCGAATATGACTGCCAACGTCTATCTCGACGCCTATCCGAAGGCGAAGTTCACCGCCCATCTGCTCACCGTGGATCCAGTCGCCACGGCGCCGATGGGCAGTCCGGTGCGCAGCTTCGCGGCCCGCTTCAAAATGGACAAAGCGGATCCGCGCATTTTGCCGGATCTATCCGCGGCTGTGGACCTCCAGGTGCAGACCGGCCAGCCGCGCCTCCTGGTGCCGCGCGATGCCGTCCATTTCCGCCAGGGCGCCGCCTATGTGACCGTGGTGCTGCCCGATGGCAGCCACCGGGAGCAGGCGGTGCAGTTGGGCGAGTTTGACGCCACGCATATCGTCATTGCTCGGGGCCTGAAGGCGGGCGATCGGGTGCTCGTCACCCCGCACGGAGACACCCAGGCATGAGTTGGATACACCGCCGTTCCTCCTGGTTGACGGTGGCTGGCGCTCTGGCCGCCATCCTGGCCGTCGCCGGCCTGGCGCTGCCGCGCACCGCTCACGCCGCCAGCCGCAAGGTGCCCACCGCGGTTGCGCTCCAGGGCCAGTTCCTGGTGATCGTCACGGCTCATGGCGCGCTCGTGGCCCGCAAATCGGTCAATTTGGCCGCCCCTCGCGTGCCCGGCTTGACGATCACGTGGCTGGCCGCGCCGGGCAGCCACGTCAAGCCCGGTGATCCGGTGGTCCGCTTTGACGCCAGCAGCACCAAGGCCGATTACAAAGCTAAGCTCGCCGCCCAAGACCAGGCCACCGCCACGGTACGCCAGACCGAGGCCCAAGCCAAAATCACCGCGCAGACCGACGCCCTGACCGAGGCTGAAGACACCGCGGCGGTGCAGACCGCCAAACTGACCGTCATCAAGGACTCCATCCTGGGCGAAATCCAAGGCGATGAAGCCAAAATCGCCCTCCATACCGCCGAAGAGACCTTGAAAGTGCAGCAAGCCAGAAGCCACCTCGACGCCACATCCAACGTCGCCAAGATCGCCGGCGCCAAGCGCCTGTTGGCGCAAGCGGCGTTCCTGACCAATCTGGACCGGCAATATCTCGCCCACATGGTGCTGCGCACGCCCAGCGCCGGCATCGTCACGCTAATGATGAACCGCTCCGGCGGCTGGATGGCGGAGCAGCCGTTTCAGGTCGGCGATGCCGTCTGGCCCGGCGCGGTGATCGCGCAAATCCCCGACCTCCACAGCATCGCGATGGAGGGGCAGTTGAAGGAATTGGATCGCGGCCGCGTGGCCGTGGGCCAGCCGGTCCGCATCCACGTGGATTCCCTTCCCGAGCATGCCATCGCCGGCCGCCTGGTCGCCTTGTCCCAACTCACCGAGGTGGATTTCAACGGCGGCTGGCCGCCAAAGCGCAACTTTCATGCCTGGGGTCAGCCGGCGGGCTTCAACCCACAACTGCGCCCCGGCATGAACGGCTCGCTCAGCATCGTGGTCCAGGAGATCCCCAACGCCATCAGCATTCCCGCCGAGGCGCTGTTCACCCTCAACAACCGGCCCGTGGTCTATGTGCAGGGCAACGGCAGCTTTCAGCCAGAGATTGTGAAGGTGCTGGCCCGCAATCCTGGCTCGATCGCCGTCAGCGGCATTCCTTCCGGCGCGCGCGTGGCGCTGGCCAACCCCGCCCATTCCGCCGGCAAATAACCAGCGCCGATGGCCGTTCTCGCTCCCCACCCCGTGTTGCCGCCGCCGCTGGCCCGCCAGCGCCGTTGGCAGCCCTTGGTAATTAAGCTGATCGTGCTGTTGGCGGTGCTCGCCGGGCTGGCTTGGCTGGCCGAATGGGGGTATGACCAGATCACCAATCCCGCCGCCTCCGCCATTCCCACCACCCGCGTGGAGCGCGGCACGGTCCGCATGCGCGTCTACGCCCAAGGGCCGCTCCAGGGCAGCAACACCGAGGAGCTCACCGCTCCGCATGTGTCCGGCGGCCAGTTGAGCATCACTGAACTGCTGCCGCCCGGCACGCTGGTCAAGCCGGGCCAGGTGGTGGTCGCCTTCGACACTTCGCAGCAGCAATACAATTTGGAGGTCGCCGAAAACACCCTGGCCATCGCTCGGCAGAACGTGACTCAGGCCGAGGCCACCGCCGCCGCCACGGAGGAAGAAGATCGCTATGGGATCATCGCCGCCCGGGACAATGTCCGCACGGCGGAGCTGACGGTGCAGCAGAATCCGATTCTGGACAGAATTGACGCCGAGACCAACGTCCTGGCGTTGGGCACCGCCCGGGCGACGCTGGCGCAGTTGCAGCACGACTTTCCTAGCCAGCAGGCCACCGATGAAGCCTCCATCGCCATTCAGCAGGCAGCGGTCCAGGCGGCGCAGGTGCAGGCCCAGATCGCCCGCCGCAACATCTCCGCCATGACCTTGCGCGCCAAACAGGGCGGCTACGTGCAGGTCCTGGCCAACACCACTGAGCGGATGTTCTTCGTCGGGATGCCGCTGCCCGACTGGCAGGTGGGTGACACGCCGCATCCAGGCATGCTGATCGCCGAGGTGCCCGACACCCACAATTGGCAGGTGCTGGCCACGATCAACGATTTGGACGTCGGCCATCTCCGCGAAGGCCAGCCCGCGAGGGTCGAATTCGTCGCCCTGCCCGGCCAGGTCCTTCACGGCCGGGTGCTGTATCTCGGCGGCATGAGCGGACCGCCTTGGGACCGGCACGTGGACGCGGCGATCACGCTGCTCGGCAACTCGCCGGGGTTGCGCGCCGGAATGACCGCCAACGTCATTGTCACCACCGCGGTGCTGCGCAATGTGCTCTGGGTGCCCACCCAGGCCGTGTTTCATGTCGCTGGGGGCGGCGCCTTCGCCGCCCTGCCGCACTGGCCCGGGGCGCGGCGGCCCGGCGGCCGCTCC
>JBOGKW010000172.1:0-7415 GCA_050746205.1 Terriglobales bacterium | reverse complement strand
CTCCACCCCAGCATGTACCACGGCATGCTGGGGTGGAGCGGCGCGCTTTGGGGTGGCGCCAGCGGGAGCGTCCAGAACGGGGCGGCTGAGCGGCCGCGCCCTGACCGCGGCCCTACGGGCGCGGCGGCGGGGCGCAGGAGTCGCGCACCATCAACTGCGTGGGCAGCGTCTGCGTGGCGCGGTTGCGGGTGCGCTCCTCGATGGTGTCAATCAGCATGCGGCCGGCCGTCATGCCGATCTCCCGCGCCGGCTGCCGCACCATGGTCAGCCGCGGCCGCAGCAGCGTGGACCAGGCGAAGTCGTCGAAGCCCAGCAGGCTGATCTCCCGCGGGCAGGCGCGACCGAGCTGCTGAATCGCCTCCAGCGCGCCCAGCGTCATGGTGTTGTTGGCGCAGAAAATCGCCGTCGGCGGCTTGGGCTGGGTCAGCAGCTCGATCGCCTGCCGCGCCCCGCCCGCCATCTCAAACTCGCCATTGCGGATGTATTCCCGCCGCATCGAGCCGACGCCGCGCAGGGCCCGCTGATAGCCCTCGACGCGCTCGGCGGCGGTACGCGTCGTGGTCGGGCCGCTGATGATGGCGATGCGGCGGTGGCCCAGGCTGATCAGATACTGCGTGGCCTCCAGGGCGGCGCGGGCGTTGTCCACCCCCACCCAGGCCGCCACCGGATGGTCGGCCTCCGGGTAGCGGTCGGCGTAGACCACCGGGATCGTGCCCAGCACCGCCGCCGCCTGGCTGGCATTGCCGTCGCTGGCGGGCACCCGCACGACACCGTCCACGCGCCGACGATGCAACATCTCCAAAAACGGCCGCTCCTCAGCCCAGCGCTCGCGGCTGTCTCCTACCAGCACCGTGTAGTTCGCCGCCACGGCGTAATCCTTCATGCCGCGGACAATCTCCGCATAAAAGGAATTTGACAGGTCCGGCACCACCACAGCCAGGGTGTGGGTGCGGCGCAGGCGCAAGCCCCGCGCCAGGTCGTTGGGCCGGTAGTGGAGTTCCTGCACGGCCGCCTCGATCTTGGCCCGCATGGTGGCCGAGACGTAGTCGGTGCCGTTCAGTGCCGCGGAGACCGTGGAGATGGAGGCTCCCACGGCATGCGCCACGTCCCGAATGGTGGCGTGCTGCGGGCGACGGGCCCGCCGGGCGGCGTTGCGCGACGATGCGGCCTTCGGGTCCAAGGTGCTATTTTGCCCCCGCTGCCTGGTCCCGTCCAGCCGCGGCCAGCGGCCATTGCTGGCGCTGCCAGGCCCACAACCCATAGGCGCCAACCCCGCCCACGGCCAGCAGCACCGTCGCCCCCAGATAGCGCAACTGCGCCGGGCTGGAGGCCACATAGATCCAACCACCCAACGCCAGCAGCGCCGGCAACGGATACAGCCACATGCGGAACGGACGGGCGATGCCGGGACGGAAGCGCCGGATGGCGTAAATGGCCAGGATCTGCGGGATGAACTGGAAGACAATCTGGACGATCATCTGCGCCTGGATCAAGGGGCCGATCGGCAGCCAGCAAAGCACCAGCGCCGCGCCGTTGATCGCCAACAGCGCGACGGTGGGGAAGCGCCCGGTGCGGTGCACCCGTCCGAAAATCCGGAAAAACTGCCCCGCGTCTCCGGCGGCGAACAGGATGCGCGAATATCCCAAACTGAGGGCAAAGATGCCGCCGAAGGTCGCCAGCAGCACCAACCCGGTCATCAGGTCGGCGGCGCCCCTGCCATACAGGCGGCCGATGAAGTCGGAGATCACGGCGTTGGAGCTGACCGCCTCCCGCCAGGGCATCACCCCCACCACGCTGATGCTCATCAGCAAATACAGCGCGGCCACGACCAGGATGGAAACGACAATGGCCCGCGGGATGTTCTTGCCCGGCTGGCGTACCTCCGCCCCGAGATAGGTGACGTTGTTGTAGCCACCGTAGTTATACAGCGCAAACAGCGTGGCGCTCGACAGCCCGGCGAAGAACGCACCGTCCAGCCGGAACGCCCCGGGAGGAAAGGCGAACGCCTGGTGCAGGCTCATGTGCAGCACGCCGGCCACCACAACCCAGCCAATGGCGGCCAGCACCAGCCCCAGCAGCCAAACGCTGAGGCGGCCGACGCTGGTGATGGGGCGGTACAACAGGACGGTGATGGCCACCGCGACCGCCATCGCCAGCAGCGTCACCCCGGTATGGCCCATGCCCGGTAGCAGGTACTGCGCGTAGTCGCCGAAACCCACGCAAGCGGCGGCCATGCCCAGCGGGCCGGAAAACAGCATCTCCCAGAGAAACAAAAAGGAGACCAGCAGGCCCCAACTCGCCGGATTGAAGGCCTCGCGGAAGTAGACAAAGGCGCCTCCCGCCCCGGGCAGCGCCGCGCCCAGTTCGGCATAGACCAGCCCGTCGCAAACCGACAAGACCGCCCCGAGCAGCCAGCCCAGCATCGCCTGGGGCCCGCCCATGTAGCCCAGGATCACGCCCAACGTAATGAACGGCCCAATGCCGATCATGTTGAGCATGTTGGCGGCGGTGGCCTGCAGCAGGCCCATGCCCCGCACTAATTCGGTTGCCCCGGCTAAGGTCGGTGGCGCGGCGCCCGGGGCGGGCTGGGAGGGCGAATCCGCGGCGGAGGGATCCATGGATCGGGCCATGATACCGGACTGCGCCGCTCGCGCGGCCGTCTAAAATCGGCGGCTCCATTCCTTGGGCCAGCGTTCCACTACGACTTTCTTGTCGGTATAGAAATCCACCGCGTCCCGCCCCTGGGCGTGAAGATCGCCGAAAAAGCTATCCTTCCATCCGGTGAAGGGGAAATACGCCATCGGCGCCGCCACGCCTAAGTTGATGCCGATG
Source organism: Terriglobales bacterium (assembly GCA_050746205.1). Classification (GTDB taxonomy): domain Bacteria; phylum Acidobacteriota; class Terriglobia; order Terriglobales; family SCQP01; genus JAKAUF01. The sequence continues at coordinate 4,583 of JBOGKW010000172.1, read as the reverse complement.
TTGCCGGCCGTGGCTTGGTGCCGGAACTGCCGCGCCGCCGCCCCGCTCTGCGTGAACAGGCAGGCCATGTTGCCGTAGGCCTGCTGGTTGACGAAAGCGATGGCCTCCTCCAGGGTGGCGGCGGGAATGACGCTCACCACCGGGCCGAAGATCTCCGTGCGCGCGATGCGGCCCGCGGCGGGGATCCCGTCCAAAACGGTGGGACGGACAAAGTAGCCCCGCTCATAGCCGGGGATCTCCGCCTGGCGCCCGTCGGGGACCGGGCGCGCGCCCTCCTGCACGCCTTCGGCGATGAAGGCCTCAATGCGGTGTTGGCTCTCCGCGGTGATCACCGGACCGGTTTCCACCCCGGCCTCCAGCCCGTAGCCCACTTTTCGCGCCGCCGCGGCCGCGGCCAGCGCCGGCGGAAACGTGTGGCCGGCCTCGCCCACCGCCAGCACGACGGACGCGGCCAGGCAACGCTGCCCCGCGCAGCCGAAGGCGGAGTCGGCCACCACGTGGGTGGTCATCTCTAGATCGGCGTCGGGCAATACCACCATGGGATTCTTCGCGCCTCCCTGGCACTGGGCGCGCTTGCCCTGCGCCGTGGCGCGGCCATACACGTAGCGCGCCACCGCCGTCGAGCCGACAAAGCTAATGGCGCGCACTAACGGATGATCCAGCAGCGCGTCCACCGCCGCCTTGCCGCCGTGCACGACCGAGACAATGCCTGCGGGCAGCCCGGTCTCGCCGATCAGCGCCGCGAGCTTTCCCGCGGTGATGGGGGCCCGCTCCGAGGGCTTGAGGATGAAGGCGTTGCCGCAAGCGATGGCGTAAGGCAGAAACCACAGCGGAATCATCGCCGGGAAATTGAACGGCGTGATCGCCGCCACCACCCCCAGCGACTGGCGGATCATGATCTCGTCAATGCCACGGGCGATGTCCTCGCTGTTATAGCCCTGCATCAGGAGCGGCATGGCCGCCGCCATCTCGACGTTTTCGATGCCGCGGCGCAACTCGCCCACTGACTCCGCATAGGTCTTGCCGCATTCCTGGGTGATGCCGCGCGCCAGCTCGTCCAGGTGCGCTTCCAGCAGTTGCTTCAGCCGAAACAGAAACTGGATGCGGTCGCCCACCGGGGTGCGCCGCCACTCCGGGTAGGCCGCCACGGCCGCCTCGACCGCCCGCCCCACCTCGGCGGGCCCGGACAGCGGTGCTTCCGCCAAGATCTCCGCCGTCGCCGGATTGATCACCTCCTGGTGTGGCATCTCGGCCGAGACCCATTGCCCGCCGATCCAGTTGCGCAACCGCTCCGCCTTTTGTGGGGCTGCCTGCATCGTGGTGCGCCTCCGGACTTCGGACCATGCCGAAACGTATCGCCTACGTTAGCATGGCCGCCCCCACGCCACCAACACCCATGCCGTGCGCCCCAGGCCGCGGCGCCCCTGCACTTTGGGCCAGTGCGCATGCGGGCACCGCCAGCACGGCTTTTTCGTCCCGGCCGGCGGCCTTTTTCGCTATACTCAAGATCGAATCGTTTTGGTTGCTTGCCATGCCCTTTGCCATCGGTCTGATCGGCGCCGGTGAAGTCGCCACCTTGCATGCCGGCCTGCTCGCCGCCGACCCCAGAGTCCGCCTCTCCGGCGTCTTCGATACCGCAGCGGGACGCGCCGAGGCGTTCGCCCGCCGCTTCGGCTGCCCCGCCCGCCCAAGCCTCGCGGCGTTGCTCACGGAAAGCCAGGCGGTGTATATCTGCACCCCCAATACCACCCATGTGGAGTTGGCTCTGGCCGCGCTGGCCGCCGGGCGGCACGTGTTTTGCGAAAAGCCCTTCGCCATCCGCCTCGAGGACGCCCGGCGGGTGCAGGAGGCCGCGGCCCGGGCCCGAGTCACCTTCCAGGTGGGCCACAACCGCCGCTTCGCCCCGGTCTACCAGTTCCTGAAACAAGCCATCGAGACCGGCCGCCTCCAGCCTCGGTCCATCCACGCCCGCATGAACCGCGGCGAGTTGCTGCGGCCGCCCTGGGTGTGGGACTCCCGCCTGACCGGCGGGTTTCTCTATGAGACCCCGGTGCACATGTTCGATCTGATGCGCTTTTTCTTCGGCGAGGTGCGCTGGGTTCAGGTGCTTGCGCGGGCCCACGAGCATGGCGAATGGGACGACTTTTCCCTGCTGCTGAACTTCGCCAGTGGTGCCCACGCCACCATGACCACCTACGGCCACGCCACGTGGCATTTCCCCTTCGAGCGGTTCGAGGTCTTCGGCCCTCACGCCGCCTACGAGACCTTCGAGATGGAGCGCATCGCCTACACCACCGCGCTCGACGGCCCGACCACCACGCTTGATTACAGCCAGCTGACGCGCAATGAACGCTGGGGCTACACCGAGGAGGACCGGCGGTTCGTGGATGCGCTGGAGGGGCGTAGCCCGGCCCCGGTAACGCCGGACGATGGCCTGCGCGTGGTGCAGCTCATCGAGGCCGTCTACGCCGGCGCCCAGAGCGGGGAACGCGTGCATCTGGCCGCCGAAGCGGTGGCGACGCCATGAACGCCTTGGCCCCACCCGGATTTCACCTGGGCGCCGCCCCGGTCAGTTGGGGGGTGCAAGATCACCCCGACGCCGGCTGGCTCCAGCCCTTTGAGCCGGTGCTGGACCAGATGCTGGCTGCCGGTTTCCAGGGCACCGAACTGGGCCCCTACGGCTACTTCCCCACCGATCCGGTGCGCCTGCGGTCGGCCTTGGAACGCCGGCGCATGGCCCTGCTTTCCGCCTTTGTACCCGTTCCCCTCTGCGATGCGGAGGCCGCGGCGGCGGTTCTGGCGCAGGTGCGGCGGGTGTCCCGGCTGCTGGCCGCGGTGGGCGCCACGATGATCGTCATTGCCGATGCCCAGTCGCCGCGGCGCTCGCAGCTGGCCGGCCGCATCCCGGTGGACGGGAGCGCCTCGCTGCGGGCGGCCGATTGGCGCAGCGTGGGCCGGCTGGCCGCCGAGGTGGAAGACGCCGCGGCGGAGTTCGGGCTGAGCGTGGTCTTCCATCCCCATGCCGGCACCTATGTGGAAACGCCGGCCGAGACCGAGCGCCTATTCGAGGCCCTCGCCGCCACCCGGATCGGGCTTTGCCTGGACACCGGGCACTGCGTCTATGGCGGCGGGGATCCCGCCGAGGAGGCGCGCAAATACCGCTCCCGGTTGCGCTACGTGCACATCAAGGACATTAGCCCTCAGGCCTTGGCCCGGGCCCGGCGGCAGCAGCTGGATTTCCCCGGCGCCGTGGCCGCGGGGGTGTTCACTCCAGTGGGCCAGGGCTGCATCTATTTTCCCGAGTTCTTCGAGAGCTTGCGGGCGGCGGGCTACGCCGGCTGGCTGGTGGTGGAGCAGGACGTGAAGTTCGGGCGGGAGGACGCCCAAGCCAACATGGTGGCCAGCCACGCCTATCTGAGTGGCGTCATCGCCGCGTTGGAGCCGCCCTCGGGCGCTCCGGCGGAGGCGCTGGCGTTGCCTAGCCCCAGCGCCGCGCCGAACGTCGCCTCATAGGCCGCCAGCACCGGCGCTGCCGCCTGCCGCCCCACCAGCGGGTTCACCTCCAGCGCCTCGAGCGCCAGTTCCCGCCGCCCACTGAGCGCCGCCTCCGCTACTAGCCGCTCATAGCGTTTCACTCGCAATAGCAGCCCGCGCACCGCCTCCGGCGCGGCGCCAGGGCGGGCCGGCTCGATGCCGTAGCGCGACACTTGGCAGGGCAGTTCGACCGCGTCGCTGGGCTCCAAATCCGTTAACGCCACCATCCCGCCCGCATCGTTGCGCACCGTGAGGGGCACCGCCATGGGCCGCTCCGCCACCAGGGCGGTCAACAGCAGCACGGCGATGCGCTCGTAGCCGGAGAACCGTGAGTACAGCGGCCGGTCGTCCTCGCGCCTCTGGCCACCGGTCGCCTCGATGCTGAAGTAGCTGGCGTTGCGCCGGCGCAGGTAATCCTCATAGATGGCGATGAGCCGGGCCTCCGGCGCTCCGGCCAGTTGGCGGAACAGCTCCTGATTGAGCCCCTCGATGGCCGCTCCGCGCGAGGTTTGGCTGTGCTCGGTGTTTTGCCGTGCCAGCGCGCTGAAATAGTAAAAGTACAGGTATTCGGTGGGCAGCACGCCTAGGGACTGCAAGAACTCCGGCGGGAACAGCCCGTGCCGGTAGCAGCGGCGCAGCCGCTCCGCGTCACGCAGCAACTCGGGCAGCAGGTCGGCCCCCCCCGGCCCGCCCTCGCGAATGGCGCGGATCCAGCCCAGATGATTCAGGCCCAGATAATCAAACCACAGCGTGAATGGGTCGCGGCCCAGGGCACGGGCGATCTGTTCGAAGGTCTCCAGCGGAGTGTCGCAGACGCCCACGATGCGCGCCCCCAGGCGCAACATCGCCTCGGAGACGATGCCCACCGGATTGGTGAAGTTGACGATCGTCGCCTCCGGCGCCCGCTGCCGCGCCATCCGCCCGTAGCCCAGCATGGCGCGCAAATTGCGCAGCGCCCCGGCGCAACCGCCGGCGCCCACCGTTTCCTGCCCCACCAAGCCGTGCGCCAGCGCGATCCGCTCATCCTGCGCCCGCGCCGCGATGCCCCC
>JBOGKW010000171.1:0-7528 GCA_050746205.1 Terriglobales bacterium | reverse complement strand
CCTGATCGCCGAGCCGCTACCGGTGCGCTGGCTGCGCATCGTCATGACCGAATCCTCCGGCCTTCCCTGCCCGGACGCGAACCCGAATGGCGACCCACGCGATCGCTGCGGTTACGCCATCCACCAACTTCGCGCCGGCCTCATCAATCCCGACGGCAGCTTCCTGGATTACCTGACCCACAGTCCGGACCAAAACCAGTCCGTCACCTACGCCTCCTCCACGGACAGCTGGCATCGCGCCAGCGATCGGGAAAGCCGCCGCGACCAGACCGGCATGGACCTGTTCTTCACCAGCGGCATCACCAACCATCTGCCGGCCATGATTCCGGTCGCGGTGCTTTTCAGCACGCCGGAGGACGCCGCCGCGCAGGCGGGCTATCTGCATGCCCGCGGCTACGCGGTGGGCCACATCGAGATGGGCGAGGAGTGCGACGGCCAGTATGCCCTGCCGGAGGATTACGCCGCGCTATACATGCAGGTGGCGCGGGCGATTCACCGCGTCTGGCCCGGGCTGCCGCTGGGCGGGCCGGTGTTCCAGGGCGTCAACCAGGACATCACCGTTTGGCCCGACGCGCTCGGTCGCAGTTCCTGGTTCAACCGCTTTTTGGATTATTTGCGCGCCCACGGGCGCATGCGGGATCTGGCTTTCGTGTCCTTCGAGCACTACCCCTTCGACCCCTGCTCGATCACTTGGGCCGATCTGTTTCGGGAGCCGGCGCTGACCCGCAGTTGCCTGCAAGCGATGCGCGACGACGGCCTGCCGGCCGGGATCCCGATGATGATCACCGAGAGCAACCTCAGCTGGAACATGACCGAATACATGTCGGGCATCTTTTCCGGCCTGTGGCTGGCCGACAGTGTCGGGTCCTTTTTCCAGTACGGCGGCAGCGCCTACTATCACTCGCCCATCCAGCCGCAGCCGCCGAACCGCGGCTGCCACGGCTGGGCCACATGGAGCAACTTCGTCTGCGATCGCAACTTCAAGATCACCGGCTATACGGCCGAGTATTATGCCAGCCGCCTCATCAATGACGAGTGGGTGCGGCACGGCGCCGGCCAGCACCGGATGTACGCCGCCGACGGCACGGCGACCGACGCCGCCGGCCACCATCTGCTGACGACCTACGCGGTGCGCCAGCCCGGCGGCGAATGGGCGCTGATGATCGTCAATAAGGACCCGGACAACAGCCACGACGTGCGCGCCGTCTTTGCGCTGCCGACCGGCGGCAGGGCGGCATTCCGCGGGCCAGTGCGGATGGCGACGTTCGGAAAAAAGCAATATGTCTGGCACGGCGACGGACCCCACGCCCATGCCGACCCGGATCTACCGCCGGTGGTTCGCGCGATGCCGGGCGGCCCCGCCGTCGCCTATCGTCTACCTCCAGCCTCGGTCACCGTGCTGCGCGGGCGCATTGGCTGAGCGGCGGCCGCCGGCGCGCGTTGGCTCCTTCGTCCGTCACCCAGGTGGCCGTTGGGACGTGACAGGCTTTTGGTAACCAATTCGGTTCGGCTCGGCTGATGGCAAAGGGCTTGGCTCCGAGGCCCCCCGGCCAAATGTCACGTTTTGCATTTTGCCGTCCGGCGGCACTGCCCCCGCGGCCAGGCGCCACCGCAGCTGCCCGGAGGCGACGGCCCACAAGGCGGGAACCTTGCCCCACGAGGCACGCAGGGCCAAGGGATGACTTCCTGGCGCGGGCGGGATCCGCGCCATGCCGCCGGTGTCCTGGCGGTGGCGCTCCGCCTAGCCGGCGGCGGCGGGCGCGGTCTCCAGTTGGGCCAGCAGTTCCTGCGCCGCGCGCAGAAAAAACTCCGGCGAGGCGCCGTGCACCGGCAGGGTGAGCACGCCCTGCGGCGTCAGGCGCGCCCCCGGCGTCTGCGCGGCGATTTCGGCCAAACGCCGCGGGTCCAGCTTCTGGGCCCCGCCGCCCGCGGCGGCGAAGCGGGCGCTGAGGCGATCCCGCTTGCGCTCCAGCAGTTCTATGCCGCAGCGGCGGCAGCCCGCCTTGAGGGCGGCGTACTCCAGCAGGTTACGCACCGCCCCCGGCGGCGGTCCATAGCGGTCGCGCAACTCCCGCTCGGCGTCCTCGCGTTGCCGCGGCTCCTCGGCGGTGGCCAAGCGCTTGTACATGCGCAGGCGCTGGCTTTCCTCGGCGATGTAGTCGTGCGGGATGCGCACCTCCAGGCCCAGTTGGATCTGCGGCTCGATCGCGCCGCCCACCTCCTCGCCCTTCAACTCGCGCACCGTCTGCTCCAGCATTTGCACATAGAGATCGAAGCCCACCGCCTCCATGTGCCCGCTCTGCTCGCCGCCGAGCAGGTTGCCGGCGCCGCGCAGTTCCAGGTCCAGGGCGGCAATCTTGAAACCCGCGCCCAGGTCGCTAAACTCCCGCATGGCGGCCAGGCGCTTGCGGGCGATGGGGGTGATCTCCGCCTGCGCGGGGATGAGCAGGTAGGCGTAGGCGCGGCGGTTGGAGCGGCCGACGCGGCCACGCAACTGATACAGCTCGCTCAAGCCCAGGCGGTCCGCGCGGTTGACCAGGATGGTGTTGGCCAGGGGAATGTCCAGGCCGTTCTCGATGATGGTGGTGGAGACGAGCACGTCGGTCTCATGGCGGATGAAGCGGAGCATCACCTTTTCCAGCTCGCGCTCCTCCATCTGCCCGTGGCCGACGGCGATGCGCGCCGCCGGCGCCAGCGTTTGCAGTAGCGCGGCGATTTCCCAGATCGTCTCGACGCGGTTCTGCACGAAGTACACTTGCCCGCCACGGCTCAGCTCCGCCTCCAGGGCCGCCCGCACCAGATCCTCGTTCCAGGGGGCCACGACGGTCTGGATGGCGAGACGGTCCTTGGGCGGGGTCTCGATAACCGACATATCGCGGAGGCCGCCGAGGGACATGTTGAGGGTGCGCGGGATGGGCGTGGCGGACATGGCCAGCACGTGCACTTCCCGCTTCATCTGCTTCAGCCGCTCCTTGTGGCGGACACCGAAGCGCTGCTCCTCATCCACCACCACCAGGCCCAGGTGCTGAAACGTGACGTCCTTGGACAGCAGCCGGTGGGTGCCGACCACGATATCCACCTTTCCGTCGGCCAGCCGCCGCAGCGTCTCCTTCTGCTCGGCCGAGGTGCGGAAGCGGCTGAGCATCTCGATGACCACCGGGAAGGCGGCGAAGCGCTGGCGAAAGGTTTGAAAATGTTGGAAGGCCAGCACGGTCGTCGGCGCCAGCACCGCGACTTGGCGGTTCTCGTTGACCATGCGGAAGGCGGCCCGCATCGCCACCTCGGTCTTGCCGTAGCCGACGTCGCCGACCAGCAGCCGGTCCATGGGGCGGGGTTGGGCCAAATCCTGACGCAGGTCCTGGATGGCGCGCGCCTGGTCCTCGGTTTCGGTGAAGGGAAAGGCATCGTCGAAGGCGCGCTGCCAATGGTCGTCGGGGGCGCAGGGGGCGACCCGCACCGCCTGGCGGGCGGCGTAGAGCTTGAGCAGTTCATCGGCCATTTCCTGCATGGCCTTCTTGACGCGCGCCTTGCGCTGCTGCCACTGCGCGCCGCCCAGGCGGTCCAGGACGGGATGACCGGCGCCGTCCTCGCCCACGGCCGCCGCCGAGCGGTACTTCTGCACCAGGTCGAGCCGGGTCAGCGGGACATAGAGCTTGGCGCCCTCGGCGTACTCGAGGATCATGAACTCGGCGCCGGGCACGCCGGAGGCGGCCTCCCCGCCCAGCGTCTTCAGGCCGAGATAGCGGCCGATGCCATGCTCGACGTGCACCACGTAGTCGCCCGCGGTCAGGTCGCGGAAATCGCCGAGGAAGGTCGCCGCCCGCGCCCCGGAGGGCCGGCGTGGGGCTGCCGCCCAGGGCGCCTCCTCGCCGGGAAAGATGTCGCCATGGCCGTAAAACGCCAGTCCCTCGTCGGGCAGGGCAAAGCCCCGCGCCAGCCCGCCCGCGAGCAGAACCAAGGTGGGCAGTTCGGCGGAATAATAGGACTTTTCCGCTAGGAAGTCCTCGCCCCGGTCCGGGCGCACGCCCAACTGGAACGGCACCTCGTACTCGCGAAACACGTCGGCCAGCCGTTCGACTTCGCCCAGGTTGGCGGCGACCAAGACGCGTTGCTCGCCCGCGGCTCGCGCCGCCCGCAGGTCTTCGACCAGCCGGGGCAGGCCGCCGGCGGAGGCGACCGGCCGCGAGCGCCATTCCAGCGCTGCCGGGCCCTGAGGCCGGGCGAGGCGCAGCTCGCTGAGCCCGGCACCGGGCAGCGCGGCGAGCAAGGCGGCAAACTCCGCGGGGGAAAAACACAGCGCCTCAGGCGCCGGCGCGAGCGCCCGGCTATCCGGGTGGGCGGCGTAGCGGGTCTGGAGGTGCTCCCAGTCCTTGGCCATCCGCCGCGCCACCGCCTCCGGCTCCAGCACCAGCACCATCGCCTCCGGCGCCAGATCAAAGAGAGAATGGTGGAAGTTCTCCCGGGCCGGCGCCAGAAACTCCCAGCCCGGCGGCGGCGCCTCACTCGGGCCCAGGCCCAGCCACTCCCGCCGCTCGGCGGTTAGCGGCACGGACGTCAGCGGCAGCAGGACGGTGTGGGTCAAGGGCCGCAAGGAACGCTGCGTCTCGGGATGGAACTCGCGCAGCGATTCAATTTCATCGCCGAACAGCTCGATGCGGACCGGGTGCTCAGCCTCCGGGCTGAAGACATCCACCAAGCCGCCGCGAATCGAAAACTGGCCGGCCGATTCCACCGGATCGACGCGGCGGTAGCCGCACTCGACTAAGTGCTCGGCCAGCCCCTCCAAGTCCAGCAAGCCGCCCTGGCGCAGCACCCGAGCCAAATGGCGGTAGTGCGACGGCGGCGCCAGCTTGGCGGCGGCGGCAGCCGCGGGCGCCAGCAGGAAAGGTAGTCCTTGCGTGGCCTTCCATAAGGCCAGGGCCCGCCGCTCCAAGATCTCCTCGTGCGGCGACAGACCCTGGTAGGGATCAATGTCGAAGGCGGGCAGCAGGAGCGCCGGTTCTTCCGGCTTCTTTTCGGTGCAACGGCGGAACGTCTCCACCGCCGCCCAGGCGGCGTCCGCGGCGGCGGCGTCGGCGGTCAGCAGAATCAACGGCCGCTCCAGCCGGCGGGCCACCAGCACCGCGGCCAGCGCCTGCGCTTCCGAGGTCAGCCCCTCGATCGTCGGCCGCTGCCCGGCCGAAATCGCCGCCACCGCGGCGTCCAGCGCCGGCCGCCGTGCCAGCTCCAACAGGAAGTCGCGAACGAACGGGACAATCATGGAGGATCAGTTTCAATTTTACCCGCCGTCAATGCAGCGCCGGGGTCCACGCGGGTCGGGCAGGCGGAACAGCTGCCCGCCGCCGGCCTACGAGAGCGGGGCGGGCGGCCGTCCCGCCTGCCGGTTCCCGCCGCCCGGCAGCCCAGGCGGCCCCCGTGTGTAGCGGCGGGTCGGGCACGCCCGCTACGCACGCGCGTCCAGCACCCGCCGGTACAAGTCGCGCTCGGCGGGCGTGAATAGAACGAATCGCACCCGCTGGATGCCCGGCAGCGGGAACAAACCGAGCACCGCGTCCAGCGCCACCTCGGCGGCTTCCGCCTTGGGATAACCAAAGACTCCCGTGGAGATGGCGGGAAACGCGATCGCCGCGGCGCCATGCGCCTGCGCCAGACGCAGCGCCTGGCGGTAGCACGAAGCGAGCAATTCCGCCGCCGGTTGGTCCAGGCCATAGACCGGCCCCAGACAGTGGATCACCCAGCGGTTCGGCAATTGGTGCGCGCCGGTGATCACCGCCTGTCCGGTGCGGATGGGCGCCAAGGGCCGGCACTCGGCATAGAGCCCCGGCCCGGCGGCACGGTGGATGGCGCCGGCGACGCCGGCGCCCGGCAGGAGGCTGGCATTGGCCGCATTGACCACCGCGTCCATTTCCGGCTGCCGCGCGATGTCGCCGACGACGATTTCCAGCCGTGCCGGGCCGATGGTTGCGCCCTCGGGGCATAGGCTGATTTCCACCATGGCCTCAGCCTACTATCGGTCCGCGATATACTCCCGCCTGAGATGGCCAAAAACTCTCCACCCGACCCCCCGCGCTCCGAACCCGGCGATGACGCCCTCGGCCTGGACCAGCCGATCCAGCGCCGCGACTTCCTCAACGCCAGCCTGCTGGCCACCGGCGGCGCGCTGCTCCACGCCGCCGCCCCGCAGCATTTGTTCGCGCAAGGCGCGGATTGGACCGGTTACGGCGGCGTCGGCGATTACCGCGATTCGAACGGCAACACGGAGACGGTAATGCAAGCGGGACACCAGATTCGGGACCACGACTTCCCGGAGCTGCCCGCCACGACGCAGGATACGAATGAAATCTATGACCTGGTGGTCATCGGCGGCGGCATTAGCGGTCTGGCGGCGGCGCTGTTTTTCCACCGCGAGGCGCCCGGCCTGCGCTGCCTGGTGCTGGAGAATCATCCCGTCTTCGGCGGCGAGGCCAAGCGCAATGAGTTTCTGGTGGATGGCCAGCGGCTGATCGGGCACCAAGGGTCGGCGTTTTTCCCCGTGCCCTATCCGTATAGCTTCATCGCGCACTTTTACCGGTCCATCGGCCTGGAAAATTTCTGGCTGGACTATCAAACCTGGGACGGTCCGGGCCCGGCCATGCCGCTGAGCCAAACTCCCTACGACCAGGTGGGCGCCGAGGGGCCGCAGTACGGCTTTTATTTCGGCGGCAAATTCGGCCAGAATCCGGGGCTGTGGCTGGTGGACCCGTGGGGCCAAAAGCTGGCCGGGGCGCCCATCGCGCCGGAGGCGCGGCAAGATCTGCTGCGCTGGCGGTTCGGGCCGCTGGCGCACCGGCAACCGCGGCCGCAGGTTCCCGGCGATGCGATCTCGCGGCAACTGGACGCGATCACCCAAGAAGAGATGATCATGCGCGTGCACGGCATCGGGCGGGAAACCATCCGGCAGTTCCTTTCTCCGGTGACCGGCGGCGGTTATGGGCTGGGGCCGGACGTACTGTCGGCCTATTGCCATTACGCTCCGGACTCGCTGCATGCGCTGCCGACACCTGGCCGCAACAGCGGCCAGATGTTTCCCGGCGGCAACACCGGTTTCGCCCGCCTGATCACGAAGGCGCTGATCCCGGCGGCGATTCCCGGTCCGGCCACGGTGGAAAGCGTGACGCGCCGCCGCATCAACTTCGCCGCGCTGGACCCGGCGCCCTCGACCGACGCCCCCGCCCGCATCCGCCTAGGCGCGACCGCCGTCTGGGTGCGGCATGATGGACCGGCCGAACACGCCGCCACGGTGACCATCGGCTACACGCGCGGAGGGCAAGTCTACAAGCTGCGCGCCCGCGCGGTGGTTGCCGCCGGCGGCTGCTGGACGACGCGCCACATCATCCGCGATCTGCCCGCGGCCCAGCGCGGCGCCTATGCCCAGTTCTACCGCTCGCCCTGCCTCATGGCCAACGTCGCGGTCCGCAACTGGCGGTTCCTGTACAAGCTGGGCATATCCGGCTGCCGCTGGTTCGAAGGCTTGGGTGACTACACCGAG
>JBOGKW010000170.1:0-7674 GCA_050746205.1 Terriglobales bacterium | reverse complement strand
GGGGCGATTCCGCTTCACCTTTCATCTCGACCGCCAGGGCCGCTGGTCCGAGGTCGGAGAGATGTCGCGCGATGGCCAGACCTGGCGGCGCTTTTTCTCCATGACCCTGCATCGCGTCCGTTAGCGCTGGCCGCGGCTCAGCCGCCCTATTCTGGACGCTGCCGCTGGTCCCACCCCAAAGCGCGCCGCTGCGCTTTGGGGACCCCGGGGTCGCTGCGGCTAGGCTTCGACGGCCGGCAGCGGACGCCCGCTGGCGCTCGGGGCGTCTCCGAGCTGCCACGAGCAGACGCGACCCTGGGTAGCCGCCCACTGCGCTCCCCGCGCCAGTACTGCCCGCCGCGGCGGCCTGGCACGGTCCCAATCGCCGGGTGTTGATGGCGAACTGATGGCGAGTTCACGAAACCCTGCCCAGGACGGCTGCCGTCATTCGCAGCGCATGGCGATAGCGGGATCGACCCGGGCGGCGCGACCGGCGGGCACCAGCGCGGCGATGAGGGGCAAGATGATCATCGCGACAAACGCTGCGGTCAGTACTAGCGGGTCGGTAGCGCTGGCGCCCGGCAGCAACGGCTGCACCAAGCGATGTAGCGCCAGTGCCAACCCCAGGCCGATGACCGCACCCAACGCCAGCAGGCGCGCGGTCTCTGCCAGCACCAGGCCGAGTACTTGGCCAGGCCGCGCTCCCAGCGCCATGCGCAGACCGAACTCGCCCCGTCGCGCCGCCACGGCATAGCCCATAACGCCGTAAACGCCGAGACAGGCGAGAAGCAGCGCTAGCAAACCAAAGCCACCACTGAGCTGTGCCAGCAGCCGCTCGCGGCTCAACAGGCCATCCACGCGCTCGCGGGCGCTGCTAATCGAGACCACGTGTACGCGCACATCGGCCGCGCGAATCGCGGCCCGCAACGCCGCGGCGGTGGCGAGCGACGGGCCCGCAGTCCGTATAACCACGCGCAGCGGAATGTGGTCGGATTGCCCCGCCAGCCGGAAAAACATCGGCTGGGCCGCCCGGTCCGGGCTGACGTTGCGGGCATCGGCAGCGACTCCGATGACGCGGAACTGGCGGGTGTGATTGGGATCGTAACCGAACGTCTGGCCGACGGGATCGCGGCCGGGGTAGTAAGCGCGGGCAAACGCCTGATTGATGACCGCGACGGTGGGCGAGTGAGCGGTGTCGGTTGTAGCGAAGCCGCGGCCACGCAGCACGGGCGTACCGATGGTCGAGAAGAACCGCCGCGAGACGGTATCCTCCTCTGAGGCCAGGGTCTTCCCGGCGGTGGAACGATCCGGGAAGAAAACCCCACTGGTTTCAGTCGAGCCGGTGTCGAGGCCATTCAGGTCCAGCGCGGCGGCGGTGACGCCGGGGATAGCGCGGACGCGCTCCAATATCTCGTGCTCGACCGGGATGGCCGCGGCCGCCGAAAGCCGGGCGCCGTGCGGGGAAACCCTGGCGGTGAGAAGGTGGTCCGGCTGAAAGCCCAGGTTCACCTCGTACATTCCCGCCAGGCTGCGGGCAAATAGCAGCGCTCCAGCCACCAGCAACATGGATAACGCCACCTGCGCCACCATCAGCCAGCGCCCGAGCGGCACGCGGCGGCTCCCCGACGCCTGCCCACTTTCCGACCTCAGATCTTCAGTCGGATTTCCGCGCCTAGCCTGCCAGGCAGGCAGCAGACCCAGCACCACTCCAATCGCCAGCGCGACAGCGGCCAGCAGCGCCCATACTCGCCAGTCGAAATCCGGCTGGAACGGCGCCGATTTGCCCGCGCCCACTAGTTGCACCAAAAACCGGCTCAGCCACAGGGCCAGTGCCACTGCGGCCGCGCCTGCGATCGCCGCCAGCGCGGTACCCTCGGTCACCAACTGCCGTGCCAGCCGCAGGCGGCTGATGCCCGTCGCGACGCGGATGGCGATTTCCCGGCGCCGCCGCACCGCGCGCGCCAGCAGCAGCGTGGCCACGTTGGCGATGGCGATCAGCAGCATCAGCGCAGCCAGCGCCATGAGCAGGCGCAACGGCGCGCCATAGTCCGCACGCAGCTGGCCACCACCGTGGCCTCCCTCCGCCATGGTCAGGTGGAAAGGAGGGAAACTGGGCGCGATCCGTTTCCAGCTTTGCCGCAGCAGCAGATTCCATTGTGTCTGCAACTGCGGTTGGATGGCTGGGTTGGGAACGCGCGCGAACGCTTGAAGCCAGAAGATCTGCTCCTGCGGCGGAAAGGGCTTTGCGCGGTCGCCATCCACGCTCACGTTGCTGCTCTGCACGTCCAGAACCGGCTGCATCATCACCGGCGCCCACAGCTCGGCGGGGTCGGCCGGGCTCAAGCCGGTGAAGCCGGGCGGGGCCACGCCCACGATGGTCAGTTTGACGCCACGCAGCTCGACCGCCTTGCCAATCACGTGCGTGTCGGCGGAGTAATGCGCCCGCCAAAAGCCATAGCTGATGACAGCCACGGGCGAACTCCCCAGCGCGCGGTCGTCGGCAGGGGTAATCCAACGGCCCAGCCGAGGCCGCAGGCCGAGGCCGGAAAAATAGCCGCCAGTGACCAGTTGCACGGGCACCTTTTGGGCGCTGGACGCTGGCCCCAGGGAAACCGGGTCGGTGGCGCTGGCCGCGCCCACGCGCACAGCTACCGGTCGGCCCGCGGCAGCGATTTGCCGCACCACCGGGTAGGAAAGCAAGTGGACACGGAACTGGCCGCCGGCCTGTCCGAGCAATTCGACCTGTTGTGGGTTCGGCACCGGCAGCGTCCTTAGCAGCACGGTGTTGACCAGGCTGAAAATCGCCGCGTTGGCGCCGATACCAATCGCCAGCGAGATGACCATGACCAGCGTAAAGCCGGGGCTGCGGCGCAGCATGCGGGCCGCGTGGCGCAGATCCTGCAGCCAGGATTCCAACCAGGCCAGCACATCACGATCGTGCACTTCGGCGGCGAGGCGCTCGGGCGATCCGAAGCGCCGCCGCGCCTCGCGCGGCGGCATGCCTTCGCGTTCGCGCATGGCAAGGTGGTGCCGCAGTTCTTCGGCGACTTCCTGGTTATTCGATCCGGGGTGCAGCGTCCGGACGAATCTGCGCCAAAAGCCCATGATTAGGCCCCCTGCGCCAGCACGTTGGCCACGCCCGCCACCAGGCGCCGCCATTGTTGCTCTTCCTCCGCCAAACTTTTCCGGCCCTTCGGGCGAAGCTGATAGAAACGCGCGCGGCGATTCGCTTCCGACATCCGCCACTCGCCCTGGATTAGTCCCTCCTGCTCCAGCCGGTGCAACGCGGGATAAAGCGAACCCTCCTCGGTGCGCAGCAGCGCATCGGAAACGCAGTCAATATGAACGGCGATGGCGTAGCCGTGCGAGGCGCCGCGCACGGCAAGCGTCTTCAGAATCAGCAGGTCGAGCGTACCTCGCAAGCGATCTCTGGCTGTTGCCATACCAAGCTCTCTATGTATGTGGACCATATCAAATGCGAGATCCTGACCGCAAGCGGGTGGGCGCGAACTCCGGGCACACGGATGCTGGCCCGGGCGGGCGGGCGTCGATGTCTAGAGGGTGCGCGGAAGCCATGCGCTTCGGCGGGCTTGCGCCGGACAGACGCGCCGATGGCCGGCAACGGACGCGTGCTGGCGCTCAAGGCGTCTCCAAGTTGCCGCGAACGGCCCCTCCAACCGGCGCCGGCACCGGCGCCGGCGCCGGGCCCGTGCAGCCGGCGGCGAAATCGCCGCCGGCTACGGCCGGGTCAGAGCCAGCGCCGCACGCGGGACCGGTACTGCGCGTAAGGCTGGCCGAAGGTTTCGCTTAGCCGCGATTCCTCAAGTGGAACCACCACTCCCCGCAGATACGCCACCGCCAGCACCAGGGTCGCCAACGGCGCGATCTGCGCCAGCACGCACGCCTCGCCGATGTAGGCGAGCAGGATGCCAACATACATCGGGTTGCGGCTCCATCGGTAAGGGCCTTCGGTCACAAATGCCGCGGAAATTTCCCCGGGCGTCGTCGTGGTGCGCTGGCGGCGGAACAGCAACTGCGCCCATCCCGCGATCACGATCGCAAGGAGCCACAGCGCGGCGCCGGCCAGCTCCAGGGCGTGCCGCGCGGCCGGGGAAATCGCGGCGCGCGGCAGGAGCAGCTGCAGCCCCCAGCCCACCAGGTACGCGAGCACGAACACCAATGGCACCGGAATGCGCAGCAGTGTTCGCAACGGGAATGGCGGCCTGCTGTGGGTCATCCGGCGAGATCGTGAAGACGCGACGCTGGCGGCAAGCGGTGAGTTTACCGCCGAAACCGGCACTTGGCCGCGGCCGCGGTTCAGCCGCCCGATTCTGGACGGCCCCGCCGCTAGCGGCGGCTGCTGGGGTGGGACGGACCGGCAACGGACGCCCACTGGCGCTCAGGGCGTCTCCAAGTTGCCGCGATTCGCGCAGCAGGCGTTGGGGATGCACCGCACGTGGCCTCCGCGTGCCGGGCGAAGGCAGATCTCTTTATTCCGCTCGACCTGCGCCGGACCGCGCTGGCCTGTGCCGTGAGCCTGGCCGCCCCTTGCGCACGGCGAGACGGCGGTTGTGAGCTTACGATGGCCCTCAGGGCTATGGGCTCAGAGAGCGGCCGCTCGGGGGGATGGCTGTGGGTTGCGGTGAGCCTGGCGCTGTGGGCCGTGGCGGTGACGATGCTTGCTTTTGCCGGCTCGGGCGAGCCGCGCGCCCGCTGGGTCACGGATGGACTTGGCGTCGCCACCTTGTATGCGGCGATAACCGCAACCGTCGCGGTCGCCCTGCGTGCCAGCCTGCGGCGGGGCCGGCGGCTGGCGTACGACCTGGATGAGACCTCGCTGACGCGCCGCCTACGCGGGCACCCGGACCTGCGCATCGCACTGGATCAGATCACCGCGGTCCAGGACCAGCCCGGCTGGCTGGTCGTCACCGCCGGAGAACCGCCTCGACGCATGGCGATCCCGAAGGCCGCCGCAGGCTATGACGCGATTCGCGCCGTGCTGGCGGCGCGGCTCCCCATCGTACGGACGCGCCTAAACCGCCGGAAGCTTGCAGCGCATGTGGCGCTGGCGGCGGCGCTTGTGGCCGCGGACCTGATCAGCTTGACGCTCGCCGTCTGGTCCCCGAACCGGCTGGTGGCCACGGTCGCTGCGGGCGTTGCGGTGGCGCTGGCCATTTGGGGCGCGCGGCCAATCCTCGCTGTCCTCGCGCGTCGCCGTCGTCTGCAGCGGGCTCCTCAGCCGCCCGATTCTGGACGGACCCGCCGCTAGGGGCGGCTGCTGGGGTGGGACGGCCGGCAACGGACGCCCGCTGGCGCTCCGGCTGTCTCCAAGTTGCCGCGCTGGGCCTGATAGCCTGAAACGAGTGTCCGCGCCGTGGCGATCTCAACCACTCCTATCGTCTGCGGCGGCAGTGTCGGCGGGCTCCGGGGACGGCGAAACAGGCGTGGTCACACTGCTGGCATGGGCGCACTTTCTCAACGACGGGGCGGCGAATTATCTGCCCGGCATTTTGCCGGCGTTATTGGTCGCACTGGGACTGCCGTTGGCCTATGCCGGCGGCATCATGGCCGTGCTGGTGATCGGCCAGGGGCTCCAGCCCTTGACCGGCGCCCTGTCGGACCGCCTGGGGGGCCGGGCTCTGCCGCTGCTGGGCCTGGCGGGCACATCGTTGGGAGCGGCCTGGCTGAGTTGGGCGCATGGGTTGAGGGCTTTGATCGAAGCGCTGGTTTTGATCGGCGTGGCGAACTCGTTGTTTCACCCCCCCGCGCTGGCGGCGGCGCGCCGGGCTTCGGGCGGCAGCGCGGAAAAGGCCATCGCCGTCTTTTCCGCCGGCGGCGAGATCGGGCGGGGGCTGTGGCCGCTGCTGGCCAGCCTGGTGGTCGCCGCTTGGGGGTTGCACGCGCTATGGCTGCTGCCGCTGGTGGCGGCGCCGACGCTGCCCTGGCTGTGGCGCCAGGTACCGGCGCTGCCGCGCCGCACCGCAACCTCGGCGCTGCGGGGCCTGCGCGCGGCTTGGCGGCCGATGACCTCGCTGTTGGCCTATTCCGCCCTGCGCAACGTGCTGCTGCTGGCGGTCACCGCCTTCGTGCCGCTGTTGTGGCAGGAGCGCGGCGGCAGCCTGGTGACCGGAGCCGCGCTGATCACCACCATGCTGATGGTCGGCATCATTGGGAACTTCGGCGCGGCGTATTTGGCGGTGCGCTGGGGACGGCAGCGTCTGGTGTTCTGGGCCACGGCCATCGCCTGCGCCCTGTTGGCAGCCTATTTATTCGCCGGCGGCATTTGGCTCTGGCTGGCGCTGGCGGGCCTGGGCATCGCCGCCTTTGGCACCCTTCCGCTGACCGTGTTGATGGGCCAGGATCTGCTGCCCCAAAATCATGCGCTGGGTTCGGGCCTGGCGTTGGGCTTCGCCAATGCGCTGGGGGCCATAGGCGTCGCCCTGCTCGGCTTGCTGGCGGCGCGGTGGGGAGCCGTGGGAGTGCTGTGGGCGGCGGAGGCCTGCGGCATCGCGGCGCTGGCGTGGGCGCGGTTCTTGCCCCGCGGCGCCGGCACGACCAGCGGGCCGCCGGAACCCTGCGAGGTGGGGTAGAAGCTCGGCGGCGGGCGCCGAGGCGGCCTGTGCTATATTCGCGCGGGCGGCTCAGCCGCCCAATGCTGGCCGACCCCGGCGCTAGCGCGGCCTGCCGTTTGGCTTCGAGGGGCTCCTCAGCATGCAGCGGCGCATGCTGGGGTGGGACGACCGGCAACGGACGCCCGCTGGCGCTCCGGGCGCCTCCAAGTTGCCACGACCGGAACGCATCCTAAGCAATGGGGACCGGAACCGAGAACGCAGCGGCCGTGGTCGAGGTGGCAGGCCTCGAGAAGCGCTATGGCCGGTTGCGCGCGGTGCAAGGCATTAGCTTCGCCATCGGCCGAGGCGAGGTCTTCGGCCTGCTCGGCCCCAACGGCGCGGGCAAAACCTCGACCATCGAGATGCTGGCCGGCCTGCGCGCTGCCGACGCCGGACAGATGACGGTCTGTGGCCTGGATCCGGGGCGCGAGCCCGAGCGGCTGCAGGAACGCATTGGGCCGCAGTTGCAGGCCACGGTGCTGCCCGACAAGCTGCGCGTCGCCGAGGCGCTCGAGTTGTTCGCCGGATTTTACCCACGCGCCCTGCCGATCGAGGATCTGCTCGCCCGCTTTGGCCTGCGGGAGATGCGGCGGACGGATTTCCAGCGGCTTTCCGGCGGCCAGAAGCAGCGCCTGGCGCTGGCCCTGGCCCTGGTCAACGACCCGGAACTGGTGCTGCTCGACGAGCCGACGGCGGGCCTGGACCCGCACGTGCGCCGCGACATCTACGCCCTCATCGAAGGGCTCCGCGCGGAGCGGCGCACCGTGCTGCTGACGACGCATTACATCGAGGAAGCCGAACGGCTGTGCGACCGCGTGGCGGTGATGCACCACGGGCGGATCGTGGCCCTGGGCCCGCCCCGGGAGGTCGTGGCCGCAGCTCGGCTAGCCAGCGCGATCGAGGTCCGCTTGGCGCGGCCGGCGAGTGTGACCGCGTTGGCCGCGCTGGACGGGGTGGAAGGCGTCACCGAGGACGGCGGCGTCTACCGGTTGCAGGCGCCGGCGGCGGCGCCGACGCTGACGGCGCTGATTCGCTGGCTGGATCAAGAAAACAATTCCCTGCTCGAGTTGCGGCTCCGCCAGCC
>JBOGKW010000169.1:0-7779 GCA_050746205.1 Terriglobales bacterium | reverse complement strand
GACGCCTGTCCTACGGTCGGCTCCGCGCAGCCCCCGTAGGGCAGCCGTCTCGGCTGCCGGGCAAGGAAGCCGCCTTGCGGGGCAGACAGGCGGGACGCCTGTCCTACTACGAAGAAAAACGCGGCTTGCCGCAATGCGGCCAGCCGCGGTGACTGCCCGGCGCCAACTCAGAAGGTAATGTTGGCGCGAAGCTGGATCGCGCGAGGGCTGTTGGCCACCCCGGCGGTGCCGAAGCTGGGGCTCTGTATGTACTGATTCGGGTTACCCCACTGCACGTCGTTGTAGACGTTGAGGAACTCGCCCTGGAGTTGCAGGTGCCACCGCTCCGTGATCGCGATCGCCTTGGTCAGGGACAGGTCCTGATTGAAGAAGCTCGGGCCGTGCAGCCAATCATTCGACGCCAGCGTGCCAGGGGTGGTATTGGGGACAAGGTCGCTGGCGTTGGCGGTGCCTCCGGTGGGCGAGGACAGGAAGCTGGGATTGAAAGTATCCGCGAAGGGCAGGCCGGTGTTGTAGACGCCAACCGAACTCTGCAGAGCCGCCAACGTCGAGCCGGTGAAGCGGACGCCGCCGTCGGCATAGTCATTGAAGGTCTGATAACCGCCGATCAGCTGGAACGGCGATCCGGCCTGAAAAGTGATGATGGTGCCGACGGTCCAATTGCCGAGAACCCTGTTGAGGATGCCTGGCGAATTCAGAAGAGCCTTGCCGACACCGAAGGGCAGCTGGTAGGTGCCGTACGCGTTGAAGGTCTGGGGGATGTCATAGAGCGTCGGACCATAGGCCAGGCCCAGATTGCGCATGGTGAAGTTGTTGAAGCTGCCGGTCCAGGAGTTGCCCGGTTCGACGCCGAGGGTGTGGGACCAGGTGTAATTCACGTCGAACTCCATGCCATGCCACTGCTTCTGGCGGTAATCCACCTGAAGGGAGTTGTAGTTGCCGTAGCCAGCGTCGGTCATGTAGTTCGTTTCGGAGCCGGCAGCATAGGGGTTGTCCTGCCAGAAGTTGATCGGATACTTGCCCGCGACCCCGGCGCCAACCACCGAGGCGCATGGCGAGAACGTGGCGCTCCCGATCATGTTGCAGAGATAGTTTCGATTGCCCGCGAGGTAATTCGCGGCGGCGCCGGCGGCGCCGGTGTTGAGGTCGGTGACGATGGTGCCGTCGGTCATGCTGACCCCGGCAGTAGTCAGGATCGGCAGCGCCGACTGCCCCGCGTAGCCGTTATCGGCGAAGGAAGGCGCGGTGCCCGGCTTGCTGTTGGCGGCGTTGATTTTCATGTTGTTTGCGGCGGCTTTGAACTCCGTCAAGAAGCCATTGCTGAAAACGTTGACCTCATTGGGGTCAAGCTGGATCCATTGATGGACGGTGTGATTGCCGACGTAGCGGATCTCGATGGCATTACTCCGGCCCAACTGGCGCTGAATGCCGAAATTCCAGGACTCAACATAGGGCTGGCGAATGTTGTAGTTCAGACCGTTGACGCCGAACTGGCCACTGAAGGTGGCCTCGGACTCGGGCACGGTCTTCTGAAACGTCGTGGGCACGGTCAGGAAGGACGGGAAGGTGCCGCCCAGCGTCAAGCTGCCTGGGGTGTAGGTGCCGGGAGCGCCGCCGGTGGCGGGCTCAAGCGTGGAGCTGTTGTAGTAGTTGTAACCGTAGTCGGTGGCGTCGTCCCAGAAGAATTGCTGCGGCTCGGTGTAATCGCGGAGCGAGTAACCGCCGCGGATCACCGTATTCTGGCCGTCGAAGAGCCAGCCGAGGAATCCGCCCTGGATATTCGGGTTCCAGGCCAAGCCGAAGTTCGGTTGCGGGCTGAAGTTCCAGGGGTTGTACTGGTGCCCGCTGGCGGTAAGCGCGGGATCCAACGAACCATCGAGCACGCCGGGCTGGAAGATATGGCCGACGCCAGAGGGTCCGTAGATGTTCGCCTCCGTGGCGCTGGTGTACAGGCTGGTGAGATCGTGGTCATCGCCGGTGAAATCCCAGCGCAGGCCGTAGTTCAGCGTCAGAGCGGAGGTAACGTGATAGGAGTCGTTGATGAATAGACCCCAGGACTTCTGCAGTTCGTCGAGGGGGTACTCGCTTATCGCCGTGTAGTACTGGTTGGTCTTCAGGTCGTAGGCGTGCTGCTCGGTCACGGAGGAAATTCGCCCCGTGAGGGTCCCGTACAGCGCTTCGGCCTCGTTGAGCGCAGACGTGGGGGCGTTAGCCAAATAGGGAGAGCCGGTGAAGTCGGCGATGGCCGGGTCGTTCGAGGACAGTCCCAGGCTGATGATCGGGAACCCTTGGGGATTGTTCCAGTAGTGGTCCTGCTCGCGATAGAAATCCACGCCGAAATTGAGCAGGTGGGAGCCCCTCTGCCAGCTTACGGTGTCGGTGAAATTGATGACCGGATAAAAGGTGGAGATCGGCGCCTCGAAGTTCTGGCCGCTGGCGCCGACGCCGTAGTTGACCTCGGGTTGCGTCAGGTACACCGGCTGGTTCACGGAAGGATTGGCCGCCCAGTCATAGAGGAAGCCGCCGCGCAACTCGTTGACCATGGTTGGGCTGAGGGTCCAATCCAAGCCCAAGCCGCCCGTGTAATTGGTTTGGTAGAATCCGCCGCCTCGGTTGCTAAACGTGCCTGGCAGCGGGGGCTCGGCCGCGCCGGGGTCGGCTTCCGTCGTCTCCATGTAGTTGAAGTCGAGGCGCAGCTTGGGGGAGATGTCGTAATCCAGGCGCACCGCGGGATAATACTGGGTCACCGGCGCGGGATTCAGCCAAGCCAAGTTTTCCAGGTTGGGGTCGGCCATGCCGCCCACCGCGCCCAACTTGGCCGCCGCGTTGATGGCCTGAAGCTGGCTGGAGACCTCGGAATTCAGCGTGTAGGGCAGGCCGTTGGGCTCGGCGATCTGCGTCAGGACGTTGACCGTTTGGGTCTTGCCATTGTTGTCCACGAAGGTGAAGTTGCCGGCCTGTGCGGCCGGGGTGAGAAGCCCGGTGTAACCGTCGAGCCCATTGCCGTCCGCTGTCGCGGTGTACGCGCCCGGCTGGCGGGAGGTGGCGAAGCTAGCGAAGAAGAACAGCTTGTTGTGGAAGATCGGGCCGCCAATGTCGCCGCCGAAGTCGTTCAGGATCAGCGTGCCGCGCTTCAGGCCGACGGCGTTGTCATACCAGCTGTTGGCGTTCAGGCCGGAGTTTTGGAAATCCTCAAACAGGGAACCGTGGAACTGGTTGGTGCCGCTCTTGGTGATGAAATTGATTTGCATGTCATTCTGACCGGAGCTCTGGTTGACGCCGAGCTGATCGGTCTGAATGGTCATCTGGCTCATGTCCTCCAGGCGGGCGGAGACGGCAGGATAGGCGTTGCCGCCGAACTTCATGCGGCTGCTGGAGGAAATGATGCCGTTGATCTCGTTGCCCTGGGCGGCGGTCGGCAGACCGTCCCATGTGGTGATGCCGTTGCTGTTCACCGCACCGGGGATCAGCAGGGAAAGCTGCGTGATGTCGCGGCCGCCCAGCGGCAGCAGGTTCACTTGCTGCAGGTTGATGGTGGTGCCGATGGCGTTGGCCGTCGTAGCAACCAAGGGCACAACGTTGCCGGAGACCTCGACAGTGGAAGTGACGCTGCCGACCTGGAGCTTCGCCTGCAGGTCCGTCACCTGGGCGGCCTGCACCGTGACCGAACGGAAGTCCTCGGCCTGGAAGCCGTGGCGGGTCACGGTGAGCGAATAGGTGCCTGGCGGCACGTTCACGAAGGTGTAGCTGCCCTGGCCCTGGCTGGCGCCGGTGCGCACACTTTGGGTGTTGAGGCTCACCAGCTTCAACTGCGCACCAGGCAACACCGCGCCGCTTTGGTCGCGAACCTGAACGGTGACGGTGCCGGAGGCGGTTTGCGCCCAGATGGGCAGGGCGCCGAGAGCGAAGATGGCGAGGGCGGCGAGGGTCGCGAACAGCAGGCGGGGCGCGGTGTTCGGTTTCATATAGGAATCCCGGTTTGCATACGCTACCAAGCCGTCGCCTGGTAGCGCTTGCAGCATCGTCGGCAACTTACCTCACTGGAGCTGTACATGTCAAGTAGGATTTTTTGGGTAGGCGGTTGCAACCGATTCCAGCCGGAAAGCCCCGCCCCGCCCCGCCCGAGCATGCTGCTACCGCGCACGGCCCACCAAACTCTCGCTCAACTGCAACAGCGGCTCGGCGTAGGGGAAGACGGCGGTGAGGCGGTCGAGGGCGGCGGCGGCGAGGATCTGGGCCTGCTGCAGCGAGGCGGCGATCCCCACCAAGGCGGGGTAGGTGAGCTTGTGTTGGGCGGCGTCCTTGCCCGGGCTCTTGCCCAGCGTGGCGGCATCGCTGGTGACGTCTAGCACGTCATCGGTGATTTGAAACGCCAGACCCAGGTCGTCGCCGGCGGCATCGAGAGCTTCGATCTGGGCCGGGTTGCCGCCGCCCACGACCCCGCCAAGGTGTAATCCACAACGGATCAAGGCACCGGTCTTGCGGCGGTGAATGGCGGTGACGGTGGCCAGGGCGGTGGGCGCGCCGAGGGTGGCGGCGCCGCTGGCGGCGAGGTCCTCGGCTTGGCCGGCGAGCATGCCCTCAGGCGTGCCGGCGGCGGCGGCGAACGGAGCGATCAGTTGCGCCGTCCGGGGTTGAAGCAAGGGATCGGCGAGCTGGGCAAAGGCCAGCGTCAGCAGGCCATCCCCGGCGAGGATAGCCAAGGCCTCGCCAAACTGGCGGTGGCAGGTCGGCCGGCCCCGCCGCAGGTCATCGTCATCCAGCGCAGGCAGATCATCGTGAATGAGCGAATAGCTATGTAGGAACTCCAGGGCGCAGGCCAGCGGCAGCGTGGCTGGGAGTGGGCTGGGGCTGCTGCTGGGCACGGCGGCGCAGGCCTCGGCCGCCGCGAGGCAGAGCAGGGGCCGGAGGCGCTTGCCGCCGCCGAGCACGCCATAGCGCATGGCTTGATGCAGGCCGGTGGGCGGAACCGAGGCCGGGGGCAGGGCTTGATCCAAGGCCGCCTCTACCGCGGCCGTGCGGGCCTTACGCCAAGCCGCAAACGGGGTGCGGGACATGAATCGGGACGTCGTTGTCGGCGGAGAATCGGCCGCCCCTTCCACCGCCCGTGACGGCCCAGCGGCTGGTCTCTTGGCGCGGGTGGCGACTGCCGGCGGCGGCGCCTAGCCGCTGGCGCTCAGGGCACATCCGGCGGGTCAGGATTCGCGCCGGCGGCAGATCCGGCTTCGGCTTCTTCTTCCAGCTTATAAATGTATTTGACGTTGGCTTTGTAGATCAGCAGGTTGGGCTCGCCGTGGCGGTGGATCTTCAAGCAATGGCGGTCGTACCACTCGATGGTCCCGCGGATGCGCTCGCCGTCTTGCAGCACCAGCACGACCGGCGTTTTGGCCTGCATCTGCTTGACGTAATAGAACACCTCGGCGTTGGTCTGCTCCGGGGGAACGGGCTTTTTGGGGGCGCGCACGGGAGCGATGGCGGCCACGGGCGCCTTGGCCAACTGCTCGCGCAAGCCCGCCAGCGAGGGCCGGATCAGCTTGCGGTTGGCCAGAGTATCGGGTTCGCCGGCGGGGCGAGCGGGCACGGGAGCGCTGAGACGCGGCTCACGGTTGGGAGGGAATGGGCTCGGAGGCATAGGTTCACCGCTGGGCGGCGGCCCCGCGAGTGGGACCGCACGGCGGTTACGCCCACGCCGCGCCGGTGGCGCGGGTCAGGCGCAAAGCCCAAGCCTCCAGCGCCAACCCCCGCTGCGCGTTGCGTTGCGCGGCGGCCGCCATTTGATCGGCTTCCTCGATGGCACGCGATAAATGGCGCAGGTTGAGACGAGCGGCCAGGGCGGCCAGCTCCGCTTGGCAATCCCAGTTGCGGATCGCGGCGGCGCAGCCCGCCGTTATATAGAGAATATCTTGCAGGAGACTATAAAGAATTTCGATGAGTGATTCAAGTTTTTCTTTGCCGGCCCGTCCTGGGGGAAATAGGCGGGCGGTCAGTTCAAAGAGGGAACGGGGATCGTCCGGGTCCAGGCCGCCGGCCAGCAGCGCCAGGGCTTGTTCGCGCAGGGCGCGGTAGGCGTTCCAGTCCTGGGACAGCGCCAGGCCCGGGCTGCCTTGGGCCAGGCGCGCGGCGGCGGCGCGCTCCTCCGGACTGGTGTCGGACCAAGGCGGAGGCTGGCGTTGCAACCAAGCCTCGATCGCCGCGCCGGGCACGGGGCTGAGGGCGATCCGCAAGGCGCGGGAGCGCACGGTGGGCAGCAACTCCATGGGATTGCGGGCCAGGACCAGCAAGCAGGCGCGCGGGGGCGGTTCCTCCAAGGTTTTCAGCAGCGCGTTCTGCACCATCCAGCGGGCGGCATCGAACTCGGGCAGGATGACGGCGTGGACATGGCCGGCGCCGGTTTTGCCTTGCAGCCGGTGGGTGATCCGCCGGGCCTGGGCGAGAGTGAGAAAGTCGCCGTCGGGAGGGAATATCTCGATGAAGGGGTGGACTGCGAGAATTAGGGGCGCGGCCTCCTTGGCGCCAGATTTGACCTGTTGGTCCCGGAAGGCGATGGCCGCCGCGATTTGGCTGGGCAGATCGCGCCAAGCGGGCGAGAGTTGGGCGCAACTAGGACAGTGGCCGCAGAAGTCGCCCGGTTCGGGCGGGGCTTGGCAGTTCAGGGCCAGTCCGGCAAAAATGGCCAGCGTGGCTTTCCCGACGCCGCGCGGACCGGCCAGGATGAGGGTCCGATTCATGCCCTCGGCGGCGATCAGGCGCCGCAGGCGGGCAACGGCCGGGCCATTGCCGCAGAAATCCGCGAAGGGCATGGTTTTAGGATAAGCGCGCCTGGGCGCGCCCGCCCCGTCCCCACGCAGCCGGCGCCCAGCGCGAGCTAAGCATGGGGGAGTAACGCAGGGAACCGCGCGGCCAGCGCGCGGGCAATGGCGGCGCGTACCGCGGGCGGCGGGTCGGCGGCGGCGATCAGTAGGCAGCGGTGCGGCTCCCGAGCCGCGATGGCTTGGTAGCCCTGGCGCACCCGGGTTAGAAAGGCCAGCCCTTCGGCTTCCATGCGGTCGGCGCGGGGTTCCCGCCGGCGGGCGCGAGCCATGGCCTGGGCCGGTTCCAGGTCCAGGATGAGGGTGGCGTCCGGCCAGAGATCGCCGAGCAAGAGGTGGTGCAGGGCGGCGACGGCGGCGGCGCCTAAGCCACGGGCCACACCCTGGTAAGCCTCCGTGGCGTCGGTGAAGCGGTCGCAGAGCACCATGTCGCCTCGCGCCAGCGCCGGGCGGATGACCTGGGCGGCATGCTGCGCGCGGGCGGCAAACAACAGCGCCAGCTCGGCTTCGGGCGCCAGCGGGGCTTCGTCAGGCCCGGACGGGGTAGGCGGCTCAGCCGCACTATGCTGGATGCTCCCGCTGGTCGCTGGGGCTAAGCTTCGAGGGCCGGCGACGGACGCCCGCTGGCGCTCAGGGTGTCTCCGAGTTGCCGCGACCGGGGCCAGCAACAGTTCGCGCAGGCGCTCGCCGAGCGGCGTGCCGCCGGGCTCGCGGGTGGTGACCACGCTCCGCCCGGCGGCGCGCAGATCCTCGGCCAGCCAGGCGAGCTGGGTGGATTTGCCGGCGCCATCTATGCCCTCGAAGGTGATGAACACGGGGGAAGAATAGCAGGCAAAGACGGCCGGCAGCACGACTGGCCCACGCGACGACCTTGGATAGCCCGTGTCCGGCCGTGGTTTCCGCCCGCGGGCGATACTGAGGGTGTGAATCCGGCGGAGTGCTTGGCGGCAAATTTGGCGCGGGTGCGGGC
>JBOGKW010000168.1:0-7789 GCA_050746205.1 Terriglobales bacterium | reverse complement strand
GCGCTACCGCCGCTTGCCGCACCGCCTCCGTGCGCACAATGCCGCCCTTGCCGACCTGGCCTTTGCCGGCCTCGAACTGCGGCTTGACCAGAACGATCATGTCGCCGCCGGCGGCGGCCAACAGCGGCGCCAGGGCCGGCAGCAGCAGGGTGACGGAGATGAAGGCGACATCCACGACGATCAGACTGACCGGCTCGGGGATGTCGGCCGGGCGGAGGTAGCGGACGTTGCATTTTTCGCGCAACACGACTCGCGGGTCTTGACGCAGCCGCCAATGCAGTTGGCCGTGGCCGGTGTCCAGGGCATAGACGTGGCGCGCGCCGCGTTGCAGCAGGCAATCGGTGAAGCCGCCGGTGGAAGCGCCGACGTCCACGCAGACGCGGTCCGTGGGGAAAATCGAGAAAGCGTCGAGCGCCGCGGCCAGCTTGACTCCGCCGCGGCTGACATAGGGCGCCGCCGCCGCGCCTAGGATGCGCAGCTCGGCGTCCGCCGCGACCGCCGCGCCGGCCTTGTCCCGCTTTTGTCCGGCGACCAGAACCTGGCCGGCCAGGATCAGCGCCTGCGCTTGCTGCCGCGTTTCGGCCAGGCCCCTGGCCACCAGCAGCCGGTCAAGACGCTGTTGTTTAGGCGGCGGGGTCCGCCGCCCGGGCGATGGCGCCATGGTTCCATTGTGCCGTGGCGCGGCGGGGGGCAGGGTTTAGGGGCGCGCGGATTACTACGCGCCGGGCCATTTGGGTGGCTCAATGCAGAATTGCTGGGCGTATTCAAGGTTCAGGCGCTGCCAGCCGGAGAATTGCATGGCGGCGGCGCCGGC
Organism: Terriglobales bacterium; assembly: GCA_050746205.1. GTDB lineage: Bacteria > Acidobacteriota > Terriglobia > Terriglobales > SCQP01 > JAKAUF01. The sequence continues at coordinate 6,975 of JBOGKW010000168.1, read as the reverse complement.
GATGCGGGGGATGGGGTTGCCGGCGAGGCGGCGGTCCAAGACATCGAGGGCGATGTGCCAACCGGCGGCGCCCATGGAGATGAAGCGATGGTCGAGGGCGTGCCAGAGGGTGAGGCGCGTGCCGCCGGGGATGGGTTCAAGTTGCCAGCGGGCGTCGCCGTATTCGAGGAGCTTGGGGGCGTCGGCGCGGGTGACCTGGACGGGGATGGGCTGCGGCGCGCCCAGCCACTGGAGGTTGACTTGGCCTAGGGCGGCGAGGGGCTTATCGGTTTCGAAGGGCGCCCATTCGCGCAGCTGCGCGGGATCGGTGAGGGCTTGCCAGACCGCTTCCGGGGGATGGCGGAGTTCGCGGACGAGAATGAGGGTCCATTTGTCGCCGTCTTTGGTGATGCGGGCGCCAGAGGCGGGCCCGGGCATGTAGGGTGCGGGAACTTTCATCGTTTTCTCCTTGGGGTTTGCCTTCCGGTGGGATGGGACGGGCGCGGGGGCGGTGACATGCGGTCCAGATGACACTCAAGCGCGTCAAGGTGGGCGGACCAGAAACGGCGGAAGGGGGCGAGCCAGGCGTCCAGCTCCTGCAACGGCGCCGGCTTGAGGCGGTAAAGGCGGCGCTGGGCGTCCACGGTGGATTCGACGAGGCCGGCCTGGCGCAGCACGCGGAGGTGCTTGGAGACGGCGGGCTGGGGCTGGCGCAGTTGGCGCTCGATTTCGCCGACGGAACGTTCCGAGGCGAGAAGCAAGGCGAGGATGGCGCGGCGGTGGGGTTCGGCGAGTACGGTGAAGGCGGAGGCCACATCCTTGTATGCTCTAAATGGCATATGCCTGTCAAGGAATATTTAGGGTCAAGGGCCTGCGACTAAAAGCGGGCGGTGGCGGAATGCGGCCCCGGCGGCCGGGGCGGAATGTGCGGAAACGCCGGGTCGGCGGGGCGGGGATGAGAGTGGAAGCGCTTGACAGGGGAGGGGCGGCGGGAGGGAAATCAACGTGAGCGGAGTGAGAGCTTCGCGCTTGGGACTTCGGCGGCGTCCGATGCAAGCGCTACCAAGGCGCCGGGCAAGGGAGAGAGCGCTGGGCAACGGGGAGAGCAAACATGGCGGATGAACTTACACGGCGGGATTTGATGAAAGGCGCGGCGGCGACGGTTTCCTATTTGGCTTTGGACGGCGTAGCGGGCGCGACGGCGGAGGCGGCGGGGCTGCCGGGGCGGGCCGACACCGCCGGGAGCGGGGCGACGGTGGGCGATGCGCCGAACGGAACGATCCTGCCGCTCAACTGCACCAGCCAGGTGATTTTGCCGCCGCCGGGCCGCAGCTTGCAGAAATTCAGCTTCGATTTTCCCGAGCCATCGGTGGCGTTCAACAAATTGCTGATCGGCTTCCGCCTGTACACCTTCGAGAACACCTACGGATTGGACCGGGCGCACATGACCGTCACGCCGCAAGGGGACGGGCTGCTGCTGGAATGCAGCGGTTTCGTCTATGCCGGCGGACAGCTGAAGGCGCCGGGACGGCTGCGCGCCAATATCCGCCCCAACGGCGACTTCGCCGAATGGGATGTGGTGGCGGAGATGGAGCAGCCGATCAAATCCGTCACGACGGTGGTGCGCGGCCTGCCGCGGGGCAAAATCGCGGCTGGCAGCGGCGGATTCTTCGACCCCAAGGAGAATGAGATCCTGCTGGGCTATCCCTGGGGCAACGGCGGACGCAGCACGGACACGCCGCTGGCGGTGATCGAGGCCGGAACGGCGGAGTATTACTACGTGTCCGCGCTGAACGAGGAGGTGCGGGCGAACCGGATGTATTTCGAGCCGGCGGAAGACGACCGCTACCGCATCGAGTTGGTCTACGAGAACCCGGGCTGGAAACAAAGCCCGGTGCTGGAAGGGGCGCGCTGGCGCGTCGGCCGGGTCAGCACCGCCGCCGATGCCGTTCGCCCGCACATCGAGCACGTCCAGCGCGCCTTTCAGATTCCGGACTGGCAGACCCGCGCCGACGTGCCGGGGTGGTTCCGCGAGATCGAACTCTTCGTTTCCATCCACGGGATGGATTGGACCGGCTATATCTTCAACGATTTCGCCAAGGCGCTGCGCACGCTGGAATGGGTTTCGCAGCGCATTGAGCCCCGCAAGGTGATGGTCTTCCTGCCGGCGTGGAACGGGCGCTACTACTGGGAGTACTCCATCTATAAGGTGGACGACCGGATGGGCGGAGACGAGGGGTTCCGGCGCTTGATTTCGGAGGGCCACCGCATGGGTTTTCGCTTCCTGCCCATGTTCGGGCTGCAAGCGGCGAACACCCATCTGTCCGTCTATCCGCAGATCGCCGATGCCAGCACGCGGGCGATTGACGACAACTCGTTCTACTTAGCCTGGGTGGATTGGGACAACGACCGGCACATGGAGGGCTGGGGGCGGTTCATGAACGTCGCCGTCGAGTCCTGGCGGAACTGGATGTACGAGAGCATCGCCTACCTGATCGAGAACTTTGGCGTGGACGGCTACTTTCTGGACATCGCCGGCGGCTGGGTCAACAACAGGCAGGGCGACATGTTAGCCGGATTGCGGACCATCGTCGCCCAGTTGCGCCGGAAATACCCGAACGCAATCGCGGTGGGAGAATTCTCCTACGACGCGCTGATGGCGGTCCTTCCGCTCTACCAGATCTTTCCCTCCTGGGGCTATCCGCCGGCGTTCTCGCGGTATTGCCGCTCGTTCAGCCATCTCAGCCATCCGGCGCCGGGCCGGGGCAGCAGCGGCGTGCATGAGTCTGGCTTCGGCCATTTCAATCCGAAAACGCTCTCGCTCAACCCGCACGAGATTCCGACCATCACGGTGGTGGACGACACGTTCGCCAAGTACCGGCACATCATGGCGGAGATTATTGAACGGGCGAAGGCGAGGGCGGCGAACAAGGCGATGGGCGCCAGGGCGTAGCGGCCGGCCGTTGCGGGTCGGCGGCGGACCCGCCCCGCGGCCGACCCCGCGGGCCTGGCCTTAGTGGGTGCGGTAGACGGCGGCCTTTTCCAGGTGAATGCGCGTGGTGTCGAAGCGCCAATCCTGGCCTTGGGAGTCCTCATCGCCGTTCAGCCGGCGGCCGGCGACCCACTGGCCGCCGCGGATATGCCCGGCGTCCACCCAGCCCAAACCGACGGCGTTTCCACCGGGGCCGAGGGAGGTGAAGGTGACTTGGAAGCCGCGCCCGGCGCCAAAGAACTTATTCGGGCCGTCGGCCATGACCAAGCCAAAGCCGGAGGCAACGCCGCGGCCGAACAGGGCGTCGCGGCGGACGTGCAGGCGGTAGCCGTTCAGGTTGAACTCAGCCTGCGGCTGCGCCGGCGAAAGGACAAACCCGCGGATGGTTCCCGCCTGCTCGGCGCGCTGAATCCAGGGCCATAGGCGGCTGAGCGTGCGATAGCTGGCGGCGAGGGTTGGCGGGGCGAGCTTGACGTCAGAACCGTAAAACCAGGAGCCGGTGGCACGGGCGGCGGCGTAGGGGAAGGGCGTGTCAATGGCGAAGGGGGCAAAGCCCAGGGCGTCCTGCGCGCCGACGGCATAGAAGACGTTGGCCGCCGCCTGGGGGCCGTTTGTGGTTTCCGGCATCCAAAGGGGATTGCCGTTGCGATGGTAACGGCGGCACCAGGCGGTGAAGTCGGAGGCGTAAAGATCGGGAGCAAAAATATCGATCGCGGAGCCCGCCGCGCGCCACACGTCCTGCACGAACGGCAGCGGGCCGCCGCTAGGGAAGGTTCCGGGCGGCGCGCCCGCGCCCGCCAGCCAGGTGTTGACGTACATGGGCAACGGATAGGCGGCCTTGCCGGCGGCGGCGACGGCGTTGATGTAGCGGGCGTAGTACCAGGCCATGAAGACCTCTCCGGCGCGGGCGCCGCGGCCGAAGATCTGCGGCCAACTGCCGGAGGTCTTTTCGCCGTGCCGGCGCCAGAAGCGGAGGAAGCCAGGGTTGAGTTGGGTCTTGTGTGCCTGCAAGTAGGTCATCAGGCGCGGTGGCACGGGGCCGTAGAAAGCGCGGTTGGCGGCCGGGGAGTGATCGCGGCTGGCGCCCAGGATGCCGACCTCGTTTTCGACTTGCATCATCAAGACGGTGTGCTGAGTGCCGTCCACCTGTTTGATGTGGCGCATCACCGCGGCGAAGGCGGCGGCGTCGGCGCGCCGCGTGGCGGCGGCGAAAGGCGAGAGGATCTCGGCGGGCTGGCCCTGGATGACGACGCGGGGAAAGCGGGCGGCGTTCTCCTTGACCCAAAGCGGAGCGTAGCTCGACAGGCCGTTCTTCCAGGAGGCTAGCCACAGGAAGACGATGTGCAGCTGCTGCGCCTGGGCCTGCGCCAGCAAGCCGTCCAGCAGATGGAAATCGTAATGGCCCTCGCGGGGTTCGATCAGCTCCCAGGACAGGGGCACGACCACGGTGTTCAGGTGCATGGCCTTCAGGCGCGGCCAGATGAGCTGCATGTAAGCCAGGCTCGAGGCGCTGGAGTTGTGCACCTCGCCGGCCAGCATCAGAAACGGCTCGCCGTTGACCATCAGCTGCACTGCCGGGCCGTTGCGGGCCAAGTGCGGCGGGGGATAGGACGGGGTTGCCACCTGCGCCGAGAGCGTGAACGCGCATAGCAGGGCCGCCAGCGGCGCGCCGGCAATGGTTCGCCTAGTCATGCCGTTGAGCCTAACCGAATCCGGCCCCCGCCGCCAAGCGTGGCGCGCGGGCGGCGGGGCCGCCGCGCCGTGGCTTACTGGACCTGCGCGACGGGCAAATCCAGATAGGTGGCCTGCGCCGGGCTGCGGTAGATGCGCTGCGTCGCCTTCACGTAATCCGAGGGCGCCGCCTTGAAGATATTGGGAACGAAGGTCTGCGGGTTGCGGTCATAGAGCGGAAACCAGCTGGACTGAATCTGCACCATGATGCGATGACCGGGCAGGAATACGTAGTTGGCCGCCGGCAGGTGGAACTGGTAGAGCAACGGCGCGTTGGGCGTCAGCGGCCCGGGATGGGACCAACTGGTGCGGTAGCGGCCTCGGAAGATGTCCATGGCGACGGCCAGCTCATAGCCATCCATGCTCGGCTCTTGGGCGTCGTGGTTGGGATAAACATCAATGAGTTTGACCACCCAGTCGGAGTCCGTGCCGCTGGTTGCGGCGACCAGGTGAACGGCGGGGCGGCCGCTGATGCGCACCGCGCCCGTGAGCACGGGCGTTTCGTAGACCTCCACGTCGGGGCGGCCGGAAACCTTGCGCTGATCGCCCACCAGCCACTCGGGCCAGGTCACGGTTTCGGCGCGCGGGACGGGCCGAGGGCGATAGGGCACGGGATTGGCGGGGTCGGAGACGTACTGATCGTAGCCGGTGCCGTTCGGGGCATCGGGCGCGTGAAAAGCCAGGCCGTGATGGGCCTGCAGATAGAGCGCTTTCTCGTCAACGCTGCACCCGTCCCCACATGAGGGCCAGCTCGAGAGCCGCTCCCAATGATCGGCCCCGGCGAGAAACGCGTTGACGTGCGCCAGACGGGCGTCCGCGCCGTTGCCAATGTGTTGGGCCAGGAACGGCAGCAGAAAATGTTTGGTGAAATACGCCGAAGTGTCCGAGCCCCACCGGATGGCCCCTAGGTGCGAGCCCGTGGGGCGCGCCTCCTCGCCGTGGTACCACGGGCCCATGGCCAGGTAGAGGTTCGGCCGATTGGATGGAATCGCGTCGAGCGCGCGATAGATCGCCAGCGCGCCGTAAATATCTTCCTGGTCCCACTCGCCGGCGACCAGCAATGTGGGTACGGTCAGCGGCTCCTTGGCTAGAATTTTGTCCACGGCCTGGCCGCGCCAGAACTCGTCGTAGGACGGATTGTTGACGATCTTGCGCCAAAAGCCGAGCTGCTCCATGTCGTGCCGGCGGGCCACCACGCTGGGATTGCCGGCCTTCAGCCACTGCGTGTAGTCGTCGGCGTAGCTTTGCCACCAGTGGTAGGTGCTGGCGCGGCTGGAATCCTGCTGATAGATGTACGGCATCATTTGCTCGCGGAACGCGCCGTAGTGAAACCAGTCGTCGCCGCGCCAGCCGTCCACCATGGGGTTCTCGGGAATGGCGGCTTTCAGGTTTGGGTTGGGGTGGACCAGGGACATCGCGGCTTCGTAGCCGTCGTAGGAGATCCCGATCGTGGCCACGCGGCCGTTGCTTTGCGGAACGTTTTTGACCAGCCAGGAAATCGTGTCCGAGCAGTCCGTGGCGTCGGAAACCGGCGTGGGATTCAAGCGCCCGAGCACGTACCGGTTCATGATGTAGTCGCCCTGGGAGCCGTATTTGCCGCGCACATCTTGGATCACGTGGATGTAACCCGCCGCCAGGATGGGATCGTAGCCTTCCCGGCTGGCGCGTCCATCGGCGTTGTAGGGAGTGCGGTCGAGCACGATGCCGGCGTGCGTGGCGCCGTTGGGAATGAGGATGACGGTGTTGAGCTTGGTGCCGTCACGCATGGGGATTTCCACGATCCGCTCGGTGAAGTTGCGGTGCGGCCGCGGCGGCGTGAAACGCGCCGGGAACTCGGTGGGCAGCGCGGGATATTGCGAGCGGGCTGGAGCTGGTTGCGGCTTCTGCGCGCTGGCGGGCGTGAGGCCGGTGGCCAGCAAGGCGGCGGCGGCGAGGAACGGCAGCGAGCGGCGGGCGAGAAAACGGGCGGAAGTCATCATTCTCACATGTCCCGGAACAACGGGGTCAGTGTAGACGGAACGGCCTCAGGTCCGTCAATAGAAATCTGGGAGGCAGGTTGCGGGCGCCTACGGGCGCCGCGCCCCGGGGCCGCCGACGGCCAAGACGCGCGGATGGCGGGCGGCGGGGGGCGGCAGCGGCGGAAACGGGGCGTGTGGCTCGGCCTGATACCAGTAGGCCACGCTGTAATAGTTGTCGGAGCGGGCGTTGGCCGCGCCGTGCTCGATGGTGGCCCGCAGCGAGCGCTGAAAGCGGATGGGATCGGGCAGATGCCA
>JBOGKW010000167.1:0-7824 GCA_050746205.1 Terriglobales bacterium | reverse complement strand
TGGACCCCATCAAGGCGGCGCGCGCCGGCCACGCCCTGGACAATGAGCTGACCATCCACTACGGCTTGCTGCCGCGCGCCAACCGCGGCATCTTCGTCGTCAATGAGCTGCCCGATTTGGCCGGCAAGATCCAGGTCGGCTTGTTCAACATCATGCAAGAAGGCGACGTCCAGATTAAGGGCTATCCGGTCCGCCTGCGCCTGGACGTGGCCTTGGCCTTCAGCGCCAACCCCGATGACTATACCGCCCGGGGCAAGATCGTCACGCCGCTAAAGGACCGCATCGGCAGCGAGATCCGCACGCACTATCCCGCCTCGCTGGCCGAGGCCGTGGCGATCACGCGGCAGGAGGCCCGCGTGCCGCCGGAGCCGGGGTTGATTTTTCCCGAGTTCGTGCGCGAGGTGGTAGAGGCCATCGCCTTCGCCGCCCGCGAGGACAAGCGCGTGGACCAGCGCAGCGGCGTCAGCCAGCGCCTGCCCATTGCCTGCCTGGAGCTGGCGGGGGCCAACGCCGAGCGCCGCGCCTTGGCGGCGGGCGGCGAAGAGCCGGTGGTGGCGCGGGTGCTCGACGTGCACGCGGCCTTGCCGGCGCTGACCGGCAAGCTGGAGCTGGAGTATGAAGGCGAACTGCGCGGCGGCGACACCGTGGCCCGGGAGTTGGTGGGCAAGGGCATCGCCCGCATCTTCGACCGCCATTTTTCCGCCGACGGCGCCGCCGAGGGCCTGCAAGCCGGGCTGCAAGCTATAGTTCAGTGGTTCGAGCTGGGGGGCACCTTGCAGTTGGCCGACGGCGCTGGCGCGCGGGAAAGCTGGGCCCAGGTGCGGCAGATCCAGGGCTTGGAGGCCCAGTGCCAGCATCTGAACCTGGGCCCGCGGCCGCCGGTGGCGCTGAAGCTGGCGGCGGCGGAGTTCGTGCTCGAGGGCCTGTGCGCCCATAAACGCATCCAGCGCGGCGAGCAGCGCGGCTACTATGCCGAGCCCAAGGTCCGCAGCGAGGCCAGCCGCGCCGAGCCGGGCCCGCAGATCCGCCGCCGGCCCCTGAACTGACCATGCCCCAAGCGCCCGAGCCCGCCGCCGGCCCCTGAACTGACATTGCCACGCTAATCGCCCCGCCCCCACCGCCATGCGCATCCGCTACTCCCGCTTTACCGGTTCGCTCGCCGACAGCTTGCCGCTCGAGGACCTGCTGGCGGCGTTGGGCGATTATCTGCTGCAAAGCGGCTTCGACGGCGATGGCGAGGGCGCGGGCGAGATGGACTTCGAGGAGCTGGAACGGGCCATTCTGGAAGCGCTGGACAACTCCTCCTTGTTGGACGAGGATCAGCGCCGCCAGCTGGAGCAGGCCACCGAGCAACAACTGCGGGAGCTGCTGCGCTCCATCGCCGAGCGGCTGGCGCAGGCCGGGTACATCCAAATCGAGGAGCCCTATGCGCCGCCGACGGCCGTGGCGCCGGGCAGCGGCCGGGCGGGCGGCCGGGACGCGCCGCCGGTGCGCTTCGAGATCACCGACAAGGCGTTGGATTTTCTCGGCTTCAAAACCTTGCGCGATCTGCTGGCCGGCTTGGGCAAATCCAGCTTTGGCCGCCATGACACCTGCGCCTGGGCCACCGGCGTCGAGACCAGCGGCGGAAGCCGGCCCTATGAATTCGGCGACACGCTCAACTTGGACGTGCCCGCCACCATCGCCGCCGCCCTGCGCCGCGCCGGGCTGCCCCCGCCCGGCGGCCCAGCGTTGGATTTGGAGTACGCCGACTTGCGCGTGCATGAGGCGGAGTACCAGTCCTCTTGCGCCACGGTCGTCCTACTGGATTGCAGCCACTCCATGATCCTGTATGGCGAGGACCGATTTACCCCCGCCAAGCGGGTGGCGCTGGCGCTAGCCCATCTGATCCGCACGCAGTTTCCCGGCGACAGCCTGCAACTGGCGCTGTTTCACGATTCCGCCGAGGAGGTGCCGCTGTCCCGCCTGGCGCAGGTGCGCGTCGGCCCGTTCTACACCAACACGCGGGAAGGCCTGCGGCTGGCCCGCCGCTTGCTGAGCCGCCAGCGCAAGGACATGCGGCAGATCGTGCTGATCACCGACGGCAAGCCCAGCGCGCTGACCTTGGAGGACGGGCGGATCTACAAGAACGCCTTCGGGCTGGATCCGCTGGTGATCGCCAAGACGCTGGAGGAAGTGGTGCGCTGCCGCCGCGCCGGCATCCTCATCAACACCTTCATGCTCGCCGCCGACTACGGCTTGGTCCAGTTCGTGCAGCGCGTCACCGCCCTGGCCCGGGGCAAGGCATATTTCACCACGCCGCATTCGCTCGGCCAATATCTGCTGCTCGATTACCTGAATCATAAATCCCGCCGCGTGCACTGACCACGCCGCGCCGCGGGAACGATTCCCGCCTACCGCGCGAACTCCTTCACTACGTGTCACGCGGCCTTCTCCAGAAGGCCTCCGCCTCGGGGCCGACCGGGACTCATCCATGAAATCGAAACGGCCGGCGCCGTTCCACGGAGACCCCGGCCTCGTGCGCAGCGGCGCCGACGACAACCTCTCCTCGGAAAGCCAGCTCCGCACCCTCAGGTACCGCCCCGGCTTCCCCGGCCGCTTCGGTTCAATCGAGCGCTCGCGGGTCTTCTGCCGGCCCTTCCTCCGCTGGTACAGCCGGGACCGTCGCCGCGCCGCGCTCGCGCTGCTCGCCCCTGCCGCAGTTCATTACGGCCAGGCGCCCGGATCGCGGCCCGGGCGCGCGCCATCGTACACTAGGCCGTGACCGTGCCGAAGTCCGCCACCGCCAACACGAGGTCCGAGGGGGAATAATGCCAATCTCGCCTGAAAAACCCCAAGCCCCTTCGACGGCGCGCCAAGTTCTGGCAAGCGAGCGCGTTTCCCCAATTGGTGAGGCGCGAGAACTTGACCGCAATTCGGCCCTTCATCGCATCTGGGCGGCCGGGAGCAGCGCATGACGGAACCGCCGGCCCAGCCGAAGCTTTATCACATCACACACCTTGAAAACTTGCCAAGCATCGTAGCGGACGGGATGTTGGTTTCGGACGCGGCGATGATCGCTCGCGACGGGCCTGCGCGCTCAATTGGCATGTCGGAGATTAAGCGTCGCCGAGTGGAGGAGCTCGAGGTCAGCTGCTGCCCAGGGACGATGGTCGGTGACTATGTGCCGTTCTATTTCTGCCCAAGGTCTGTAATGCTGTACGTCATCTCGCGCGCGAACAATCCAAGCCTTAGCTATCACGGTGGTCAGGAGCCGATCGTTCACCTTGAGGCGGATTTGCATAGCGTGGTTGAATGGGCCGAGCGAGAGCATCGTGGCTGGGCCTTCTCGCTTGCAAACGCCGGTGCCCGCTATACGCCATTCCGCAATCGTGTGGACGAGCTGAATCAGCTCGATTGGAATGCCATTACGGCGAGGGATTTCAAGGACTCGGATGTTAAGGAATCGAAGCAGGCTGAATTCCTTTTACACGAATATTGCCCGTTTGACCTAATCGAGCGAATTGGCGTTCGGGGCATGGCGGCTTACGGACGGGTGAACACGGCCCTTGTGCCTGCCGCCCATGGGCCGAGCGTTGCGATTATGCCGGAGTGGTACTTTTGAGGACAGGGGGGCCGCGATGATCGATTTCAAGACCGGCGACATCCTCTCCGAAGATGCTGAGGCGGTCGTCAACACCGTCAACTGCGTTGGCGTCATGGGGCGGGGAATTGCCCTGAAATTCAAACAGGCCTATCCGGAGAACTTCGAGGCGTATGCGCTTGCCTGTCGGCGGCAAGAAGTCCAGCCCGGTCGGATGTTTGTTTTCACCCCGGGCCAGCTCACCAATCCGCGGTACATCATCAATTTCCCGACGAAACGTCACTGGCACGGGAAGGCGCGGATCGAGGACATCGAGAAAGGCCTTGTTGCCCTTGTTGCCGAGGTGTCAAGGCGCGGGATTCGCTCGCTCGCGATTCCGCCGCTTGGCGCCGGCCTCGGTGGCCTCGACTGGGCCGTGGTTCGTCCGCAAATTGAGCGAGCGCTTCTCGCGTTGCCCGACGTTCGCGTCGTCATATTTGAGCCGTACGCGACGTCGCCCGCGGAGTCGAGGGCGAGGCGCAGCAAGGTGCCGCCGCCGATGACGCCGGGGCGAGCGGCGCTTGTCGGCTTAATGAATCGCTACCTGGCCGGGCTGTTGGACCCGTTCGTGACCTTGCTTGAAGTTCATAAGCTCATGTACTTCATGCAGGAGAGCGGCGAACGCTTGCGGCTGAAATTCGTGCAGGGCCCTTACGGGCCCTACGCCGAGAACCTGCGGCATGTCCTCAAGGCTATCGAGGGCCATTATATCTCTGGCTACGGTGATGGAGGGGAAGGGCCCGATAGGGCGTTGGAACTCGTACCAGGTGCTACGGACGATGCGGAAACTGCGCTCGCATCGTCGCCGCTGACAAAAGCGCGATTCGACAGGGTCGAGGGTCTTGTTCAGGGATTCGAATCGCCTTTTGGGCTTGAGCTGCTCGCCACCGTGCATTGGGTGATCGCACACGGCCAGCCAGGTCCGGGGAACGATCTGGTTGCCCGCGTCTATGCCTGGGGTGAGCGCAAGCGCAAGTTCTCGTCGGAGCAAATTCGAATCGCCGAAAGCGCTTTGGCCACCAAGGGTTGGATCGCAGAGGCAAAGCCTTCGCAAGCGCCACGCCCCGACCCTCAAGGATGCTGATTGCGGGCAAGCTACCCGGGATGACTTGCGCGAGGGCCTGTCGGCGCTTCCGGTGCGGAGGCGCGTAGTCGTTCGCACCCTGCTCCGGCAGGCGAATCTCGAATGGCACCTTTGGCGCTCGAACCTTAGGCCCGCGAGGGCACGCTGGCGCGACCGCTGGCGGGACCGCCGCCGGAGGGGAGGTGGCGTACCTCGCTTTTTTCGCCGCCCGGAGTCGGAGAGCTGCCGGGCTCGGCGCCGGTTTTTGGTTGGTAGGACCCGGCCGTCGTCGGGTGGCGGGACGGCGGGACACCCGGAGGGTTTTCCACGCCCGGCGTGAGACGGGCGTCTTTTCCACGGCCTTGCTGTTCGGGCTCGGCCGTGCCTGGCGCCGGGGCCGCGGTCTCGCGGGCCCCCAACGGGCGGGAGCCGTGGCGGCGGGCGGGCCGCACCCGCGCGGTGGCGGCGTCGCCGGCGCGGCTAGGGGCGGAGCCGGCTTAAGAGAAGACGATCTTGGGTTGGAAGAGCGAGCCGGCGACGCGGCGGGCGATGGCCAGCAGCACGCCGTCGGGCAGAAAGACGCGCACGGTGAGGGTTTTGGAGAACTCCGGCAGATTGGCGGTGCGGCCCTGGCGCAGCCGGTGCACGGCGTCGGGCGGGGCGACCACGGCGGGAAACTCGGGGAGCAGCTCGGTGGCGGGAATCGAGACCGCCGCCAAGGCGGCGGCGCGAGCGGCGGGATCGGCGCCGGCGGCGGCCAGGCGCTCGGCCAGGGCGTCTAGGCTGACGGCCCGTTCCAGCGTGAACTCGCCGGCGCGGGTGCGGCGCAAGGGCCCCAAATGGGCCCCGACGCCGAGCGCCTGACCCAGATCATGCGCCAGCGCGCGGACGTAGGTGCCGGTCGAGCAGCAGACGTGGAAGCGCAGCCGCTGGCCCTCCAGCGCCAGGAGGGAAAAGTCGGACACCTCGACCCGAACGGCGGCCAATTGGACCGGCTGCTGCTGGCGGGCCAGGACATAGGCGCGGCGGCCGCCGGTCTTTTTGGCGGAATATGGCGGCGGCTGCTGGAAAATGCGGCCGCGAAAGGCGGGCAGCGCGACCTCAATTTCGGCCAGCGCCACCAGCCGCGTGGCGGGCGGCCCGACCGGCTCGCCCATCGCGTCATAGGTGGTGGTGGCCTGGCCCAAGACCATCTCCCCTTCGTATTCCTTGTCGCGCGCTTGGAAGAACTGGGCCAAGCGCGTCAGCCGGCCAGTGAGCAGGGGCAGGACGCCCGTGGCGGCCGGATCCAGGGTGCCGAGATGGCCAATCGAGCGTTCGCCGACCAGGCGGCGCACCCGCGCCACCACGTCATGCGAGGTCATGCCGGCGGCCTTGTCTATGATGAGGGCGCTATCCATTTTCGGGGGGGTAGGTCTTTACAATTATGGCCCGGGCGGATTGCACGCCGCGCCGGATGGTGGTAGCTTGGCGGCGTTGGGTAGAAGTGGCGGCCCGGAGAGCTGCCGTGGGGTCTACGGGAGCTGGTCGGATCCGCCGCAGGGTTTTTTGCGTCAAGCGGCCCGCAGGGCAGGGAGGCCGCAGGAGGGTATCGCCATGGACTCCGTTGCCGCCATCAACCGCCAGGATCTGATGGCGCATAACGATGCATTCCGCCAGCTTTCCCAGGAGCACTCGGCTTTGGAAACGCAATTGAGCCAGCTCCGGGAACGGCGATTTCTATCGAGCGAAGAAGAGGTCGAGGAGTTGCGGCTGAAGAAGCGCAAGCTGCAGCTTAAGGATGAAATGGAGGCGCTACTGCGGCGGAGCCTTAGCCCGGCCGGGTCCGCCTAGCGGCGGCGGCTGCGAGCTGCCTCTGGCGGCGGCCGCTCACGCCAGCAGGGAACGCACCATGGCGGCGTAGGCGGCCACGGCGGCGACCAGGTCGGCCTTGGCGATGCGCTCCTCCGGGGTGTGGGCGACGGCGATGTCGCCGGGGCCCATGAGCATGGGTTCGCCCCATTGCGTGAGGGCCGGGATGTCGGTGGTGAAGGCGGCGGTGGTGGTCTCAAAGCCGGGCAGCGTGCGCAGAAGGACCGGCGGGATCTCCAGCACGAACTCCGCCTGAGCGTCTGGCTGCGCGGCGGCGGCGATGGCGGCGCGGAGTGCGTCGGCGGGCGCCACCAAGCGGTACAACAGCTCCGCCTGGGCGAAATCCGGCACCACGTTCGGCGCGCGGCCGCCGGACAGGGTGCCGATGTTGCAGGTCGTCGCGCCGAGGCGCGCATCCGCTGGCAGCGGCAGCGCCTGCAAGCGGGCCAAGGCCGCCAGCAACTTCACAATCGCCGAGTCGCCCAGCTCCGGATAGGCGGAGTGCGCCGCCCGCCCCTGGGCGGTCAGTTCCACGCGCAGCGCGCCTTTTCCGGCGGCGACCATGCGGCCGCTGGTGGGCTCGCCGTTGATGAGAAACCGGCTGCCGACCGGACGTTGATTGGCGGCGCGCGCGCCGGCGCTGTTTTTTTCCTCCCCCGCCAAAAACAGGAGCCCGAAATCCCGCAGCCCCTGCCGCTTCAGTTCCAGGGCGGCGAAGATCTGGGCGGCGGCGATACCCTTGGCGTCGCAGGCGCCCCGCCCGTAGACGAAATCATCGTCCTCGCGGCTGGCGAAGAACGGCGGCACCGTATCGAGATGGGTGCTGAGGACGACGCGGGGCTCGCCGTAGGCGGCAAAGACATTGGCTCGGCCCGGCTCGAAGGGCCACACCACGGCGGCCAAGCCCTGCTGGCGCAGATAGGCGGCGGTGAAGCCGGCGACCCCGGCCTCCTGGCCGGTGGTCGAGTCCAGGTCCACGAGCTGCCGCACCAGGGCGAACAGGCCGGCGGTATCGGGCGGCGAAGGAGGCATCACAGGGCCGCCGTTGAGTGTAGCAGGCGCGGACGCGCACCGCCCAGGCGGCTGAGCCGCAACGGCGTCGCAGGCAGTGGCAGTGATGTAGACTCTCAAAACGCGTGGTACAAACAATCGGCCAGGCCACGTTCCTCAGTTTGAGCCAAGCCCGATTCGCGCTGCCGGCGATTTGGGGCCGGTTTTCGCGCCAGGCGCCCAGCCCGTGATCCCGACAGCCGGCATTCCGGACCCAGCAAGCGGCTCGGCCGCCCTA
>JBOGKW010000166.1:0-7827 GCA_050746205.1 Terriglobales bacterium | reverse complement strand
GCCAACTGGCTCTCCAGCGCCGATAGTTGCGCCGAGATCTGTCCCGAGTTCAACAGCCCGTTCAGCCCGCCGCTTTGGAACAGATCCTGCAGCAGTTGCGATTCGCTCTGGCTTGCGCTCGAGAATTGGCTGAGGATGGGCCCCAGCGCCAGCGCCTGGAGTTGGTAAGGAGCGGTCAGGCCCAGGGACTCCGCCACGCTGCGGCTGACCTCGGCGATTTGCACCTCAAAGAGCACCCCGCCGCGCGTCCCGCTCAAGTTCAGCAGCAGTCGCTCCGCCGCGTCCACCACCGCCGGCCGTGCCCGCACGGTGATGCTCTGGGCGGCAAGGTTGCCCTGGACCTCATAGGGGTCCAGAATGCCGCGCAGCGTCTGCTCCAGTTCTGCCAATTGCGTCGGCTTGCGCACCCAGGGTAGATAGAAGGTCCGCACCTCCAACGGCTGGAACCGCCGCGCCTGGCTGGCAAGGCCGAAGTACACCGTGTGCGCGTCCAGGGCGGTCCAGGTGACGTGGCCCACCGCGCGGAGCACCTGCGTCGCCTGGGCAAAAGTGGCCTCGCCCAGGCGCAGCCGCACGGGCGTATCGGGTACGGCGTTTTGCACGTAGGCGCGCAGGCCGTAGGCGGCGGCCACCTCCCCGACTACGTGTCGTAGTCCGCCCCGTAAATCAAAGTTGCGCCAGCCCGGCGGCAGCGCCAACTGCACCGGCGCCGCCGCCCGGCGCACCCGCATCGTCACGCTCTCCGCCGTCGCCGGCAGGCCGAACAACTGCGCAAAGGCCCGCCGCGCCGTCGGGTTTTTGGGCTGAATGGTCAACGCCGCCCGGTACTCGATGCCGGCCGCCAGCCGCTCACCGGCATCCTGGTCGCGCTGCGCGCTCATCAAGTGCATGGCGACGGCGCGTTGGCCCAGTGCCGCCCGCATGGCTTGGACCAACCCGGCGTGGGGGTGCGCCTTGGCCACACGCGCCGCCAGCCAGTAGGCCTGCTCCCACCGCTTATGGCCCGCCGCCCGCATCGCCGGCCCCAGCCAACGGCGCTGTTGCTGCAGCGTTGGCGGCTTACGGGCCGAGCCTAACGGCGTCCGTGGCGCCGCCACCGCAGGCGCGGCAAGGGCCGCGAACAGTAGGATAGCGGTCCAGCAACGCACGCTTCCATTATCCGGCATCGCTCCCGGTCGCCCCGGGCCGCGGCCAGGTGATCCTGTCGGTGCCGTGCGTGCGGCCAGGGCGCGGGGTCGCGCGTCCGCGGCCAGCCGGTCGGGGGCCTGTGGCCCGAACCTCGCCACGGCGCCTCAGCCGCCCAACTGTGGGCGGCCCGCTCCTGGTGGGGCCGGCGGCCGGGCTGCCTACCCCGATATGCGCCGCTGCGCGCTGGCGCTCCAGGCCTCTCCGAGTTGCTGCCAGGAAGGGCGCGCAAACGGGCTGTAACCCCCGCTTGGGGCGCAAGCCGCTAACCCCGGCCGCGGCGGCGGGCACGCCCCGGCAGGCACCACGGGCCGCCGCTAGCGCTCCAACTCCGGCGTTGGCTTTACTGCCACCGGCTGCCGCACTTCCACCACGTCCACGATCGCCCGCCACTCGCGCCCCAGTTGCGCCAACTGCGTCGGGTTCACCTCCAGCAGCAGCGTCGCCTGATGCGCCTCGCCGGCGGGCTCGGCCAGCACGTAAGGAAAGTCCAAGCCCCGCCGCGATACCGCATTCAGGATGCGCAACAGCGCCCCTTGCCGGTTGTGATACCGGATCTGGACCTTATGTACCGCCGCTTGCGCCACTACTCCTCCTCGGTCAACAGCATCTCCGAGAGCGCCGCGCCCGACGGCACCATCGGGAACACGTTGGCCTCCTGCGGGCAGGCATAGACCAACATCGCCGGGCCCGGCGTAGACAAAAAGCGCTCGATCGCCGCCTCGCCGCCCGCATCCGTGCCCGCCGCCGCGGCGGGATCGGCGCAGATCCGTTCGCCTGGGATGCCGTAGGCGGCGGCAATGGCCACGAAGTCCGGGTTGTCGCTCAGGTCGGTTTCGGCGTAGTTGCGCTGATAGAAGAGCTGCTGCCACTGCCGCACCATCCCGAGATACTGATTGTCCACCACCAGCATCTTCAGCCCCAGCCCGCACCGCCGTACCGTGGCCAACTCCTGCAGGTTCATCTGGAACCCGCCGTCGCCGGCGATGCACAGTACCGGTGCTTCCGGTCGCCCCAGCTGCGCGCCGATCGCCGCCGGTAGCGCGAAGCCCATCGCGCCCAGCCCGCCGGAGGTGATAAAGCCGCGGGGAAACGCCGCCCGATAGCGCTGCGCCGCCCACATCTGGTGCTGGCCGACATCGGCCACCACGAACGCTTGCTCGGAGATCCGCCGCAGCCGTGCAAACACCCGGTCCAGAAAGCGCACCGGCGCCAGCCCCCGCGCATTTGGCTCTGGATCGGCCCGCTCCGCCCCGCAGGCCACATCCCGCCAGCCGGTGTAATCCGGCAGCCGCGCGCTGGCCAGCGATGCCCGTAGCTGCGGCAGCGTCTGGGCCAGATCGCCGACCACGGCCAACTCGCCCCGCCGTACCCGGTCCAGTTGCGCCGGGTCAATGTCGAAGTGCACCACCCGCGCCGCCGGCGCGAAACGCCCGGGGTCGCCCGTCACGCGGTCGTCCAGCCGTGCGCCCAGGATCACCAGCAGGTCGGTCTCGTGCAGCGCCAGATTCGCCCGTCGCGTCCCGTGCATGCCCACCATGCCCAGTGAATACGGCACGTCATGCGGGATCACCCCGAGGCCGTGCACTGTCGCCCCGGCCGGGATCTGCAGCCAGTCCAACAGCCGACGCGTCTCCTCCACCGCCCCCGCTAGCTTCACTCCCGCGCCGACCAGAATCACCGGACGCTTCGCCTCGCGCAACAGCGCGGCCGCCGCGGTTGCCGGGAACCCCGGCGCCGGCCGCGCCCGTGGCGGTCGAAAGCCCCCTTCCGCCGCTGCGCTGCTCCGCCCCTTCAGCACGTCAACCGGAATGTCCACCAACACCGGCCCGGGCCGTCCGCTGGTGGCAATGTGCAAGGCCTGCGCCAGCACCGTCGGAATCTCATCGGCGCTCTTGACCAGCCGGCTCCATTTGGTCAGCGGCAGCGTCAGCCCGAAGATGTCCGTCTCCTGAAAGGCGTCCGTGCCCAGCAGTCCGCTACGCACCTGCCCGGTGATGCACAGGAGCGGGGTCGAGTCCATTTTGGCGTCGGCGATGCCGGTCACCAGGTTGGTCGCTCCCGGCCCGCTGGTGGCGACGGCCACGCCGCAGCGCCCGGTAGCCCGCGCATAGCCCTCGGCGGCGAATGCGGCCCCCTGCTCGTGCCGCGTCAGCACATGGCGAACGCCGCTGCCCTCCAGCGCGTCATACAGCGGGATCACCGCGCCCCCGGGATAGCCAAACACCAGCTCCACGCCAGCGGCCCGCAGGCTGGCCCACACCAGCTCCGCGCCCGTCCGCGCCGTGGCCGCCTCCCGCCCCGACCGGTCGGTCGCCCCGCCCGCCACCGCTACCTGCGGCGACCGGTTGCCGGCCGGGCTCATCGCTCGCCCCCGGCGGCCACCGGCTCCGGCTGTGGCGCCCCGCCCGGACGCGCGGGCAGCCAGCTCATCATCGCCCGCAGCCGCGTCCCCACCTGCTCGATGGCCAGCGCCTTCTCCCGCTCTCGCAGCTTGCGGAACTGCGCTCCGCCGTCGTGATTTTCCGCGATCCATTGCCGCGCGAAGCTGCCGTCCTGGATCCGCGCCAGCAGCTCCCGCATCGCCCGCCGCGTCTCGTCTCCAATCACCTTCGGGCCCTGGGTCAGGTCGCCATACTCGGCGGTGTTGGAGATCGAGTCTCGCATCCGCGCCAGCCCACCCTCGTAGATCAAGTCCACGATCAGCTTCATCTCATGCAGGCACTCGAAGTAGGCGATCTCCGGCGCGTAGCCCGCCGCCGTCAGCGTCTCGAACCCGGCCTTAATCAGCGACGTTAGCCCGCCGCACAGGACCGCCTGCTCGCCAAACAAATCCGTCTCGGTCTCCTCGCGGAAGCTAGTCTCCAGCACCCCCGCACGCGTAGCCCCGATCCCGGCCGCGTAGGCCAGCGCATACGCCCGCGCTTTCCCGCTGGCGTCCTGTGCCACCGCCAGCAGTGCCGGCACGCCCTGGCCCTCGGTGTAGACCCGCCGCACCAGGTGGCCCGGGCTCTTGGGCGCGATCATCACCACATCCACCCCCGCCGGCGGCGCGATGGTGCGGAAATGAATGCTGAACCCATGCGACAGCCCCAAGATCTTGCCTGCCGTCAACTGCGGCCGGATCGAGGCCTCATAGACGGCCGCATGCGTCTCATCCGGCAGCAGGATCTGGATCCAGTCCGCCTGCCGCGCCGCCTCCGCCACCGGCAGCACCACGAACCCGTCTTGCCGCGCCCGTGCCGCGCTGGAACGATGCGGCTCCAAACCGACAATCACCTGGTGGCCGCTGTCGCGCAGGTTCTGGGCATGGGCGTGGCCCTGGCTGCCGTAGCCAATGATCGCTATCGTCTTGCCGCGCAGCAACTCGGGCTGGGCGTCGGCGTCGTAATAAATAGGAACAGGCATGGGGTTCTCCTCTTACCGACCGGACGGTAGGCCTCCAGAATCGCAGCCCCCGCGCCGCCTGTCAAGCCCAGCTCGGCGGCGTGGCATTTTTATCCCGTCGCGCCGGAAGCCGGTGTTAGCATGTGCTGTTCACGGCAACTTGGAGGCGCCCGGAGCGCCGTGGGCATCCGTTGCCGGCCGTCGAAGGCCAGTTGCGGCCCCGCGACCGGGGCGCCCAGACACGCGCGGCTGATCCCCTTGTGGCCGCTAGCTTACTGCGGCGGTCCGCCGAGGCGCCGCTCTCGTCCCACGGAGGCCCATGCCCGGCCACGACTCCCGCAACGAAATCCTGTTTACCGCCGCCCGCTTGTTTCAGGAGAAGGGCTATGACGCGACGTCCATGCAGGACGTCGCTTCCGCCCTGGACCTGAGCAAGGCGGCGCTCTATCACCACTTCGAAAGCAAAGATGAAATCCTGTTCCAGATCATGAGCTACGGGATGGATATCTTTGAGAACCAGGTCATGGCAGCGGTGCAGCGTATCCCCGACCCGGAGGAGCGCCTACGCTCTTGCATCCGGCTCCACATTGACGTCATCGTCGGCGGCCGTGAGCGCGAGATCACCGTCATCCTGCACGAAAACCATGCCCTCCGCCCGGAGGAAAAGCGCCAGATAAACGCTCGCAAGAAGGCCTACATCGTCTTCCTTGAGAACCTGATCGCCGAAGTTCAGCGCCGCCGCGGCGGCCGCTACGCGGTGCGGCCCAAGGTGGCCGCGTTCGCGCTGCTGGGCATGATCAACTGGATGTACCAGTGGTGGCGCCCCGAGGGCGTGGTCAAGGGGGAGGAGATGGCCAAGGAATACACGGCGCTCTTCTTGCAGGGCATCTTCGCCAAGTCCTAGCCGCCCGGGAGTTCCCGCCGTGACCAACGCCGAATTGCTTGACCTCATCGCCTTCCAAGACTGGGCCCGGGAGCGCATCCTGCCCGCGCTGGAGCCGCTCACCGCCGAGGAATGGCGCCGACCACTGGGCGGCAGCTTCGTCCACCTCCATGCCACCATTCTGCATATTTTGGGCGCGCAGGAAATCTGGGCGGCGCGGCTGCAGGGCGGCCCCGCCCGGGGCTTTCCCGCACCCGACGAAGTGCCCAATCTGGCCGCTATCATTCCCCGCTGGCGCGCCGACTGTGGCGCGCTGCGGAGTTGGCTCGCCGCCCAGCCCGCGGATGCCGCCGACCGCATCGTCCGCTACACCCGCCAAGGCCAGGTCGTCGAGACGCCGGTCGTGGCGGTAATGCTCCAGCTCAGCCACCATCACGCCTACCATCTCGGCCAGGTGGTGCACATGCTGCGCCAATTGGGCCGCGCCCCGGCCGACACCGGTTACATCAGCTATCAACGCCAGCGCGCCGCCGCCAGTTAACCCGCGGTCCGCCGCCGCGCCGGATAGGCGGGCCCTGGGGGTTGGCCATGCGTAGCCGTGCTCGGCGGTTGGCCATGGTCGCCCCTGCCGGCACCCTGATCAGCCGCTCACCCGCCGTCACCAGCGCCAACCCCATCACCGGGGCTGTCGCCGCCCGCAGCCGGTCGGTGGGGTCGCGGCGCCGCTTGCGCTTGCGGTTCGCTTTCGCCTGTCTGCGGCCCCAAATCTACGCGGCCCGCCGTGCTCGTGCGATCAGGTGATCGCCGGCGCGGGCGGCGATGGCCTGGATGGTCAGCGCCGGGTTGGCCGCGCCTTGGGTGACGAACACGCTGCCGTCGGCGATGAACAGGTTGGGCACGTCATGGCTGCGACAAAATTCATCCACCACGCTGCGGTGCGGATGCTTGCCCATGCGGCAGCCGCCGACGATGTGCGCGAAACGCAGTTGCGCTTTGATCTGCCGGCCTCCAGCCGCCGCGATCACCTCGAGCGCCTTCTTCCGGGCCGCCGCCTCGAGCTTGCGGTCGTTTTCAAACAGATCAAAGGTTACCCGCGCCACCGGTAGCCCGAAACGGTCGGTAGCATCTTTGCCCCGGGCCAGCTCGACGCGATTGCGCTCATCCGGGAGCATCTCTCCCAATAGTCCGATCGCGGCGAAATGGTTATAGTCACGCATGGTCGCGCGCAGCTCGTCGCCCCACAACCCCTCCTCCGCCATCGCCTCCGCAAATTCCCCCGGCAGCGGACCGATGGTTTGCAAGCTGAAGCCGCGTTTGAAGTCATTGCGCGGATCGGTCTCGTAGAAATCCTCCGACACCGCCTGGGCGGGCGGTCCCTTGTAGGGGCGAATCAGGTCGGCGAAACGGGCCATCACCTTGGTCGCCGCCTGGGCCATGAAAAACCGTCCGACCGTGCCGCTTCGGTTGCACAGCCCGTCGGGAAACAGCTTGGACGCCGAGTTCAGCAGCAGGCGCGGCGTCTCAATGGCGTAACCGCAGACCGCCACGTGGCGCGCCGGCTGACGGTAAGGCCGCCCGCTTTTATCAAAGCACAGCACGGCGTTGGCCCGCCCCCGCGCGTCATGCTCGACTTTCCCGACCAACGTCTCCGCCCGGATCTCGACGCCCCGCCGGATGGCGCGCGGCAGTTGGTTGGTGATGGGGCTGGCCTTGGCATTGGGCTTGCAGCCCAGCTGGCACATGCCGCGGTAGGTGCAGCGCGAGCGCCCGTCGGGCCGCGAGCTGCCATTCAAAATCGAGACCGGTCCCGGCACCCAGCGAATGCCCAGCCGTGCGCAGCCCAGCTCGAACTTCAGCCCCGGCGTTGAGATCAAATGCGGGCCGTTGCGGTACGGCCCGTGCGGCTTGCCCCAGGGATACCAGGGCGGCCCGGCAATGGGCTCCTCGTCTTCCAGCCATTGGTAATACGGCTCCAGGTCCTCGTAGCGCAGGGGCCAGTCCTCGCCCACGCCATCCAGCGTCCGCGTTTGAAAATCCGACGGGTGCAGGCGCGGCATGAACGCTGCCATGTGCACGCTCGATCCACCGACGCAGCGCCCGCTATTGTTGCGGCCCAGCGCCAGTGGCGTGCCCCCGGCGCTGATGCGGTCCTCGTTCCAATAGAGATGGCGCGAGGCCATCTCATCGCTGACCATATCCTCCAGCGGGTCCACCACCGGACCGGCCTCGAAGACCACGATCTTCAAATTCGGCACTGCCGACAGCTTCTCCGCCAGCATGCTGCCGCCAGGTCCGGAGCCGATGATGGCGAAGTCCAACTCCTCGCCGCGCGGATAGCGCCGCATCCGCTCCTCCATCAGCCGCCGGATGCT
>JBOGKW010000165.1:0-7829 GCA_050746205.1 Terriglobales bacterium | reverse complement strand
AGCCAATGCCCAACTCCCGGCAGACGGGCAACACCCCGGTTTCCGGATCCCGGGTCCACAGCGAATACTCGGTTTGCAGCGCGGTGATGGCATGGGTGCGGTGCGCCCGCCGGATGGTTTCCGGCGCAGCCTCCGACAAACCCAAGCACCGGACCTTGCCGGCCTCGATCAGCCGGGCCATGGCGCCGACGGTTTCCTCGATGGGGACGTTCCGGTCCACGCGGTGTTGGTAGTACAAATCAATGGTCTCAACGCCCAGCCGCCGCAGGCTGGCGTCGCAGGCCTGGCGCACGTATTCCGGCCGGCCATTCACGCCCAAATAGCTGCCGTCCGCGCCGCGCATGTTGCCGAATTTGGTGGCGAGCACGGCCTGATCGCGGCGGCCCTGCAGCGCCCGTCCCACCAGTTCCTCATTCCGTCCGACGCCGTACATGTCGGCGGTGTCGAGGAAATTCATGCCCAGGTCCAGGGCGCGGTGAATGACGGCGATGGCCTCGGCCTCCGCCTTCGGCCCGGAGGCGATGTAAAACTCCGACATTCCCATGCACCCCAACCCCAGGGCGGAAACCTCTAAAGCGGCCAACCGCCGCCGCGGCATGTCGTGGTTCGTTTTGGGCATTCGACCTCCTCCTTGCTATCAGGATAGGCCCTCGGCGGCCGGCAGGGCGCTACGCGGGCCGCGCTCTGCCCACGGCGGCAACTTGGAGAGGCCGGAGCGCCAGCGGGCGCCCGTGGCCGGACGTCCCACCCCAGCATGCACCACTGCATGCAGGGACCCCGGCGGGGCCCGGCCGTCCACAAACGGGCGGCTGAGCCGCCCGTTTGGGAGGATTGCGCGCCGCCCCGGCGGCCGCTAGCATCGCCCCGGACCCCCTCCACCGCATGCAGCCCATGTTTTACGCCGCCCTGGCCTTTGCCGCCGGCATCGCCGCCGCGGCGTTGGGCGGGGGTCTAGGCGCGGTCGCCGCCCTGGCCGCCGCCGGGTTGGGGCTGGGGGCCGCGGCCCGCCGCTGGCCGCGCTGGCGCCCGACGCTAGGCGCCGCGGCTCTGTTGTGGGTGGCCGCCGCCGGTTGCGGCTGGGCGCATTGGCGAGCGGCGCAGCCAGCCCGAGCGGACTCGTTGGCTCGGGCGGTGGCGCGCTGGGAACGCGGCCCGCGGGCCACCGTGGTGATCGGCGGCTATCTCCGTGACAGCCCCGACCGCATTCGTGATTATCAGCGTTTCGATCTGCAGGCCGCCTACCTGGAGGCGCCATCGGGCATCACCGGCGTGCGCGGCGCGGTGCGCGTCTACCTCGATTCGGCCGAGCCCATCCCCGGCCTGACCGCGGGCCGCGCGGTCGAGCTCACCGCGCACCTCCGCCCCTTGCGCCGCTACCGCGACCCCGGCGTGGGCGACTTCAGCCGCGCCGAGCGCCGCGCCGGGATTGATTTCACCGCTAGCCTGCACCCCCGCGCGCTGCGCCTGCTCGCCGGCGTCCCCGGCCCGTGGCCGTTGCGCTTGCGGGCGGCGCTGTGGGCGAGCCTCAGCACTGCGGTGGACCAGATCGCTCCGCCCGCACGGTATGCCGGCCCGAACGCCCTGCTGCGCGGCATGCTGCTGGGCGATAACGCCCGGCTGGACCGGGCCACGCGGCGGGATTTTCAGGTGGACGGCATCTACCACGTTTTGGTGGTCGCCGGGCTGCACCTCGGCATCCTGGCGCTGTTTCTGATCTGGCTGCTGCGCGGGCTCCGGCTCCGGCCGCAGGCCGCGTCCCTGGGCTGCCTGTTGGTGCTTGCCGCCTACGCTTGGGTCATCGCCGGGCGGACGCCGACGCTGCGCGTGCTGCTGATGCTGACCGTCTATTTCGCCGCCCGCTACTGGTATCGCGAGCGGCGGCCGCTCAACGCCGTGGGCGTCGCCGGCTGCGTCTTGCTGTTATGGCGGCCCGGGGATTTGTTCGCGCCCGGATTCCAGCTCTCCTTCGGCGCCGCCGTGCTACTGGCGGGTATTGTGGCGCCGCTGCTGGCGGCGACCACAGCGCCGCGCCTCCACGCGCTGCGGCAATTGGCCATGCCCGGCCACGATGAGGCTTTCCCGCCACATTTGGCCGCATGGCGGGCATCCTGGCGCCGCCGCATGGCGCGGTGGGGACGGCTGGGCGCGACCGCCGTCCCGCTACTGCTGCGTGGCGCCTATGGGCTGGCGGAAGTGGTGTTGGTCTCGCTGGTGCTGCAGTGGGGCTTGTCGCCGCTGATGCTCACCTACTTCCACCGCGCCGCGCCCTGGGCCGGGGCGGTGAACGCAGTGGTGGTGCCCGCGGTGGGCGTGCTGCTGCCCGCGGCCTGGTGCCTGGCGGCGGTGGCCATGGTCTTCGGCCGTGTGCCGGCCCCGGCTGGCCATGCGCTGGCCGGCGCGGCGGGCTGGCTGCTGCGCTTTGCCCACGTCGCCGCCGGCTGGCCCCTGGCCGCCGCCCGCACGCCGACGCCGCCGGGTTGGGCGCTGGCGCTGTTTGCGGTCGCGGTGGCGGCCTGGCTGTGGGTGGCGCGGCGGGGCGGGCGGCGGCTGGGGGCGGTGACCGCCGCCGTCGCGCTGCTCGCCGTAGCGCTGGCATGGCTGCCGTTTCCGCCGCGGCTGCCCCGCGGGCTCACGCTGACCACGCTGGATGTCGGCCAGGGGGACTCGCTGCTGGTGACCTTTCCGGCGGGCAGAACCCTGCTGGTGGACGCCGGCCCGAAGACCTACTCCGGTTTCAACGCCGGCCACGCCGTGGTCGGCCCCTATCTCTGGTCGCTCGGCCTGCGCCATCTCGATGCCGTACTGCTCACCCATGGCCACATGGATCACATGGGCGGGATGCCCTTCGTCCTCCGCCACTTTTTGCCGCAGGAACTGTGGGTCACCGCCTCGCTGCCCACGGAGCCGGCGGTGCAGAATCTGCTGGTGCTGGCGCGCCAGCTGCGGATTCGCATCTGCCGCCGCTACGCCGGCGAGCGTTTCCGGGTCGGCGGAACCGAACTCGACGTGCTCTTGCCGCTCCGCAGCTACCGCGCCGCCGCGCATGCCCGCAACCGAGACTCCATGGTCATCCGCATCAGCGATGGCCGCGCCGCTATGCTGCTGGAGGGCGACGCCGAGGCCGTGGGCGAACGGGAGATGCTGGCCGGTGGCATGCCCCTGGCCAGCGAGGTGCTGAAGGTGGGGCATCACGGCAGCCGCACCTCATCGCTGCCGGCGTTTTTGGCCGCGGTTAACCCCGCCGCCGCGGTCATCTCGGTGGGCGCCGGCAATCTTTACGGCCTGCCCGACGGCTCGGTTTTGCGCAATCTGGCCACCGCCCGGGCGCATATCTTCCGCACCGACCGCATCGGCGCGGTGCAGGCAAGCTTCACCGCCGGCCGCCTCAGGGTCTTTCGCTTCCAGCCCATCGGCGCGCGCTGAGGCCGGGCTGGCTGCGCCGCCGGCGTTTTCGGCTTGACATCGGCGCGGCATTGGATACATTCAGGGATGTTATGACGGGTGCAAAGACCATCGCGCTGGCTCTCGGCTTGGCGCTTCCTCTCTTCACGGCGGCTTGCGGCCACGGGCAGCACCCGCGGGCATCCGCCGCGGCGGCTGCGCCGCTGGTCCCCGGACCGGTCACCGCCCACGCGGCGGTGGCGCACGACACCTCGGCGCCGCTGGCCACGCTGATCGCCCAGGCGCCGCCTCCGCTGTCTCGCAAGGCGATGCTGGCGCGGCGCGCCAAGTTCATCGCCGCGTTTCGCGCCCGCTATGCCGCCAAGCATCACGGCGAGATGCCGCATTGGCCGCCGCCCCCCCCGCCGCCGGTGGCTCCCCCGCCGGTGTCGGCGGCGGCGGCGGCGGTGGAGCAGACCGAGCCCGGACCCCGCCCGTCGGCCCGGCTGGCGGCCAGCTTCGCCGGCCTGGGCGTGGGCTTCCGCGGTCCGCGCGGCAGCGCACGCGTGCGCAACCCCTCCGACAACAGCCTGGCGGTGGGGCCGCGCGACATCATCCAAACGGTCAACACGCAGTTAGCGATCTTCACCAAGAAGGGCCGCGTGCTGTACGGACCGGTGCCCACCAAGGCGCTCTTCGCCGGGTTCCCCGGCCCTTGCGGCGCCACCGGCTTCGGGGACGTGGTGGTGCGCTATGACCAACTGGCCGACCGCTGGGTGTTCGTGCTGCCGATTTTCCGCAAGATCAAGCTGCCGACACCAGCGCCGTACGGCATATGCATGGCGGTCAGCGCCAGCGGCAATCCGCTGGGCCGGTATTATCGCTACCAGTTTCCGCGGGCGCTGTTTCCGGATTATCCCCGGCTCGGCGTCTGGCCAAGCGGCTATTACCTGGGCACCAGCAGCGGCGACACGGTGATCCAAAAACACGCCTGTGTCGTCGACCGGGCGGCGATGCTGCAGGGCGCGCCGGCAAGCGAACAGTGCGCCATCATCAACGGCTCGAACTTCCTTAATCCCGCCGATATCGAGGGCTACCAGACGCCGCCGGCCGGCGAGCCGGAGGTGTTCCTGGCGGCGGGGGGCACGCAACTGCGCAAGATCTTCCATGGCGACACGATTCACTACTACCGCTTTTATGCCAACTGGACAAATCCAACCCTGTCGCGGGTGACGGGGCCGTTCAAGGTGGCGGTCGCGCCGTATCACTATCTGTGCAACGGGCAACTCACCAGTTGCGTTCCGCAGCCGGGAGCGCAGCGGCGGCTGGACGCGCAGGGCGACAAGCTGATGCAGCCGGTGGTGTACCGGCGGTTCGGCAAGCGGCAGGTGGTGCTGGCGGCGCAGTCGGTGAATACGGTGGGCGGCGGCGGCGGCGTGCGCTGGTATGAGTTCCAACTGGCCGGCGGCGGCAAGCTGCGCCTAATGCAGCAGAGCACCTATGCGCCGGGCGGTGGGTTTCGCTGGATGCCGAGCATCGGCATGGACCGCGCCGGCGACATCGCCGTCGGCTATTCCTACGGCGGGGCCAAGCATTTCGCCGGACAACGCATCGCCGCGCGGCTGGCGAACAGCCCGAAGGACCAGCTCACGTTGAAGGAAACGATCCTAGCGCCGGGGCATGCCGCGCAGACCGACACGCTGCGCTGGGAGGACTACGCCACGATGGACGTGGCCCCCAACGGCTGCACCTTCTGGTACGTGGGGGATTACCTGCGCGCCGGCGCCAAAAATTACAGCACCCGGATCGGGGCGATCCAACTTCCCGGCTGCCGGCCGCGGGGGGCGCAGGTGATGGCGGCGAGAGGCAAGTAGGGCGCCGGCGTCGGCGGTTTGATCCTGGAGGAAATTGGCAGCGAGAACGGTCGCGGTCGCTGCCGGTTGAACCGCGACGACCGGTCACGGCAACTTGGAGACGCCCCGAGCGCCAGCGGGCGTCGGTTGCCGGCCGTCGAAGCCCAGCCGCAGCGACCAGCGGGAGCGTCCAGAATACGGCGGCTGAGCCGGTTTATCGCGCCTTGGAGGGTGATGTTGCGGGCTCGCGCGGCCCCAGGGACGTTCGCTTCGAGGTGGCCGGTGGCCCTGGGCCGCGCACGCCGAACGTTGGTTTGAATGGTCGGGACGGCCGGATTTGAACCGGCGGCCCCTTGCACCCCAAGCAAGTGCGCTACCAGGCTGCGCCACGTCCCGACGCCTTCCAGTCTAGCGCAGGGCGGGCGGCGCGGGCACCCAAGCCGGGGCGACCCGCGGGCGAGCCTGAGCCCACGCACGGGCGGCGCTCGGGCGCGGGCCAGGGTGCCAGCGCCACCGCACCGGCGGGAGGCCGGTCGCACGGCTGGCCGGCAGGCGGCATGAGCCGGCGGGGCACGCAACGCTGGCCAGCTCCGCCGCATCCTGTTGGGATGTGCTCTATTGGACGCTGTTCGGCTGCGGGCTGCTGCTGAGCATGCACTGCGTCGGCATGTGCGGGGGATTCGTGGCCCTGCTTTCGACCAGCACCGTAACCGTAGCCAAGGACGGCGGCGCCGGCCAGGTGTGCCCGGGGCAGCGCCCAGGGGCGGCATTGCTGCGCGTGCATCTGCTCTATCACCTGGGCCGGATCGCCAGCTACGCGGCGTTGGGGGCTCTGGCTGGCGGTCTGGGCTCGTTGACCGCAGTCTTAATTCGTACCGGCCGGCCCCAGGCGTGGCTGATGCTGGGCGCGGGAGGCTTGCTGGCCGCTGCAGGGCTGGCCATTTTAGGGCTGACGCGGTGGAATCCCATGAAGCCGCTGCCTCTGACGCAGAGCGGCATTTGGATGAGCTGGTTCCGCGCCGGGCTGCGCCGCGTTTTGCGCTGGCCCAGGGCCACCATTGCCGCCCCCTATGGCGCCCTCATGGGCCTGCTGCCCTGTGGGTTGATCTACACCATGCTGATCCGAGCCGCCGCTAGCGCCTCGGCCTGGGGCGGGGCGGCGGTGATGGCCAGTTTCGGCGCCGGCACCATCCCGGCTCTGCTGCTGGTCGCCTATGGCGCCCGGGTTTTTACGCTTCGGCTGCGCCAGCGTCTGTTCGCCTTCTCCGGGGTCTTCCTTTTGGCCCTGGGGGTCGTAGCAATGTTCCATGGTCTGCGATGGGCGCATTGGGCCAGCTAGGACCAAGCTGCAACTGAGACGGCGCCGTTCCCTGGCGCCCCCATGGCCGGCGGGCGTGGGACGCGCATCGAGGAACACGCTTCAGCGTGTGTCGGCGCAGGCGGCCTGCGCCTGCCCCGGAGCGAGCGGCCAAGCTATAATCAAAAGGTCGCTTAGGCGGGCGTTTCGCTCGCCGCCACCGTTGCCGGGTCGTTCAATGGTAGGACAGCAGACTCTGGATCTGCCTATCGGGGTTCGAGTCCCTGCCCGGCAGCCACGAGCGCCCTTGCCTGACCGCAGTTTCGAGTCAGTGGACTCACCGGCGCGTCCCATTCGGTCGCGGCAACTTGGAGACGCCCCGAGCGCCATCGGGGGTCCGTTGTCGGCCGTCGAAGTCCGGCCGCAGCGACCAGCGGGAGCGTCCAGAATAGGGCGGCTGAGCCGCTTGCCGGGTTGATACACTTGGCGCTGCGGCCGGAACGGCGCTGCCTCACTGTGCCGCACGGTAGCGAGGCGCAAAGATGAAAGTGATCGTCATCGGTGCAAGGGGCACCATCGGCGCTGCGGTGGCCAAGGCGCTGGAGGCGAAAAATCACGCGGTGATCCGCGCCAGCCGGCGGGGCGATCTGCCCGTTGACATTGAGAAAGCGGCCTCGATCCAGGCGATGTTCGACCGCATCCGGGACGCCGAGGCGGTGATCTGCTGCGCCGGCGACGCCACGTTCAAGCCCTTCGCGCAGCTGACCGACGCCGACTACGCTCTCGGCCTGCGCAGCAAGCTCATGGGGCAGGTGACGCTGGCCCGGATCGCAGCGGATCGGCTGCGCGAGGGCGGTGCGATCACGCTGACCACGGGCATTCTGGCCACGCAGCCGGCGCCGGGCAGCGCGGCGGTATCCCTGGCCAATGCCGCCCTGGAAGGCTTCGTACGCGCCGCGGCCCTGGAGATGCCGCGCCATATTCGCATCAACGCCGTGAGCCCGCCGTGGGTGACGGAGACGCTGCTTAAACTCGGCATGGACCCGAAGAGCGGGCTTGCGGCGGCGGAGGTGGCGCAGGCGTACGTCGCCAGTGTCGAAGGCGCCTACCAGGGCGCGATCCTGAATCCGCGACGACCGGCCGCATAGCTTCCGGGCGGCGGCGGGCTACCGCGGACCGCTCCGCAGCCTTCACGCTCGACCTTGGCGTCCCCGGACGCGGCGCCGAACGCGCTGGCCGCCCGCGCGACGGGGCGGCGGAGAAAAACTCTGCCGGCGGCGGGAGGCCGCGTGGGCAAG
>JBOGKW010000164.1:0-7941 GCA_050746205.1 Terriglobales bacterium | reverse complement strand
GGGCGAAGGGCGGCGCTGTAGGCACGGAGCCGAAGACGGGCGCGGTGGTGGTCTGCGCCAAGATCGAGGCGGAGATCGCCAGCCTGCCGGCGGAAGATGCGGCGGCGTTTTTGCAGGGCTATGGGCTGAAGGAATCCGGGCTGATCCGTCTGGCGCGAGCGGCGTATGCGCTGCTGGGCCTGCTCTCGTTCTTCACCGCCGGCGAAGACGAGTGCCGGGCGTGGAGCGTCCCGCAAGGATCGCGGGCGGTGGACGCAGCGGCGGCGATCCACTCCGATCTGGCCAAGCATTTTATCCGCGCCGAGGTGATTCGCTGGGACGAGCTTTTGGCGCTTGGCGGCGAGGCGGCGGCGCGGGAAAAAGGCCGGTTGCGGCTGGAAGGCAAAGACTACATCGTGCAGGATGGGGATGTCGTGCACATTCGCCACGGTGGCTAAGGCTAGACGGAGGGGGCGAAATGGCGTTTTGCAACAAGTGCGGGGCGGAGTTGGATTCCGGTTCGGGGTTTTGCGGCCAATGCGGCGGCCGCGTAGCCGGCCCATCCATGACGCCGGTCGCAACCACAGAATCGCCGGCGCCGAGATCCCGGCGAGGCATGGGGCTGGGTGCCAAGATTGCGATTGGCATCGCCGCTGCCATCGGGGCGTTGATCGTGGTTGCCGCCGTCTTTGGCGTTTATTTCGCCGCCCACGTCAAAAAAGTCCGGTTGGCGAACGGTCAAACTCTGGTCGAGACTCCCTTCGGCAATGCCCAGGCCGGCCAGCCCTCCAACCTCACCGCGCGGCAGTTAGGCATTCCCGTCTATCCCGGCGCGCATGCGCAAGGCAGCGTGCTCGGCCATTTCGGCAGCGTGCAGGGCGCGGTGCTGCGGTTCCGTACCCCCGACAGCCCGGAGCAGGTCGTGGCGTTCTACCGGCACTTTTATCCGGCCGCGGAGGTGACGGTGCGCCAGCGCAATCAACTGATCATCGCCGACCAGGGATATAAGCTTACCGTGCAGGCGCAATCCCAAGACGGGGAGACCGAGATCGTGATCGCCCGCGGGCGGGAGTAACACCGGCGGCGCGTCTCAGCCGGTCGGAGGCCCGGAAGGATCGGGGGCCAGGCAGGAGACCAGCCATTCCAAATAGGCGCCGCTCGCGGTGGTGATGGGAACGGCGATAATCTCCGGGTTTTCGTAGGAATGCAGCTTGCGGATGGCCGCCTCGACGGCGGGAAAACGGTCCCGCAGCGTCTTCAGCTGCAACGGGTATTCCGTGGTGTCCTGGTTCTGCCCCCGCCAGGAAAAATAGGAATGCATGTGGCTGCCCAGATTGGCGCAAGCGACCAGCTTTTGCGCCAGCAGATGCTTGGCGATCGCCTCGCCTTCAATGAGACTGGCACAACTGGTGAGCACGAGAATGGCCTCCGGCATGGCGGTCAGGCCCAGGGTAGCAGGGAATGAGCCCGATGTGCCCCCGCAGGGCAACGGCAGCCACCCAGGTGCGCAGTTTGGTACCTCGGGGCGTGCCGGCGCCGCATTCGACTTGACCCCGGCGGTTGGGGGGCGGAAGGTGGAACAGATGCCGTCCCGTTCCCACCCGTCTCACCCCGCCTCCCGCTCCACCCTGCCGCGCCGGCTGGTGCTGGCCACCGTGGCGGTGTTGCTGACGTGGATGGTGCGGGTGGCGGTCTTCGGACCGCATGGGTACTTGGCCCTGCGGCGGGAGCAAGCGCTCTATGCGCAGCAGGTGCAGAAGCTCCGCCAGATGCAAGCGGAAAACCAACACTTGCACCAGGATATTCACGCCTTGCGCACCAGCCCGGCGGCCATCGAAACCATTGCCCGCCGCCAACTACACCTGACCCGTCCGGGCGAGGTCGTCTACACGTATTGATTGCCGCGGCCCGGGCTAGGCGATTTTTCCCGCCGCTGGGGAGCTCGGGCTGGCGTAGAGACGTTCCGGCATTCTGCCCGCAAGGTAGCTAGCGCGGCCGGCGGCGATAGCCAGTTGCATAGCCCGCGCCATGCGCTCCGGTTCCCGGGCGGCGGCAATGGCGGTGTTCATCAGGACGGCATCCGCGCCCAGTTCCATCGCCCAGGCGGCATCGGAGGCGCAGCCAACGCCGGCGTCCACGATCAGCGGCACGGCGGTGATCTTCTCGCGCAGAATGCGCAGCGCCGTGGGGTTTTGAATGCCCAAGCCGGAGCCGATGGGGGCGGCCAGCGGCATCACTGCGGCCGCGCCGGCATCCACCAACCGCTGCGCGACAATCAGATCGTCGCTGGTATAGGGCAAGACGATGAAGCCCTCGCGGACCAGCAAGCGGGTGGCCTCCAGCAAAGCAGTCGTGTCGGGGAACAGGGTGTCGGGATCGCCGATGACCTCAAGCTTGATCCAGGGATTATCCAGCGCCTCGCGCGAGAGCCGCGCGGTGCGGACGGCATCTTCGGCGGTATAGCAGCCGGCGGTGTTGGGTAGGATATGGACTTGGTCGAGATCCAGGTAATCCAGCAGGTTCTGCTCCTCGCGACGGGTGATATTCACGCGGCGCACGGCGACGGTAACCATCCCCGCACCGGCCAAGCGGACACAGGCCGCCGTCTGCTCAAAACTGGCGTATTTGCCCGTGCCGACGATTAGCCGGGAGCGAAAGGTACGCCCCGCGAGTGCCCAATCCTCGGCGGCCGCGGGATCGGCGGACAGGGCGGAAGCGGCGGGAGACATGCTCTTCATGCTAGCACCCGCCTCATGGCCAGCGATTGAGCGGGCGCGCGATCGCCACGGTCCGCCGGCCCAGCGGCCGGCGCCGCTGCGCCCCGGGCGCCACCGTTGCGCGATGGGCAGGGGGGCCCGCCGGCGGTTGCCAAGGCGCGATGGAGCGCGCACACATAGTGGCGCCGCTGCCGGCGGAAGCCCGCAGCGTCGGGCGGCCCTACCAACTCCTGCGCGAAGTCGGCGTAGGCGGCGCGAAAGGCGGCATAGGCCACGCGGTGCCAGGGTAGCCGGGCGGCGAGGTCACGATCGGCGCTGGCGCGCTGATAGGCCGCTTGGGCAGCACGGCCGACGGCCGGTCCGAACTCGCACTCCAGCCCGGCCAGATCCCAAGCGATATCGGCCGGACCGGGAAAAAAATGGTCGTCGCCGTGGTCCAGGGCGTCGAACTTGACAAAATGTCCCCTCGGACCGATGCCCCACTCCTGCCAGAGTACCCTCCCGTCCACGCGTACCGGGGGCGCCGCTGGTGGCAGGGGCGGGGGTGGAGCGTCGGCCAAGACCGCCACGTTGACGATGGTCATCTCCTGCAACTCCGGGCTGGGCGGTTGCGCCCCGCCGACGGCGAACGCCGAGCGCAGATAAGCGAGGTAGCGGCCTGCCCACCGCGCCCAGCGCGCGGGCGAATAGGCGCCCGGTTCCAGGGAACGGATGGACAGCCAGGGAAATCGCAGCCAGCCCTCGCCTTCGCTGATACCGGCCAACGAGAAGCCGTGCCGCGCCAAGCGCCTAGAGCGCTCGGCAGCTTCCTCGTTGGCCGCGCCCAGGCCGGAGTACTTGAACAGCCATCGCCCGTCCCGGGAGAGAAACTTCACGCGTTCTTCCTGCGGCCACACCGGCACGCCGCGAAACTGCGTCAGCCAAGTGCGCCAGCGCCCGCCGCTGAGTTCCCTGCCCCAGGCTGGATCGGGCCGAACCGGGCTGGCGGGAAGCTTGCGCCAGCCGTCCCACAATTGGGCCACGACGGTATGAGAGAGCCGCCGGGCGGGAGGGTTCCAGCTGGGCAGCAGGACGATCCTCCGCGGCGGGATTCCTTGCGCTTGGAGCCACGCCACGGCGCCGCCAAAGGAGGAACCACTCAGGCCGGGGCCTTCATCCACCACGGCCACGGGGCCGGGCCATTGACGAACGCGCCGCCGCAGCTGGGCGTCGGCGCGATAGGCCCGGTCCTCGGGACGGCCGCGAGGGCGTAGGGTCAGCAGCGCACAATCCCGGCCCGTGGACCGGAGCACGGCCGCCACCACCGGCGCCAATGAACTGCCGATGGTCCGCAGGCCGATCACCAGGACCGGACCCTCCGGTCCGCCGGCGGAGAGTTGCCGTGCCGGTTCGATATAGGCCGATGGGCTCAGCGCATAGTAGCGGAAGCCCTCAGGTCGCGACGCGGTCAAGATCGTGGCCGCGGGCGGGAGCCAGCGCCGCAGGGCCGCAAGCGCGGTGCTTGGAGGTTGCGCCGGCCTAACTCCCAGGTAGCACGCGGCAGCCGCCAGCGACAGGTTCAGCGCGGCCTGCTGAGCAGGGCCAAGGCTGTCTTCTTCCGCACCCCAAGCGTCGGATAAGGAACATTCCAAGGTGCTCGCTGCCAGCAACAAGCGCAGGGCGGAGTCCGCGTTCAGCGAATCCTGCGCGATGCCGCCCGGGAGAGCGTCGGAGACCGCAGCATTGAGAACGGATAAGGGTACACGCTGGCGGGCATGGCGAAACACAATCATGGGCGGGAACCACGGTTAGCAACCGAAGCGGCGACTAGGCGGCGCGACGGCGCCGGCCGACGCGGGGAGAACGGGAGATGTCGCCCTCTTTGTCCACGAAGTAGAGGTACTGGCTGTCCCGCGTAATGGCATGGGGAGCCACGACTTCTCGTACGTGCGGCTCGCGCGGCTCCCCAGCGCGCGGCTTCGCGGCACGCCAGACGCTGCCCTCGGCGTCGAGAAAGTAGATGTACTTCTTATAGTCCCTGGGCAGGCCCAATCGCTTCACCTTTTCCGCCATTCGACTCCTCCGATCCCTTCCGCTCGCTTCCCCGTGCGGCTCAGCCGCGATTCGGGACGGCCCCGCCGCTCCACCCCGAAACGCGCCGCTCCGCGCGCTGTTGCGCCCTGGGGACCCCGGCGTTGCGCCTTGGAGCCTGCGTTCGCGGGGCCTGCGGCCGGGCTTCCAGGGGCCCCCAGCTTGCAGCGGGGCATGCTGAGTGGGACCGACCGGCAACGGACGCCGCTGGCGTTCAGGGTGTCTCCAAGTCAAAGCGTTTGGGGGCTTCGATTCCTCCGCCGCGGCGGGGGGTGCCAGCGCCGCAGGGCCTGGCCCCTTGAGAAGATCCTCAAATTCCGTAGAATTGGCCAGAGAAGGTTCAAACTCTTGGAGGGAAACCGTGACCACTAGCGGAGATTTTCGGGGCGAAGGTGCCTTTTTGGGCAAAACATTGCACGTACAGGGGGAGTTGAGCGGCGATGAAGACTTCACTATCGAGGGCGAAGTGCGGGGGACCATTCATCTGCCCAATCAGCGGCTGACGGTGGGCCCATTGGGCAAAGTTCAAGCCAACGTGACCGCACGCGAGGTGGTGGTCTATGGCCAACTACAGGGGCACGTCCAGGCCCAGGACCGTGTGGAGATTAAAAAGAGCGGTTCGGTCTTGGGGGATATGAAGCTGGCCCGCATTTCGATCGAGGACGGGGCGTACTTTAAGGGCAATATTGATATTCAGTTGCGGGCAGGAGCAGTACCTGCCCCCGCTGGCGGCACGGTTGCGCCGAGTGCGCCGGCCGCGCTACCGGCGGCCAAATCCACGAGCCGTTAAGCCATTCTCGCCCGGCGTGGACGGACCATCGGGGCGCAGATCAGGGCATGGATTGGATCGAAAAAGTTCGGGGTTCGCTGCGCGGCGGCCCAAGCGCTGCAGTCGCGCCCACGGTGGGCGCGAAACCGGCCCTGCGCCATAGTAATGGGCTGCGGGAACTGACCCGCGCCTGGCAGCGAGAGCCGGGTCTGGCGATTTTAGATTTAGGGCCGACCTCCAGCGCCAACATCGGTTTCATCAGCAATCTGGGGCATAAAGTGCTGCATGAAGATCTGCTGATGGCCAGCGCCGATCCGCGTTTTCAGCACCTCACGGAGACCGGGCCGGGCTTGGACCCGGTAGCGTTTTTAGCCGCCAACCTCCACTACCCCGCGGCTAGTCTGGATGGCGCTCTGCTTTGGGATGTGCTGGACTATGTCCCCGAGGCGGCGCTGCAGCCGCTGGTGACCCAACTCGCCCAGACCATCAAGCCCGGCGGTATGGCATTGGGGTATTTCCACGCCCGCGCTGACCCCGGACCCAGCCCCTGCGTCCGCTATCACATCCATGATGACGAGCACTTGGAGCTCCGACCCGGTGCGGCGATGCCCCTGGCGCGTGCGCTGAACAATCGCGCGATCGAGCGACTGTTCAGCGGCTTTCGCGCAATCAAGTTCTTCCTGGCACGTGATCATCTGCGCGAAGTCCTGGTGACCAAATAGGAACTCGCACCCCGCAGCCGCGGGCCCGGGCCACTTCGGGCCGTGGGCCCGCCGGAGCCCGCGTGGCAGCCAGCCTGGGCGCAGGGAGCGGCATCTAGCCCTCAATCACGGCTTGCATCGCTGCCCTGGTGGCGCAGTACGGGCCGGGAACCCTGCTAACCGATCCTACCTGGGTAGCCGGGGGGCGCTCCCCGGCTACCCACTCCTCCTTCCAACCGGCGTTCCAACGCCCGGGGATGGGGATGATGGGGATGAGATTAAAAGCGGAACCAAAGCCCCGCTTCCATGCGGCGGCCCGCCTCGGCCGCCAGGGGCTGGCCAAACAGCGGCGAGCCCAACACGCCATCGAAGCTGGTGAAGTTCACGTTATTGAAGACGTTGTACGCCTGGGCATAGAACTCCAGGCTGTAGCGCTCATCGCTGGCGCCGCGTCCGCCCCCGAAGAAACCGCCGCCTCCGCCCCGGCCCCCGTGACCCCGAACCCCGCCGCCCCCGGGCGGGCCGCCCGGGCCCCGCAAGCGAACGACCCGGCCGGGACCAACATTGGCCTTCGCGGTGCCTTTGGGAGCGCCGCCGAACGCGTAGGTCCAACTCAGACGCGTGTCCACGTCCCACTGTGGCGTGCCCAAGGCCGAGTTGCGGCCCACGCCGGTGGGACGGGTGTTGGTTTGGCCATTCTGGCTGATGGCGCTAGTGGTGATCGTATAGGGCAGCGCGGACTGGGCATGGAACATCGTGAACAGGCGCAGCGATCGAGTGAGCCCAAAATTCCACATGGAAAAGAATCGGTCGGTCGCATTATTCGAGGACGGACCCCATTCCGCCGCGAGGTCGTCGTTATTGGCCGGCAAGCTCAACACTCCGTCGGTATCGTCCAACGATTGCGCCAGAGCATAGTTGACGGCAAAGAAGAGCCGCGGTGAAAAGTGCGTGAACCCAACGCGCAGCGCCTGGTACTCCGAGTTGGCATCCGAGTCAATCTGGTCCACGTTGCCTTCGTTCGGATCCGGCACGATGTCAGTGCCGGGCAGCGGTGCGTTCAGGTTGCGCGCCCACAACTCATGCACGCCCCGTTGGTAAAAATATCCCGTCATCAGCCGGAACCCACCGGCGATCGGGCGGGAGACCATGACCGAGCCCTGCTCGCGATAGGGCAGCAAGAGATTGGGCGCCAAGGAAATGATGCTGGGGGGCAGGATGCGGGGCGTGCCGCTGGTCTCCGGGTTGGGATAGCCGGGATCGAGCACGGTCACGTCGTATTGCTGCACGCCGTTGTCCAGCAGGGTGTCGCTGTAGCTGCCGGCGTCGAGCCAATCATTGAATATGCCGGCGCCGACGCGAACCAACGTTTGGCCGCCGAAGGGCGCCCAGGTCAGCATCAAACGCGGCGCCCAACCGTGATTGTCGGCCACGTCGGACTGACCCTCGTATCGGGTGCCCAAGCTAAATGAGAGGCGGTTGTTGATCTGCCAATCGTCCTCGATATAGCCGGCCCATTCCGTAAAGGGGAAGCCTATCCAGGGATTGCCGACCCGCTGGGTGAATAGGTTCGGCAGGCCGACTGCATATGCTGCCAGGGTCGGGAACGTGAAGGAGCCGAGAGAGTTCGAGGCGTCTTGAAACTGGTACACGCCCTGATTGACCCGGAAGCCGACATGCAGCACATTGGCGCCCAGGGAATCGC
>JBOGKW010000163.1:0-8027 GCA_050746205.1 Terriglobales bacterium | reverse complement strand
CGTAGCCCAGCATGGCGCGCAAATTGCGCAGCGCCCCGGCGCAACCGCCGGCGCCCACCGTTTCCTGCCCCACCAAGCCGTGCGCCAGCGCGATCCGCTCATCCTGCGCCCGCGCCGCGATGCCCCCGGCGCGAATGCTGGTGATGATGTAGGCGGCGCCATCCATTGCCGCCTCCGCGCCGTCCATCGGCCGCAGCCGCGCGCCCAGGCCGCGGTCGGCGGCCATGGCCCGCGCTACGCGCGCGACCAGGGCCAGCCGCTCCGCGTCGGGGTCATACAAGGCAATCTCTTCCAGCGGCAGGGTCGCCGCCGCCTCCGCCAAGCCCCGCACCAGCAGCGGCGTCCGCACGCCGGCCGCGCCGATGACCGCCAGCTTCATGCCCGCGCCACCCTGCGGCGGCCGTCCGCGCGGGTCAGCGACGCCAGCCCCGCCGCACCGCCCGCGGCCGCCACCGCGCGCGCGCCGCAGCGATTGCCCAGCCTCAGGCACTCGCGCCAGCTCCAGCCACGCAGGTAGCCATGCAGAAAGCCGCCGTTGAAGGCGTCACCCGCGCCGGTGGCGTCCACCACGTGCGCCTTGGCCGCCGGCGCCCGCCACAAACGCGGCTGGCCGTTGGCCGCCGGCGCCACCATCACGCTGCCCTGCGCGCCGCATTTCACCACCGGCCAGCGCACCACTTCCGCCAAGCGCAGGCAGGCGGCGGCCGGGTCGGCTTCGCCGGTCAGCCGCTCCGCCTCCGCGGCATTGGGCAGCAACATCGGCAGCCAGGGCAGCAGCGGCCGCAGATGGTCGAGCGAAAGCGTGTCGGGATTCCAGCCCATGTCGGCGGAACAAGTGACGCCGCGGGCCGCCAAATCCTCCAGCACCGGCCGGATCCGCGCCGGTTGCCGCAGCGCGCAGGCGAAGTGCACATGCCGGGCCCGCCGCATCAGGGCCAGCGCCGGCCGCCGCCGCAACACCGCCTCCAGATCCCGATTGATCGGGTCGTGGGTGATGATCATCCGGTCGCCGTTGAAGGCCACGCAAGCCGAGCGCGCCGTGCTCATCCCGAGCCGCACCTCACTGGCGCTGGCGTCCACCCCCGCCGCCGCCAGCATGCGCCAGGCAGGGTGCCCCACGGCGTCCGGTCCCACCCGGGTAATGACGCTCACGCCGGCGCCAAGCCGCCGCGCCGTCAAGGCGGTCGTCGCCACCCCGCCGCCCGGCGCCTCGGTGTATTCCTGGGCCCGCACCTCCACGCCCCAGGCGGGGGCCACCCCGAGGCGGCAGAAGACCAGATCCACGTAAAACTCCCCGAAAACGACCAGTTCCGGTCCCCGGCCGTGTCTCGCCATGGATCTACTTTATCCGAATCCGCCGGCATGCCGAAACGTTTTTACCTGTCCTCCGCGGCCGGCGCCACCTTGCCCCAGGACCCGCGCCTGCCGTTAAATGAAGCCATGCCGCGGCCCCCTTGCGACGCCCCCAACGCGGGCGGCCGCCGCCTCTCCGCCCACCGCTTGGCTTCCTCGGCCCTGACATTCGGCTGGTTCTTGGCCTTGGCTCTGGCCATACCACGCGTGGCGGCGGCGCAGGCACTGCCGCCGGTGGCGCGGGCGCAACTGCGGCGAGCGGCGGCGGCGGTGGATGCTGGCCATACCGCCGCGGCTATTCCCCAACTCCAGCGCCTCGTCCGGCAATTCCCACAAAGCCCCGCGGTGGCCGAGACGCTGGGCCTGGCCTGGGTGGGCGACGGCCAGCCAGCGGCGGCGCTGCCTTGGCTGCGCCGGGCAGCGGCGCTGGCGCCGGATTCCGCTTCCGCGCTCGCCAACGTCGGTATCACCGAGCTGCGCCTCGGCCACCGCCGCCGGGGCATCGCCGCGCTGCGCCGCGCCGTCGCCCTGGCGCCCGATAACTTCGACAACGTCTACGACCTGGGCCAGGCGCTCGCCTCGGTAGGCGCGTTTCCCGCCTCCGCCCGCTATCTCCGCCAAGCCCACGCGCTGCAGCCGGCGCGGCCGGATGTGGCCTACAACCTGGCCTGGGTGGAGCACCGTGCCGGGCAGAACGCCCGCGCCGAGCAGGCGCTGGCCTCGGTTCCCCAGTTGCGCCAGACCGCGGCGGCGCAATCGCTTTGGGGAGCCATCAGCGAGGCCCGCGGGCAGTACGAAGCGGCGGCCCGCCATCTGCAGGCAGCGGTTCGACTCGCTCCCACGGAAATCAATTACTTGACGCTCGGTGCCGAGTTCCTCCGCCATCTCACCTGGCAGGCCGCCCGCGTCACCTTGCAACAAGGCCTGGTGCGGTTTCCCCGCAGCCGCAAGCTGCGCACCGCCCTCGCCGTCACCGCCTATGGGCAACTGGATTTCCCCGCCGCCATCCGCGCCTTGGGCCCGCTCACGCAGGCATATCCGCGGGATGCGTTCCTGGCCGGGCTGCTGGGCCGCGCCTGCCTGTCCGGCGGCCTGGCCCGCCAGGCTCCCTGCCGGAGCTTGATCCGCCTGGCCACCACTCACCCGGCCAACTCCACCGCCGCCGCCTATGCGGCGGTCATCTGCCTGCGAACCGCCGGCCCCGGAAGCGCCGCGCGGGCCCTGCAGTTGGCCCGTGGCGCCATCCGCCGCGACCCCCGGCTCGCCCAAGCCCATTACGCCGCCGGCCTGGCGCTGGGGCAAGCCGGCCGCTGGCGCGCCAGCATCCCGGAGTTCCAGACGGCGCTGCGGCTGGACCCAGGCAATGTCTCCATCGCTTACCAACTGGCGCTGGCCTATTCGCGCACCGGCCAAACCGCGCTGGCGCAGCGGGCCATTCGCCGGCGCGCGCGGTTGCAGGCAGATCAACAGAACGCCCTGAACCGCCGGCTGGAACAGGTGCGCCGGTTTTTGGTGACCGTCGGGCCGGCGCCGGCTGCTAGCCATTAGTCGGAAGCGACCGCCTGCCGGGAATGGTGTGGGTGCCCGGGGCGGCGCTCCCGGGGAAGTTCAGACCGCGGAAACCGACCCGCAACGCGCCAGGCAGGCGCGCACCGCCGCTAGCTGCGCCTGTCCCTCGGTCGCCAGCCACCGTTCCAAGCCCGCCGCGCCCTCGGCCATGTAGGGCGGGATCCCCTCCTGCCAAATCGCCCGGCCGCAGAGCGCGCCGGCGAAGGAAACCCCGGCCTCCGCCACCAACTCCAGGCCCGCGGTGAACGCCGCCGCGCTGGCCCCGCCAGAAAGGAACACCACCGGCGGCCCCGCCGGCGCCAACGCCTCGCGCGCCAGTACGAGGGCCTCGGCGCGGGTATAGGCCGCCTCCGGCCCGCTGCCACAGCGCTCCGCCGCCACCGGCAACTCCAGCTTCAGCACGTCCACCCCGTAGCGGGGATGGGAAAACTCCTCCGCCGCGGCCGCGATCAGCCGCGGGCGCTGCCGCCACCACGCCACCCCATCCTGGCCGCTGGGATCGTAGGTGAGAATCTCCAAAAAGAACGGCAGTTCCTGATCTCGGCATTCGGCGCCGATGCGCTCAATGAAGGCGCGCTTCTCTTCATTGATCTCCGCCGCTTCTAGGGGAGTGAAGTGCAGCAGGATCTTGACCGCCTGGGCCCCCGCCGCGCGCAGCCGAGCCACCGATTGCAGCGGCAGCAGATCGGGCCGGCGGCCGGGGCGGGTATTGTCATAGCCGCTTTTTTCATACGCCAGCAGCAAGCCGCAACTCCGGGCGCGCCCGCCCGCCGCCGCCAGGCCGTACTCCGGGTCCAACAGAACCGCGGTAGCCGCGCCGGACAAGCCGCGCACTACCGCTGCCTTGAAGCCCGCCAGCTCCGCATCGGAGATGTCGCGGCCGGCGGCTTTCGCCAGCATGGCGCGCAGATTACCGCGGTGATCCACGGCCACGATCGCCATGCGCCCGGTCGCATCCGCCAGCGCCGCCAAATGCTCGCGTTTGCCCGGGCGAGGAGGGTCGGCGCTCGCGGCGGCCCCGGCGCGGCCGGGCCCGCCTGCGTGGGGCGGAGGAGCACTGGACATATAGGAGGTTGATCCTAACATGGGGGGCCCGCGGGGTGATCCGCGTCGCTGGGCGTCGTTCTCCCGCCCCAACGCGCTCCGTTGCGCTGCGCTACCTCGGGCGTCGCTGGCCGGCGGCGGGCAGGCGAGACGCCTGCCCCACTGTGCTCCGCGGGCCTGACCGGCGGGATGCCGGGGCTCCCGGACGGCGGACTATAATCACGCGATATGGCGTTGGCTCCCGGCTCCATGGTTGGCCCCTACCGCATCGTGGCGGCGCTGGGCGCCGGCGGCATGGGCGAGGTCTACCGCGCCACGGACGCGCGGCTGGACCGCGCGGTGGCGATCAAGGTTCTGCCTGCCGCCTGGGCGCGCGACCCGGACCGGCTGCGCCGCTTCGAGCTGGAGGCCCGCTCCGCCGGGCAGCTCAACCATCCCAACATCCTGGCCATTTATGACTTCGGCCTCCATGAGGGCGCGCCTTATATCGCCGCCGAACTGCTCGAAGGCGAGTCGCTGCGCCAGCGCCTGACCGCGGCGCCCGGGAGCGCCAGCGCCACTCGCACCGCTGGCGCCAGTTCGGCGGCCAACGGCGGATCGCCCGCCACGCTCACGCCGCGCTCGGCGACGGCAGGGCCCGCCGGCGGCGTCTCCTTGGCGCCGCGCAGGGCGGCCGAGATCGCCAGCCAAATTGCCCGCGGCCTCGCCGCCGCCCACGCCAAGGGCATCGTGCACCGCGACCTGAAACCGGAAAACGTGCTTCTGGGCCGCGATGGTCAGGTAAAGATTCTCGACTTCGGCTTGGCCAAACTGACGCAACCCGAGCCGGGAACGGCGGGAGACGACGCGCCGACGCTGCCCGCCGCCGCGCCCGGCGTGGCTCCGTTGGAGGCCACCGCCGCCGGGCAGGTGCTGGGGACGGCGGGCTATATGTCACCGGAGCAGGTGCGCGGGCAGGCCACCGACGCCCGCTCCGATTTGTTCGCGCTGGGCGCGATGCTTTATGAGATGCTCACCGGCCAGCGCGCCTTCCAGCGGCCCTCGGCGGTCGAGACCATGTCCGCAGTGCTGAAGGAGGAGCCCGAGCCGCTGCCCGCCACGGTGGCCGATCCCTCCTGGCAGCGGGTCCTGGATCATTGCTTGGAGAAGGACCCGGCCGCACGCTTCCAATCCGCCCGCGATTTGGAGTTCGCCCTCGCCGCGCTGGCCAATCCGGCATCCGGCGCCAAGGCGCCGATCGCCGCCCTGCCGCAGCCGCCACGGACACGGCGGCTGGACTGGCGGGCCGCCGCGGGCGGCGTCCTGCTGCTGATCCTCGGCGCGCTCGGCGGCTATTTTCTATGGGGCCGCACCGCTCCGGCCGAGGTGCCCGCCCTGCGCTTCTCCTTCGCGCCGCCGCCCGGCGCCAATTTCGGCCAGAGCTTGGCGCTATCTCCCGATGGCACGCAGTTAGCCTTCGCCGCGGTAACCAACGGCCAAAAGCAAATCTGGCTGCGGCCGCTGAGCGGCCGGCGCGCCGATCCGGTGCCGGGCACCGAAGGCGGCGATCTGCCGTTCTGGTCGCCGGACAGCCATCATCTCGGCTTTTTCACCGCCACCCAACTCAAGACCGTGGACCTGGCGAGCGGAACCGTTCAGGCACTGGCGCCGGTGGCGCAGGATTCCGCCCGGGGCGGCGCCTGGGCGCCGGACGGTGCGATCGTTTTCGCCCCCGACGTGGGCAGCCCGCTGCTGCGGGTAACGGCGCAGGGCGGCACGCAGACGCTGACGAAGCCGGGGGCAAACTTTGCCGATCGCTGGCCGGAGTTTTTGCCCGACGGCCGGCACATTCTTTTCTTCCGCATGCACGTGGACGGACACGGGTCGCTCATGATCGGCTCACTCGCGGGCGGACCGGCGCAAGCGGTGGCGGGCGCGGAGGACCATTGGTCACGCGCGATCTACGCGGGCGGTTCACTCCTCTACGCGCTCAATGACCGCTTGGTGCAGCAGCCCTTGGATTGGCGCCGGGCCCGCGTCACCGGCCCGGTGCGCCCACTGGATGCCCACCTGACGCCCATCGGCGAGGTCGGCCCCACCGCCTACATCGCCCTCTCGGCCAGCCGCAACGGCCTGCTAGCCTGGCAGCCCACGGGCATTCGGCTGTCCCGTCTGGCGGTGGTGAACCTTGGCGGCAAGGTGCTGCGCACCATCGGCCGGCCAGCTCAGTACAGCCAGCCGACGCTTTCGCCCGATGGGAGCACCATTGCCGTCGCCGAGCGCGATCCCGTGGCTGAA
Source organism: Terriglobales bacterium (assembly GCA_050746205.1). GTDB lineage: Bacteria > Acidobacteriota > Terriglobia > Terriglobales > SCQP01 > JAKAUF01. The sequence goes on along the minus strand of JBOGKW010000163.1, from coordinate 1,784 downwards.
CGCGATGAGATCTGGCTGCTGGACTTCGCCAGCGGCGCGGCGCGGCGGTTCACGCTGGGCGGCGGCGAATATCTCTGGCCGGTCTGGTCCCACGATGGACAATGGATCTATTTCAGCTCCTCGGCGCCCGGCGGGTTCGGCCTTTTCCGCAAACGCGCCAACGGCACCGGCGGTGCGCAGCGCCTCACACGGGATCTGGCGAATGTCGCAGCCGAAGGCGATTCGCCGAACGGGAAGACCTTGCTGTTCGATGCGGGCGTCGCGCGTAGCCGCATTATGGCGAAGCCGCTTTCGCCGCTGGGGGCGGCGTATCTGGTGGTCGGCAACACCCACGCCGCCGCGTTCTCGCCACACGGACGTTGGTTGGCCTACGCCGGGTTGAGCGGGCTGACGACGGAGGTTTTTGTGGTGCCGTTTCCCCCCAACGGCAGCCGTTGGCAGATATCCACCAACGGCGGGGATTGGCCGCAATGGGGAACGCGGGGGCGGCACCTTTATTTCGTCGCCGGCCAGCAACTGATGAGCGTCGCGGTGGGAGCGCCGGCGGGCGGCGCGTTTCAGTTCTCCCCGCCGCAGCCGCTGTTTCCTTTTCAGCCGCTCGATCCCGCCCTGAGCGGCGATTACGCCGTGCTGCCGGGGGGCAGATTTCTCGTCAACGAACCGGCCGGCGCGTTGGCCGTATCCCGAATCCATGTGGCCGCCAACTGGCCGCGCGCGCTGGCGCGTTAACCGCGCCTCCCGAACCCCGCAGCCGGCGCGCTCGGGTTGACATCCCGGAAGCCACTGCAGTACTGTCGGGCGCGATGAGTTCCCGCCCGCTCGCCTCCCCGCTCACCGCCGGCGCGGTTTCCGCGCCGGACAACCGGACCAGCCGCCGCCAGTTTCTCGCCACCGCCGGCGCCGTGGCCGCCGCCGCCTCGCTGCGCCCGCCGGCGCTTTTGGCGCAGTTGGGCGCGCCGACCGCCGCCCCCGCGACCACCACGCTGCGCGTGGACACGGCGCGGCTGATCAACGCCTTCGAGCCCGATCAGGCGCTCGGCAGCTCGATGGACGAGCTGTCGCCGGAGACCGCCGCGAAAATCTACACGCCGGAGATCATCCGCGCCAGCCTGTCGGCCGGCTGGGGGCCGATCACCTACCGCAACCACACCGAGTTGGCCGTCGAGGCCTGGCACTGGAACCCGGCGGGCGCCTGGAGCGACGCCGCCCATCAGCGCGGCTACTTCACCGGCAACGCCACGCCCTCGGCCCAGCCCATCGACATCTCCTATGGCTATCCCTTGCCCCGCCGGGGCACAACGCGCGACGGCGGCGCCTCGGGCGGGTATTCCCGCCTGACCGATGGCGATCCGCAAAGCTTCTGGAAGAGCAACCCCTACCTGACGCAGCGCTACACCGGCGAACCGGACGCCCGCCATCCCCAGTGGGTGGTGCTGGATTTGGGCGCCGAGCTGCCGGTCAACGCGCTGCGCATTGACTGGTGCGAGCCGCGCGCCACCCGCTTCGAAATCCAGTACTGGACCGGCGACGATCCGATGAATTGGGAGGGGCAGTACAGCCCCGGCGGCGCCGGCGTCGCCAGCCAGGCCAACGGCCGCTGGAACGCCTACCCCAGCGGGCGGATTGAGGACGGCGCTCCCGGCCGCGTCCTGCTGCGCCTGATCGCCGAGCCGCTACCGGTGCGCTGGCTGCGCATCGTCATGACCGAATCCTCCGGCCTTCCCTGCCCGGACGCGAACCCGAATGGCGACCCACGCGATCGCTGCGGTTACGCCATCCACCAA
>JBOGKW010000162.1:0-8069 GCA_050746205.1 Terriglobales bacterium | reverse complement strand
ACGTCGCCGGTGGTGGCGGGCAGGTAATCCGCCAGGGTGATCTCCGCCTCCTCCAGCCGCCGCAGCCGGTGCACCTGCAGTTGCGGGCGCTCGCGGAACAGCACGACGGTGCCTTGCACCTTGACGAAGTCGTCGCGTTCGAAGCTGGCCTGCACCGCCTCGACGTTGTCCCACATTTTGGCGTCCAGTTCGCCGGTGCGGTCGCTCAGAATCAACGACAGGTAGGGCTCGCCGGATTTCTTCTGGCGCACTTCCTTGTGCTTGACCAAGAAGGCGGTGATCACCCGCTCATCGGCTTGCAACTCCGCGGCGAAGCGCGCCTTCAGCGGTTCGGCGGCCGCCGCCGCGGCATCTCCGAGTGTGGCTTCCGCGCCGCGCGTGTCCATAACTGGTCCGAGGGGTCCGCCGCCATTCTAATCCGGCGGGCCGTTGTCGCCGCCGGACTGCCCGTTCGCGTGGGGAACCTTCTTCGGCATATCCTGCGGCAGCACCCGCTCAAAATGGGTGATGTTGATCCCGGCATTCTTTCCGGCGCCGGTGTCCACGTAGCCGGGCGCCACCTTAAGGTAGGCCTCCTGGCGCAGGTTCGCCAGATACTGCTTCAGTTCCGGTTGCAGCAACTGCTCGTACACCTTCTGCTCCACCTGCGAGCGCGCCTGGGCCAGGGTCTCCTGCCCCGCCTGATGAATGGCGTGCACCTTCAGAATCAAATAACCGTTGGCGGTGGGAAGCACCTTCGTCACGCCGCCCGCCGGCAGGGCGAAGACGATCTTTTCCAGCGATGGCGCCAGCGTCCCCTGTTTGAAGAAGCCGATGGCCCCGCCGGTGGCGGCGGTGGTGCCGTTGGAGTAGGTCTTGGCCAGCTTGGAAAAGTTCTCGCCCCGGGCCGCCCGCTCCTGGATCTGCTGCGCCAGCGTCTGCAGCCGCGGGATGGCGGCTTTCTTCACCCCCTGGGTCGAGATCAGGATCTCGCTCAGGTCCACGCCCGCCTGGCTGATGAACTCGCTCTTGTGGGCTAGGTAGTACTTGCGGACCGCAGCCGGCGGGATGTCAATGCGGGGCGCCACGTCCTGCTCGATGACCATGCGCGTCAGGATTCCGGTTTTGATGTTCTGGCGGAAATCGGCGTAGCTTTCCCCCTGCGCCTCGACCGCTTGGCGCAAGGCCCGCATGGTCGGCAGGTGCATGTTCTGCCGGATCTGGTCCAACTGATGCACCGTTTCGCTTTCGGCGCTATAGCCCAGGTCGTTGGCTCGCTGCACCAGCAACTGCTGGTCAATCAGGTCGCGCAGCACGTTTTTCTTCTCCGTGGTCAGCTGCGCTGGGGTGGGCGGGGGGCTCTGCGAGGCGGCGTCGGCCTCCAGCTGTTGCAGCGCCTTCTGGTAGTCCACGGTGGTGATGACCTTGTTGTTGATCCAGGCGACGATGGACTCGACCGTCACCGCTTTCGGCGCGGCGGAGTTGTCGGCGCCGCCGTTGGCCGCCGCTGCCGCGCCGCAGAGCAAGGCGACGGCTAACATCGGGGCGCACAACATGGATAGGCGGGACATAGGATGCATTCCTTCCATGGGGGATTTTAGCCTATTCGCGCAACCCGGAGGCGCCCTGAGCGCCCGTGGGCGTCCGTTGCCGGCCGTCCCACCCCGGGCTGCGCCGCTGCCTGCCTGTGGCCTGGCGCGGCGGGACCCTCCAGAATCGGGCGGCTGGGCCGCCCTACGCCGGCAGCAGGTCGGTAAACAGGAACGGATCGTCTCGCCGTTGCTCGCCGTGGCGCACGGCGATCGGTTGGGCCAGCATGGGCCCGGCATGGACAAAGCTATGGAACTCCCCGCGCTCGCCGCAGGGGTCGGCGGCGGCGGGCAACTCGGCCAGCAGGCGGGCATCGAACTCCCGTCCGGCGAGCGACTCCGGCAGGTGGCGGGTGTCAATGCAGGTCAGGGTGGCGCGCAGCCCGGCGGCGATCATCTCCCGCGCCAGCGCCGGCGTCGGCCGGCCCCACAGCGGAAACCATGGGTCCAGGCCGGCCCGCGCCATCTGGCGCTCGCGATAGGCGCGCACGTCCTCGAGAAACAGATCGCCGAAGGCGACGGCGGTGATGCCCTCGGCGCGGGCCCGGTCGCAAACCGCCCTCATTCGCTCCTCGTACTGGGCATTGTCGCAGGGCCAGGGCAGGGGCACGGCCCACAGCGGCAGCCCCGCCGAGGCTGCCTGCGCCCGCATCAGCTCCGAGCGCACGGCGTGCATGGCCACGCGGTCGAAGGCCTGGTTGAAGGTGGTCAGCAGCCCGGCGATCTCCACTCCCGGCTGGTGGCGCAACTCGGCCAGGGCCCAGGCGCTGTCCTTGCCGCCGCTCCAGGACAATAGGATGCGCTTCACGCTAGCGGCCTGCAGGGTCGGCAGTGACCAGCGACGCCACCGTTTCCCACCGCCCCGACTGCGCCGAGCGCTGAATGGCGTCCAGGGCGGCGTTGGTTTCCGCGCCGTCGGCGAAGTCCGGATGGATCTCCGCGCCGGTGGCCACCGCCTGCAGGAAATCCGCCATGGCGTGGACAAAAGTGTGCTCGTAGCCAAGCACGTGGCCGGCGGGCCACCAATGGGCGATATAGGGGTGGGTGGCGTCGGTGACCATGATGTTGTTCCAGCCCTGTATCGCCGCCGGCTGGGTGCGGTCGTAGAACTCCAGCTCGTTCAGCCGCTCCAGGTTGAAGCGCATTGAGCCGTGGTCGCCGTTGATCTCGAAGGCCAAATAATTCTTCCGCCCCGCCGCCAGCCGCGTCACCTCATAACTGGCCGTGCTCTCGCCGATCCGGCCCAGGAACAGGGCGCAATCGTCCACCGTCACGGGCGCCGTCTGGCCGGGCTGGCCGGGCATGGGGCGGGATGGGATCATTGTCTCCGTCAGCGCCGTCAGCCGCTCCAGCCGCCCGACCAAATAGAGCGACAGATCGGCGATGTGGGCGCCCAGATCGCCGAGCGCGCCGACGCCGGCGACGGTCTTGTCCATGCGCCACAGGCGGGGAAACAGCGGGTCTACCAGCCACTCCTGCAGATATTGGGCGCGGTAGTGAAAGACCCGTCCCAGCCGCCCCTCCTGGATCATCTGCCGCGCCAGGGCGATGGCCGGGACGCGGCGGTAGTTGAACATGACCAGGTTTTTCACCTGCGCGCGGCCCACGGCGGCGACCATGCGCCGCGCGTCCTCCCAGGAGTTGGCCAGCGGCTTCTCGCAAATCACGTGCTTGCCGGCCTCGGCGGCGGCGATGGCGATCTCGGCGTGCGCGTCGCCGGGGGTGACGATGTCCACAATGTCAATGTCCTTGCGCGCCACCAGGCGCCGCCAGTCGGTCTCGACCGATTCCCAGCCCAGCCGTCCAGCCGCCTCCTCGGTCGCCGCGCGCGTCCGCCCGCAGATGGCCTTCAACCGTGGCCGCGGAATGCCGGGGAAAAAATGCGGCGCTTGGCGCCAGGCGTTGCTGTGCGCCTTGCCCATGAAGGCATAGCCAACCATTCCGATGTTCAGTTCCATGTTCCTGTGCTCTCGTATGCCGCCACGCGCCCCTTACGGGGCGCGCGTGTAACGCGTTCACCTCGGCGCCCCGCCGGGACGCCAGCCATGCTTGCCGCCAACCGAGGCGGGCGGCCATGCAGGCTCAAGCCGCTGCCACCAGCGGGCAGGCGCGCGGGCCCGCCTTGGGCCGAGCCGCTAGGCCCACCACACCTTCGGCCGCGGCTGGCGGATGGCCAGGCGCTGCAGGAACGCCGCCGCCTTGGCCAGCCCCTCGTCCACGGCCATCAGGCTATCCTCATGCTCAATGCTGAGCGTGCCATCATAGCCCGCCAGGCGCAGCGTGGAGATAAAGTGCGCCCACCACTCCGCGCCGTGGCCGTAGCCCACGGTGCGGAAGATCCAGCCCCGCTCCGGCTCGCGCACATAGGGCTTGGTGTCCAATACGCCGGTGCGCGGCAGCACGCCGGGGAACAGCTGCGTGTCCTTGGCGTGGACGTGGAAGAGCGCCTTCTCGGCCCCCAGGATCCGCACCGCCTCGATGGGATCAATGTTTTGCCAGAACAGATGGCTGGGGTCGAAGTTGCAGCCCACCGCCTTGCCCGCCGCGGCCCGGAGCCGCAGCAGGGTTTCCGGCGAATAGGCCACGAAGCCCGGGTGCATTTCGATGGCGACGCGCACGCCGTGATCGGCGGCGAACTTGGCGTGCTCGGTCCAGAACGGAATCACCTTTTTCTCCCATTGCCAGGCGAGCGTGTCGCTGTACTCCGGCGGCCAGGGACAGGTGATCCAGTTGGGGCGGATGTCGCGCTCATGACCGCCGGGGCAGCCGGAGAAATCAATCACCGTGCCCACGCCCAGCTTCTCCGCCAGGCGAATCACGCGGCGGCTGGTGTCGATAAACTTCCGGCGCGTGGCCGCCTCGGGATGCAGCGGATTGCCGTGGCAGCTGAGAGCGCTGATCACCAGCCCGCTGTCGGCGATTTGGGCTTTAAAATCGCGCAGCTGACCGCGGTTGGCCAGCAGCGCGGGCGAGCAATGCGCTTCGCCGGGATAATTGCCGCAGCCGAGTTCGATGGCGTCCAGCCCCAGGGCCTTGACCCGCTGCAGAGCCTTCGCCAGCGGCAGTTGCGACAGCAGAACGGTAAATAGACCAACTTGCATGCGGGGATTGTACAACGGCGCATGGTGGGCGTGGCGATAAGCGTCGCCATGCTTGGTTCTCCCGCCCCAAGGCGCGCAGCTCCACCCTAGGTTGCGTCGCTGCGCCTTTTGAGATCGCGTGCGGCAATCGGATGGCGCGCGCCGGCGCGCGCCGCCAACGGTGGAACGGTGGGCGGCGGCTCGTTTGGGACGGCGGCGGGCCAGAGGCCCGCGCCCCCAGCGTGAACGCAGCGTTTTTCGGCAGCTTCGAGACACCGGCTCCGCGGTGCGCCGCGGCCCTCGGCTGGCGGTATCATGCAGCTTGAACCAGGAGGGAATCGAACCCATGGCGGAATCCACGGGCCCGGCGCCGGAGTCGTTCGCGCCGCCGGCCGACTTCGCGGCGGCGGCGCGGGTCAAGAGCCGCGAGGAGTATGACCGGCTCTATCGTGCGGCGGCGGCCAACCAGGCCGAGTTCTGGGCCGAGCTGGCGCGGCGCGAGCTGCATTGGCTCCAGCCGTTTGCTCAGCCGTTGGAGTGGAACTATCCCTTCGGGAAATGGTTTCTCGGCGGCCGGCTCAACGCCGCCGACAACTGTTTGGACCGCCATCTGGCCGGGCCGCGGAAGAACAAAGCCGCCATCATCTGGGAAGGGGAGAACTTCGAGCAGCGCGTTCTCACGTATCAGGATCTCTATCGCCGCGTGGCCAAGTTCGCCAACGTGCTCAAGGGCCAGGGTTACCAGGCCGGCGACCGGGCCATCATTTACATGCCCATGGTGCCGGAGGCGGCGGTGGCGATGCTGGCTTGCGCGCGCATCGGCGTCATCCATTCCGTGGTCTTCGCCGGCTTTTCCTCCGAGGCGCTGAAGACGCGCATTGACGATTTGGGCGCCACTCTGGTCATTACCGCCGACGCGGGGCAGCGCCGCGGCCGGGAGATCCAGCTGAAGCGCAGTGTGGACGCCGCCCTGGCCGAATGCCCGGCGGTGCGCCGGTGCATCGTCTACCGGCACAAAAATGCCGGCATTGAAATGAAGGCGGGGCGGGACCTGTGGTGGGAGGACCTGATGTTCGGCGCCAGCGAGAGCTGCCCCGCCGAGCCGCTGGACAGCGAGCACCCGCTGTACGTGCTCTATACCAGCGGCACCACCGGCAAGCCCAAGGGCGTGGTGCACTCCACCGGCGGCTATCTGCTCGAGATCCTGATGACCATGAACTGGGTCTTCGATCTGCGCGAGGAGGATACCTACTGGTGCACCGCCGACATTGGTTGGGTCACCGGCCATTCCTATATCGTCTACGGTCCGCTCGCCGCCGGCGCTACGACGCTGATGTATGAGGGTGCGCCAGACTGGCCGGAGCCGGACCGCTTTTGGCGGCTGATCGAGAAGTATCGCGTCAGCGTCTTCTACACTTCGCCCACCGCCATCCGCGCCTTCATCCGCCAGGGCGACAAATGGCCCAACCGGCGCGATCTTTCCAGCCTGCGGCTGCTGGGTTCGGTGGGCGAGCCAATCAACCCCGCCGCCTGGCGCTGGTATCACCAGGTCATCGGCCAGGGCCGCTGCCCCATCGTGGACACCTGGTGGCAGACCGAGACCGGGGCCATCATGATCTCGCCCATGCCCGGCGCGATCGCCGCCAAGCCCGGCTCGGCCACGCTGCCCCTACCCGGCGTGATCCCCGACGTGGTGGACCTGAAGGGCGAACCCGTGGCGGCCGGGCAGCAGGGCTATCTGATCCTGCGCCAACCCTGGCCCTCCATGTTCCGCACCTTGTACAACGATCCGGAGCGTTATCGCCAGGTCTATTGGTCCAAGGTGCCCAACGTCTACTTCACCGGCGATGCCGCCCGCCGCGACGCCGACGGCTACTACTGGGTGCTGGGCCGCGTGGATGACGTCATCAACGTCAGCGGCCATCGCCTCAGCACCATGGAGGTGGAGTCGGCGCTGGTGCGCCACGCCGCCGTGGCCGAAGCCGCCGCCGTGGGCCGGCCGCATGATTTGAAAGGCCAGGCGTTGGTGGTCTTTACCGTCTGCAAGGGCGGCGTGCCGAAGTCGCCGGAGTTGGCGGAGGAGTTGCGCGCCTGGGTGGGCCAGGAGATCGGCGGCTTCGCCCGTCCCGACGAGATCCGCCTGGTGGACGCCCTGCCCAAGACCCGCAGCGGCAAAATCATGCGCCGCCTGCTGCGCGAATTGGTCACCGCCGACAAAGTCAGCGGCGACACCACCACGCTCGAAGACTACTCCGTCCTGCTGGAATTGGCCAAAACGAAGGGGGACGAGGAGTAGCGCACGCGCCTGGGAGCGCTGGCCGGCGGCCACACCCCCGTCCGCCGAACCTCCCGCGGCGCCGCCGCCCTGGCCCTGCGGGTAGTGACACGATTTTAGTAACTATCCTGGTTCGCTGCGACCGGAAACAAAGGGCTTGCCGGACGGGGCCTCCGCCGGAATGTCACAGTTTACGTTTCCCGCTTTTCGCCGGTTGTCCGCCGAGCCAGGCCCGGCCGGCGGGCGGCGCCTCCTGAGAGCGCGGAAGGCGGAGGCGTGCCCGTCTGCACGCCGGGGACATTGATCACGCCGGCGCGCCGGTCCGGATTCGGCGTTCCGGCGGTTCTGTACAATCGGTGGGATTCTCCCGATTGGGGGCGCGCGCAATGACAACACGCAGTAACCGGCGTGACTTTGTGAAGCTGATGACGGCGACGGGGCTGGTCCCGGCGGTGGCGGGGAGCGTGGCGGCGGTGCAAGGCGAGAACCGGAGCGCAGACGACCCCGCGCCGCGAGGCGAAACGGCGGGCGTTGCCAAGCAGCGGGTGATCGTGCTGACCGACATTGGGGCCGACCCGGACGACACGGAAAGCACCTGCCGCCTGCTGCCGGGGCAGAAGATACGCCGCGCGTCTATTTGACGGCGCCGCAGGTGCAAAAGCCCGAGACCGTGCACTTCATCCTCAGGGTCACCGACAAGGGCACGCCGCCGTTGTCGCGGTATCGGCGGGTCATCGTGACCGTGACCCCGTGAGGAACGGGAGCGGCGCCGTCAAGTGCGGAGGCCGCGGGACTCGGCCCAGCGGGCGGCGAGGAGGAACTCCTGGTTGCCCTCCGCGCCGAGGATGGGACTAGGGATAACGCCACGGACCGCGCCGCCCGCCGCTTCTACCGCCGCGTGAACGCGCGCTACCGCCGCTTGCCGCACCGCCTCCGTGCGCACAATGCCGCCCTTGCCGACCTGGCCTTTGCCGGCCTCGAACTGCGGCTTGACCAGAACGATCATGTCGCCGCCGGCGGTGGCCAACAGCGGCGCCAGGGCCGGCAGCAGCAGGGTGACGGAGATGAAGGCGACATCCACGACGATCAGACTGACCGGCTCGGGGATGTCGGCCGGGCGGAGGTAGCGGACGTTGCATTTTTCGC
>JBOGKW010000161.1:0-8259 GCA_050746205.1 Terriglobales bacterium | reverse complement strand
CCCTGCTGCAATTCCAGCAGTTCGTCAGCCAGAAAAGCGGGATCGAAACCTCGCTGCTCCAGCTCATCGAGCTCCGCGCCTCGCAAATCAACGGCTGCGCCTTCTGCATCGACATGCACGCCGCCGAGGCGATCAAGCGCGGCGAAGCCCGGGAACGGCTGTTTCTGCTCTCCGCCTGGCGAGAGGCGGAGGGCTTCACCCCCCGCGAGCGCGCCGCCCTGGCTTGGACCGAGGCGGTGACGTTGGTCGCCAGCAGCCAGGTGCCGGATGAGGTCTTTCAGCAGGTGAAGAGCCAGTTTTCCGACGCCGAAATCGTCGGCCTGACCATGGCGGTGATCGCCATCAACGGCTGGAACCGCATGAACGTCGCCTTGCGCACCCCCGCCGGCCACGCCGTGGCGGTTGGCTAGGCGGCGCCCCGGGCGGCCCAGAAACGAGGCGCACCGCTGCGCCTTGGGGACCCCGGGGGCGGCTCAGCCGCCCTATTCTGGACGCTCCCGCTGGTCGCTGCGGCTGGGCTTCGACGGCCGGCAACCGACGCCCGCTGGCGCTCGGGGCGTCTCCAAGTTGCCGCGTGCGGGCCGATAAGCTTCGCATCGCTTCGTTCTCGGCCGCTCGGGCCGGATCGGGTACATCCGTGTACTCCTCCCAGCCCTCGCGGCCTGCGGCCACGCGCTGCTGGCTCCTCGGCCCGCTCCGGCGTCGCTGGTCGGCAGCGGGCCGCCCTGCGGAATTTCGCGGCCCTCCCGCGCGGCTCAGCCGCCCTATTCTGGACGCTCCCGCTGGTCGCTGAGGCTGGGCTTCGACGGCCGGCAACGGACGCCCGCTGGCGCTCGGGGCGTCTCCAAGTTGCCGCGTTCGGCTTGGCTTCTCCCTTCCGGCGGATAACCCGCGAGCTGCCGCGGTTCGCCTTGCTCACGGCTCTTTGTGGCGCTGCGCTTGCCCCGCTCGGGCGTTGCTGGCCGGCGGCAGCGGGCAGGCGGGACGCCCGCCCTACCTTCGGCAGGCGACGCCTGCCCCGCGGCTCTCCGCGGGCTTCCACTCGATCTTGGTGTCCCGCTCCGACCCAAACGCCGCGGTGCCCCCCTTTCGGCTATGCTCACTGCCATGGCTAGCGCGACTCCCCCGCCGTCCGCCGAGCTGGCCCACGCCGTCGGGCCGGTGGCGGAGCTGTGGCGCCACCGCTGGCGGGAGGCTTGGCGCCTCATTCGCGCCACTGCCAAGCTGCTGGGGCCCAGCGCCCAGTTCCTGACCACGATCGAAGCGCACACCTACGCCTACTCGGTCGCCGCCAACCTGCTGCTGGCCTTTTTGCCCTTCATGCTGCTGATGGTCTGGCTGTCGCGGCAGATGGCGCCGCTGGATTTCGTCCTGTCCGTGGTCAGCCAGTTCGTGCAGATTTATCTGCCCACCGGCGGCGGCGTGATTATGCGCGACATCACCTACCTGGCCTCGCAGCAGACGGCGCGCATTTTTTCCGTCATTATGCTGGCGGTCACCAGCACCGGCGTGTTTTTGCCGCTGGAGGTCGCGCTCAACGGGATTTGGGGCTTCAAGAAGAACCGCGGCTACCTCCGCAACCAGGCGATGTCGCTGTGGGTGGTGGCCATCTGCGGCGGCCTGGGCGTGGTTTCCATCCAGCTGGCCGTCCTGGGTCAGCGGGCCGTGAACTGGATTACCCCCGGCCACTGGTGGCTGCCCAACTTCCTGGATTTCTGCGTGCTGAAGTCGTTCGCCTTCCCCACCGCCATCCTGGGCTTTTTCTTCATTTACTGGCTCCTGCCCAACGGCAAGATCTCGCCGGAGCGGGTCTTCCCCGCCGCGCTGTACGCGGGCATTCTGGCGGAGATTTTTGAGACCGTCTTCCGCTGGACCCTGCCGTTGCTGGATGTCCGCAAGGTCTACGCCAGCCTGGCGCTGCCGGTCACGCTGATCGTCTGGGGTTACGCCGGCGCGCTGCTGCTGCTGTTCGGAGCCTCGCTATCGGCTCGGGGCGTGGCCAAGCTGCCCCATTTGCACCTGCGCCCCCATGCCGCCCACGCCACGCACGCACACCATTAGCGGGCCGGGGCCGCGGCGGCCGGCCCGTATAATGGAGTTGGCAGGCGCCGGGCAATCGCGCCGCTGGCCGCAAGGCGGGCGGGGAGGAAAGTCCGGACTCCAACGGGCAGCGTGCTGGCTAACGGCCAGGGGTTGGGCTTCACAAAGCCCAGTCACGGACCAGTGCCACAGAAAAGATACCGCCCCGCCTCAACTCCGGTTGGGGCGGGGTAAGGGTGAAAAGGTGCGGTAAGAGCGCACCGCTCCGGCGGCGACGCCGGAGGCAGGGAAAACCCCACGCGGAGCAAGACCAAATAGGGGAGGAGCCTCGCCTCGGCGGGGCGCGGGCCGGCCCGGTCCGCCAGCACTTCCGGGTAGGTCGCTAGAGGCGGCCAGTAATGGCCGTTCGAGAGGAATGGTTGCCACCCCGCGGCCTTTTCGGGCTGGCGGGGCGTACAGAATCCGGCTTATAGGCGCCTGCCACACTTTTGCCGCGTCGCCCGCTGGCGCCCACCACGATGACCACCTCGACCGCCGCGCAACGCGTTGGCCCCGCAGGCCAGTTTTCCGGCGCGGTGCGCCTGCCCGGCGATAAATCCATTTCGCATCGCTACGCGATGCTGGCGGCGCTGGCGGAGGGCCGGGGCGTGATCGCCAATTTCTCCACCGGCGCCGATTGCCGCTCCACACTGGGCTGCGTGGCCGCGCTGGGCGCGACGGTGGAAACCTTGGGCGATGGCGCGGTCGCCATCACCGGCCATGGCCGCCGCGGTCTGGGCGCCCCCGCCGCCGAGTTGGATGCGGGCAACTCCGGTTCGACCGTCCGGATGCTGAGCGGCATTTTGGCCGCCCAGCCGTTTGCCAGCCGCATCAGCGGCGACGCCTCCCTGTGCCGCCGGCCGATGCGACGCATCCTGGAACCGCTGGGCCAGATGGGGGCGCGGATCACCGCCGCCGAGGGCGACCGCGCGCCGCTGGCGTTTGCGCCGGCCCCGGCCTTGCGGGGCATCCGCTACCGGCCGGCGGTGGCGAGCGCCCAGGTGAAGACGGCGGTGCTCTTTGCCGGGCTCTTCGCCCAGGGCCCCACATGGATTGAGGAGCCGCAGCCCACCCGCGACCACACCGAGATCGCCTTGCGCCAATTCGGCGTGTCCGTCGAGTTTCCCGGCCGCAACCAGATCGCCTTGCTGCCACCGGCGGGGGAGTGGGCAGCACGGGATTTGCGGGTGCCCGGCGATCCCAGTTCGGCGGCATTTTTTCTTTGCGCCGCGGCGATGTTTCCCGAGGCCGACCTGTTGGTGGATCAGGTCTCGCTGAACCCCCGCCGCGCGGCGCTGCTGGACGTGCTGGGGCGCATGGGCGCGCGAATCGGCGTGGTGAACGTGGAAGAACGGGATGGGGAGTTGGTGGGTGGGCTGACCGCCCGCGGCCCGGAAGCGGGCCGGCTGCGCGGGACCGAGATTGCCGGCGCCGAAGCGGTCGCGCTGATTGACGAGGTTCCGGTCTTGGCCGCGCTGGCGACCGCCGCCGAAGGCGGGATCCGCTTTCGCGACGTGGCCGAGTTGCGCGTCAAGGAAAGCGACCGCATCGCCGCCATCGCCGCCAATCTGCGCCGCATGGGGGCGCAATGCGCCGAACGCCCGGATGGCCTCGATGTGCCCGGGCCGCAGCGGCTGCATGGCGCTTCGCTCGAGAGCTTTGGCGACCACCGCATCGCCATGGCCTTCAGCATCGCCGCGCTCATCGCCGAGGGCGAAACGGAGATCCAGGACCCGGGCTGCGCGGCGATTTCGTTTCCGGAGTTTTTCTCCATCCTGGGCCGCCTCACCGGCGCCTAGCCCCAGGCTGGCGTTCAGGGCGTCTCCAAGTTGCCGCGATTCGGGTTGCCGCGATTCGGGTTCCGCGATCAGGGTTGCCGCGATCAGGGTGCCGCGCCCAGCCAGCGCAAACGCCACTCCGGGCGGCGCAGGGCAATGGCGCCGCAATATCCGGGCACGGGCACCAGGTGCTCCAGGCGCCAATGGCGGGCCTCATGGGGCGCGCCGAGCACCTCCCGCAACGCGGCCGGCTCTCCGGCAGCGAGGGAGACCACGAAACCATCCAGGGGCTGGGCTAGGCCGCTACCCAACGCCTTCAGATACGCTTCCTTGCGGGTCCAGCAGCGGAAAAACGCCGCCGCCCGCTCCGCCTCCGGCTGCGCAGCCAATGCCGCCGCCTCGGCGGGGGCAAAAAAGCGTTCGGCAAGGCCCGGCGTGACCGGCCGCAGGCGCTCAATATCGGCGCCGATTTCGCCCGCCCCGGTCCAAGCCAGCAGCGCCCATTCCCCGGCATGGCTGAGATTAAAGAAGAAGCCGGGCTGCGGCGGGCTGTCCACCCGCGGTTTGCCGTGTGGCCCATAGGTGAACGCCAGCTGGGTGGCCGGCACTCCCAGCAGGCCGGACAGGACGCGCCGCAAACCGCCGCGGGCGGCAATGAACTGGCGGCGATGGCGGTCGAAGTAGAAACGTGCGGCCCGGGCGCGCTCGTCGGGAGACAGGGTGGCTTCCATCGCCGGCAGCGCCACGGCGGGCACGGCCAGGGGAAAGCAGCAGGCGGTGACCTCCACGGGGGCATCGGCGGGCGGGTCGGTGGCGGGCGGCATCGTCAGGTGTCGCCCCGATCCGCGCCCCAGCCTTGAATGGTCAGCCGGACACGGTCGCCAAAGCGGGCGTGCGAGGAGAACTCGGCGCGGCAGCGGAAGGGCACCGTGTCGCCCGCCGCCAGGCTGGAGGCCCGCGCGGCGGCATTCCAGGCCAGGGCCTCCAGCGGCGCCCCGCCCGGACCGGCGATCCGCAGCTTCAGATGGAGGTCCTTGAGCACGGCCGGCGGCGCCACCAGCCGCGCCGTCGCGGCAAACACCGGGCTCGGATTGCCCGCGCCGCAGGGCTCGAGACGGTCCAGTTCCCGCACGGCCTCGGGCGTAAATTCCGCCGGATCGGCGGGAATCGCCTCGGTCATCGGCGGCGCGGGTGGAGGCGTGGCCGCCCAGGCCGCTTCCGCGGAACGGCGCAGACGGCGGCGAAGTTCGGGAAGCCGGTCGCAGGGCAGCACACAGCCCACCGCCTGGGCATGGCCGCCGTAGCGCACGAACAGGTCGGCACAGGGTTCCAGCGCCGCCAGTAGATGGCAGCCGGCAGGGGCGCGGCCGGAGCCGTGGGCCAGGCCGTTCTCGCGGGCAAAGATCAAGACCGGCTTGCCGGCCGCGGCCATCACCCGCGCCGCCGCCAGACCTAGCACGCCACGGTGCCAGCCTTCGCTGTCCAGCAACAGGATGGGCTCCGCGCTGGTGTCGGGCGCCAGGGCCAGCATAGCCAGCGCCTCGGCGCAAATGTTGCGCTCGGCGGAGCGGCGCGCTTCGTTCAGCGCCTCCAGTTGCCGCGCCAGCTCCGCGGCTTCGGGAGCACGGGCGGTGAGCAGGGCTACCGCCAAGTCGGCGTGGGCCATGCGCCCGGCGGCGTTCAGGCGTGGCGCGACGCGAAACGCCAAATCCTCGGCGCGCCACGGATCCAGCGACTCCGCGCGCCGCGCCAGGCGCAGCAGCGCCGCCAAGCCCGGGGCATTCGCGCCGTTCAGCGCCTCCAGGCCCAGGCGCACCAGCACGCGGTTTTCGCCACACAACGGCGCGGCGTCGGCTACGGTGCCGATCGCCACCAGTTTGCACGCCGCCGCCAGCCAAGGCGAAAACTGCCCCGGCAGGGCCCGCCCCGCCCGTTCCCACAGGGCCTGGGCTAATTTGAAGGCCACGCCCACACCGGTCAACGCCTTCTCGGGATAGCCGCAGTCGGCGCGGTGAGGGTTGAGCACCGCCACGGCGGGGGGCAGTTCGGCCGTGGGCAGATGATGGTCGGTAACGATGGTCTCCAGCCCCCAAGCGGCGGCACGGCCAATGGCCGCATGCTCCCGAATGCCGCCGTCCACCGTGATCATCAGGCGCGCTCCCCGCCGGGCGGCGGCCTCGATCGCCGGCAGGTGCAGGCCATAGCCCGAGCCCAGGCGATCGGGAATGTAGGATGCCACCCGGCCACCGAGCCGCTGCAGCGCGGCCTGGAGCAGCGCGGTGGAGGTCAGGCCATCGGCGTCGTAGTCGCCATGGATGAAAATGGGCTCGCTCGCCGCCAGCGCGGCGCCGATGCGGGCGGCGGCGGCCTCCATGCCAGCCATCCCCCAGGGGGAGTGCAGTTGCGCCCAGTTCGGCGCTAGAAACGCGCGGACGGCGTCCGGGTCGCGCCAGCCGCGAGCCGCCAATACCCGTGCCAGCAACGGCCCCACCCCGAAGTCCCGCGCCGCCGCTTGGGCATCCCTCACGCCGTTCAGCCTAGCAGACCTGCCCATGGCGCAGTCGCCCGCGCGTGCCCGGCAGCCGGGACGGCTGCCCCACGGCCGTCAGGCAGAGGTGGCCCTGGCGTCCGCTCGCGGCAACCTGGAGACGCCCTGAGCGCCAGCGGGCGTCCGCTGCCCCCCTTCTGCATGCTGGGGACCCCGGCGAAGCGCAGCCGCAGCGACCCCGGGGTCCCCAAAGCGCCGTGGCGCACTTTGGGGCGGGGCCAACGGGAGCGCCCAGAAAAGGTGGCCGAGCCGCCCGGCCAGTTCACGGCTCCAGCGCCATCAGATCGGCGGCGGTCTCGCGCCGGCGGGCCAGGCGGACGCGGCCGCCCTGAATCACCACCTCGGCCGACCGAGGGCGCCCGTTGTAGTTGGAGGCCAGCGAGTAGCCATAGGCGCCCACATCCATCAGGGCCACCAAATCGCCGGCTCGCAGCGGGGGCAACGGCCGGGCATGGGCAAAGGTGTCGGCGGTCTCGCAGACCGGACCCACCACTTCCGCGCGGGTGCGCCGGCCGCGCGCCTGGCGGAGCGTCCAGATCTCGTGATAGGCGCCGTATAGCGCCGGGCGCATGAGCTCGGTGAAGCCGGCATCCAGGATCACAAAACGAAGGCCGCCGTTCTGCTTGATGTACAACACCCGAGCCAGCAGAACGCCGGCGGCGGCGAACAGCGACCGTCCGGGCTCCAGAATCAGCCGGAGAGCATCCTCGCCGGCACCTTGCAGGGCCGGCAGCACGGCGCGCGCATAGGCGGCGGGAGTGGGCGCACGCTCGCCGGGGCGATAGGCGATGCCCAGCCCGCCGCCGACGTCCAGCGCCCCCACCGGGCAGCCGGCGCGCCGCAGTTCGGCGGCGAAGCGCGCCAGGCGGTGGACGGCGGCGGCAAACGGCGCCGGATCCAAAATCTGCGAGCCAATGTGGACGCTGGCGGCCTCGGCCCGCAGCCAGCGATGACGGCCATATTGCCGATAGAGCGCCCGGGCCGCGGCGGGCGGGATGCCGAACTTGTGGCCGCGACGGCCGGTGGCGATGTAGCGATGGGTGGGGGCGGCGACATCGGGATTGATACGCAGGCCGAAAGGGGCGATGCGGCGGCGGCGCTGCGCGCGCGCGGCCAGCAGCGCCAACTCCGGCGCCGACTCGACATTGAACAGGCCGATGCCGGCGGCCAGAGCGGCGTCCATTTCCTCGGCGGTCTTGCCCACGCCGGAAAAGACGACCCGGCTAGGATCGCCGCCCGCGGCCAGCACCTGCGCCAGTTCCCCGCCGCTCACAATATCAAAGCCCGCGCCGGCGCGGGCCAAGGCGCGCAGCACCATGCGATTGCCATTGGCCTTGACCGCGGCGCAGATCTGATGCGGCACGCGGGCAAAGGCCGTGGCATAGGCCTGATAGGCGGCGAGCATGGCGTCCAGGTCGTAGACGTAGAGGGGCGTGCCGAAGCGGCGCGCCAGCGCCGCCAGGGGCGTGGCGCCGCAGGAGAGCTGGCCGCGGCGGTAAGCGAAGGGGCGGGGCATTGGGGGTGGGGCCTGGGGCGGAAAAGGCGCGGGCCGGGCAGCGCGGTCAGCGGGCTTTAAGCACGACCACGGTGCGGTCGTCGCCCTGCGCGGCGCCAGCGGCAAAGCGGTCCAGATCGGCGAACACGGCGGCCAGGATCTCCGCGGCGGCGGCCGCGCGGGTGGCGCGCAACACCGCCTCCAGGCGCTGGCGGCCATATTCCTCACCCGCGGCGTTGAAGCTCTCGGTCACGCCGTCGCTCACCAGCGCCAGCACGTCGCCGGGCGCCAGGGCCAGCTCGACTTCCTCATAGCGCTGGTCCGGCAGCATCCCCAGCGGCAGGCCGGCGACCTTGACC
>JBOGKW010000160.1:0-8276 GCA_050746205.1 Terriglobales bacterium | reverse complement strand
CCCGAGGTGGCGACCATTTGCCAGACCACCCCTTCTCCCACGACGCTGATCATCACCCCGGCTAGCAGCGGCAAGTCGGCTCCTAAATTCCTGAGATATAACCAATTACGCTAGCACAACCTGCGCCCTCGCGGCCCTCGGGGCAAGGCCGGAGGAACCCAAGTCTTTACCTATAGCGTGCGCCAGGAGGCGCGCTTCTCCGCCCCATGCAGTGGGACGGTTGCGGAGGGGGCTTCGTTTCAACCCCGGCGGCCGCGGGCAGGCGGCAGTGATGCGGGTGACCGCCAGCGGTGAAAGCCGCTATCCTTTGCAGGAGCCGCTATGCTGCTCTCGTTGCACATTGAGAATTACGCCCTGATTGACCGCCTGACGGTCGAGTTTGCCCCCGGGCTGAACGTGCTGAGCGGCGAGACCGGCTCCGGGAAGTCTATCGTCGTGGACGCGCTGGCGTTGTTGCTTGGGCAGCGCGCCGAAGCCAGCGCGGTGCGCGCCGGGGAGGAGCGAGCCAGCGTGGCGGGCATTTTTGCCGCCGCGGGCAGCCCGTTGCCGCTGGAGGAAATGGGCCTGGAGGGCGCCGAGGAGGTCATCATCCGCCGTGAGATCGGCGGGCGGGGCCGCGTTTGGATCAACGATCAACCCGCGACGGTGGCCGCATTGCGCCGCTTGGCTCCAGGCTTGGCTCAGGTGCACGCCCAGGACGAAGCGGCGGCGGGGTGGGCGCCCGCGGCGCAGCTGGCCCGCCTGGATGCCGCGCTTGGCGGCGGGGAGGAGTTGGCGGCCTTGGCCGCGGCCTACGCAGCCTGGCGCGCCGCGCGCCGGGAATTGGACGACGGCCTGCGCCAGGATCAAGAGCGGCTGCGGGAAGCCGACCTGTGGCGCTTCCAGCGGGAGGAATTGGCCGCCGCCGGCCTGCGCCTGGGCGAGGACGCCGAACTTGAGGCCGAGCAGCGCCGCTTGGCCAATGCCGAAAAGATCGGCGCCGCCGCTGCCGCCGCCTACGCCGCGCTCTACGACGATCCGCAAGCCGCGGCGGTCGGCGTCAAGGCCGCCTTACGGCAGGTGCAGGAACTGGCCCGGCTAGAGCCGGAGGCCGCCTCCTTGGCGCCCCGGCTGGAGGCGCTGCGCATTGAGATCGCCGACCTCGCCGCCGTCTTGCCGGATTGGATGGAACCGCCGGAAGCTGCGCCGGAGCGGCTGGCCCGGGTCCAGGAGCGGCTGACGGCGCTGGACAAGATCAAACGGAAATACGGCCCCGATCTCGCTGCGGCGCTGGACTATGCGCAAGAGCTTGACGCCAAACTGGAGCGCCTGGAGCGCCGCGAGGAGTGGCGCGCGGAGGCCGAAGGCGGCCTTCAGCGCGCCGAGGCGGCGTACCGGCAGGCGGCGCTGAGCCGCAGTGCCCGCCGGCGCGAGGAAGCTCGGTGGTTGCAGGTGCAGATCGCTCGCGAGGCGGCGGAGTTGGCGATGAAGGTGCGGCTCGAGATCGCCTTCGCTGCCGGCGACGCATCGGCGCCGGCCGAAGAAGATTGGGGTCCGGCGGGGTGGGATCAGATTCGCTTCCTAGCGGCCACGAATCCCGGCGAGCCGCTCCAGCCCTTTGACCGCATTGCCTCAGGCGGCGAGCGCAGCCGCCTGGTGTTGGCCTTGGAGACGGCTGCCCTGGCTCGCCACGCGGCCCAAGCGGCGGGTCCGCCGCCTACTCGCGTGTTTGATGAAATTGACGCTGGCATCGGCGGCCGCGCCGCGGAGGCGGTGGGCCGCAAGCTGGCCGCCCTGGCGCGCCGCGATCAGGTTCTTTGCGTCACCCACCTGGCGCAGATCGCCTGCCACGCCGACCGCCACCTCCGCGTGGAGAAGACGCCCCGCCAAGGCCGCGTGGTTACGCGGGTGATGCCGCTGGACGGTTCCGCCCGGGTCGAGGAGATCGCCCGCATGTTGGCCGGCGCCACCACCTCCGCCGCGTGCCGCCACGCGGAAGAACTGCTGCAAAAGGCCGCTGGCGCCTAGGCATTAGTCCCAATGACCGAGCTTTGGCCAACGTTGAGGTTTGCGGCGCGCCGCCTGCGCAAGGAACGCGGCCCGGCGCTGGCGTCTGTCATCCTCTTGGCGCTGGGCATCGGTGGCGTGCTGGCGATCTTCGGCCCGCTCTACTCGTTGGTCTTGGCGCCGTTGCCGTTTCCGAAGGCGGGGCAACTCGTGGAAGTCGGTGGGGTTCCGGTCTTCAGCGTTTACACGGCGCGAATCCCGCAGCGTGCGGCGCTGTCGCCGATTTTTTCCGGCCTCGCCGCCTATTGGCCCGAAACGGCCCAAAGCGGCCCCCAGGTCACCGCGGTGACCCCGGAGTTCTTCTCCACGCTGGGGGTGGCGCCGCGGTTGGGGCGGGATTTCCGGAAGGCCTCCGAGAATTCCGGCCTGAGCTCGCTGCCAAGCGCGATAGTGAGTTGGAACCTTTGGCATTATCGCCTGCACCGGCGCGGCCCGCCGGACGGAGTGCCGGTCAGCCTAGCCGGAAGCCGCCAGCGGGTGGTGGGCGTGATGCCGCCACGGTTTGATTTTCCCGCTGGAACCCAAGTCTGGGAGCTGGCGCCGCGCAACGGCGGTGCTCCGGGACCGGCCGGGGGCCTGGTCGTTTTTGGCCGGTTGCGGGGTGGACTGGCGCTTCGGGCGGCGACGGCGCGGCTGCGTGCGATCGCCACCTACACGCCCGGCATCGGTCTGCTCACCCCGAGCGGGCCGACGCTGATGTCGCTGCACGACGCTTTGGCCGGCAACCGGCGGAGTTTACTGTGGTTGCTTTTCGGAGCGGCGATTCTGTTGCTCCTGCTGACCTGCGCGGGCGTGGCGAATGCAACGCTGGCGCGGACGGTCCGGCGCTGGCCGCAAATCCTCCTGGCTCGGGCGCTCGGCGCCAGCTGGGCGGCGGTCGCCGTTGAGTATTCGGCTGAAACCGCCATTCTCGCCGCGGCGGGCGCGGTTGGCGCAGCGCTCGGGGAGGTGACCTTGCGGCCGGCGATTCGCGCCGCTGCCTCTCAAGCGTTGGGGCACGCCGCGTATGATACCAGCTCGGCGCATTGGGTGGCCATGATGGCTGCGGCGGTAGGGCTGGGGGTGGTCGCGGCGGTAGCGTGCAGCGTGCCGGTGGCGCTGCGAATCGGCAAAAGCAACGCCAGCCAATATCTGAAGCAGTGCGGGAGCGGCATATGGGCGTCGCCGGGGCCGAGGCGGGGCCCCGCCTTGCAGGAGGGGCTGGCTATGACGCAATTGGCCATTGCATTCGCGCTGCTGGCGGCGACGGCGCTGCTGGTGGGCAGTATCGCCGCCCATATGCAGGTTCCCGTGGGATTCAATCCAGCCAGGGTGGTTCTGGCCCACTCCGGCATCGAACCGACGCCGGCCATAGTGGCCGCGAACGAGGCGCTGCAGCGTGGAGCGCCCGGATGGGAAAAGAGCCTATCGGCGGCGTTGCGCGTGGCAGTGGCCCGCGACGGGCCGATCATTGAGCGGGCGACGGCGG
The DNA here is from genome assembly GCA_050746205.1 of Terriglobales bacterium. GTDB lineage: Bacteria > Acidobacteriota > Terriglobia > Terriglobales > SCQP01 > JAKAUF01. The sequence goes on along the minus strand of JBOGKW010000160.1, from coordinate 4,762 downwards.
CTTTGGCACGGCTGCCGGAGGTGGCAGAGATGGGCCATCTGGCCCCGGCGCCTTTTAGCCGCGGCGGCGTGCGGGCATTTGGAATTTTGAGAGACGGCCCAAGTCCTTCTCCGCTCGAGCCCGACTACACTCCGGCGCTCCAACGGCGGGCCAGCGCGAACGCGTTCCGCGTCCTGGGCATTCGGCTGCTGACCGGGCGGCTATTTTCCTCCGCGGACATCGCCGCGCAGCAGCATGTCACCAAACTTGTGATCGCCAACGCCGGGCGATGGCCGGCGGGCATACTACGCCCGGTCATCGTGAACCAGCGGCTTGCGAGTGAATTCTGGCCCGGCCGGAACCCGCTGGGACGGGTTTTCTACGCACCCGTGCCCAGCCGCGTGGTCGGGGTGGTCGCCAACATCCATGAATCCACGGCCCCGCTGGACGTGCTGCCCACCGTTTACACTTCGACGCCTGGTGGCCTCAGCTTCATCATAAAACTGCACCCTGGTGCTTCGCGTAAATCCCTCACCCGCGCCGTTATGCGCATCTGGGCTAGCCTGCCAGCGGTGGCAGTCCTGCCGCCGACGGTTACCTCGATGAAGGCCCAGATCGCGCGGTCCTGGGCGGAATTGAGCCTGATTTCTTGGCTGCTGGCGGGCTTTGCCGTGATCGGCGGGCTTGTGGCGGCCCTCGGCGTTTACGGCAACGCTGCCGCGTTGGCGGCCACAAAGATACACGAGATCGGCGTGCGCCTCGCTCTGGGTGCAGGGCCGGCGAGGATTCGCCGCATGGTCCTGTGGCGCAGCCTTCGGCTGGCGCTCCTCTCCTTACCAGTCGCTGTGTTGCTGGAATGGGTGTTGGCCCGCGGGTTGTCCCATTGGCTGTTCGGACTGGGCTCCCGCGACCTCCCTGCCTATCTCGTGGCGGCCCTGATGGTTTGCGGCCTCGTGGTCGCCGCCTCGCTGGCGCCCGCCCTCCGCGCCGCCGATACCGACCCCGCCGCTGTGTTGCGCGATTGTGGCTAGGCTTCCGGGCACAACATCGTGGCGGCCACACGATCCGCAGGTCCAAGCACCTCCGCATCCGCTATGTGCCGCTCAATGACCAGGCGATCGCGGCAACTTGGAGACGCCCCGAGCGCCTTTGCCCCCGGCTGGTGGCGGCTGGCGTGGGGCTGGCCGAGGTCAGGCAACGCATGGGCCACAAGGCGGTCGCCATAACCCTCCGGTGCGCCCACCTGGCGCCGCAGCGCCAACTTGACGCGTTCCGCAGGGTGGCCAGCTGGGGGCTGCCAGCCGGCTCCCAAAGTGCCACCCGTGGTTTTGATGCCTCGGAAGCCGGGGCGCAGAGCATCGCGCAGCGCATTGTACAGTAAGGCATTACACGCTTTTGCCCGGGTGGCGAAATCGGCAGACGCACGGGACTTAAAATCCCGGGTCTCGCAAGGGACGTGCGGGTTCGAGTCCCGCCCCGGGCACCAGAAGCGCCAGACGCACTTAGCCTGAGACCTCTTTCTCGCTTTTGTATTTCTGCTCCTCGGCATCCCGACTCGAACGCTAAGGCCGAGGGCCGAAATCACAAACGCCGTTATCTTGAATGCGGGCGCCTCGCTACAGGCGAAACCAGGCGCCCCAGAGCACGTCCACCAGCGTGTGGGTGAGAGCAGAGGCGAAGAGGCGGTGGTCGCGCCGCCAGGCGCGGCCGTAGAACCCGCCGGCGATGGCGGCGAGGATGACGTAGCGCCAGTTGAAGGTGGGGCCGTGGACGTAGTGGGAGAGGCCGAAGATGCCGGCAGCCAGCAGCAGCGCGCGATCGCTGCCTAGGCGGGTCTCCAGCAGGTTCTGCAGAATGCCCCGGAAAAATAATTCCTCGGGCAGCGCGACGAAGATGAACGTTACCAGCGCCGCGCCCGCCAGGCGGCCCACGCCCGGCCAGCCGCCATGGGGATGGATGAAGTGCAGCGCGAGGCCAAGGCCGATGCCGATGGGCGTGAAGTAGAGCCAGTGGCGTACACCGTTGGTGACGTCGCTCCAGCGTGCCGCCAGATCGAAGCCCACTCCCTTGAGCGGGCGCACCACGAGGAACAGATACAGCGCGATATCGGCGAAGAGGAACTTGGGCAGGTCGCTGAGACCGGGCTGGGGCAGCGCGGGCCGGAACCACCCGTACTCGATCGGCAGGCCGAGGGCGGCGAGCGCCACCAGGTCGGCCCAGGTGAGCTTCTCTGTCTGCGCCAGCCGGTGCATCAGCAGCGCCAGGCCGCTGGGCAGGGCGAAAAAGGCGACGGCAGCGCCGGCGCGAAAATCGCCGATTGGTGCCGCCAGCAGCGCATAGACACCCGCGGCGAAGAACCCGGGCGCGAGCAGGCGCGGTGTCGCCGCGCCCAACCGCGCCCGCAGCCAGCCCTGCACGCCCCAACCAAAGGCCCAAAAGAGGCCGAACATCGCCGCCAGGCCAATGAAGGGCACGACGACGTGGCCGCCCACCGCCCGCCCCACATGGTAGAAGCGGATCGCCTGCCAGAACGCCACCAGCAGCAGGACGTAACTCGTGCCGCCGATCAGGACTCTAGCGGAGCGCATGGGTCCGGGAGTAGCGAACGTAGCCAGCGCCGACGCGCATGTCCCGGACGGCGTGGTTGGGAACGGCTGCAGCCAGGCTCAGCGCCACCACGATCTGTGCCACCGCCAACAGGTAGATGGTGCGGTAGCGGCGGAAGAGCTCGGACAGTACGAGCCCACCGCCGAGGGTGACCGGAACCAGCACGGGGTTGGGAATGTGCGCGATGGCAAAGAGCGCGGCGGTGGCCAAAACAGCACGGCTCCCGCCAAGCACGGCTTCGAAGCGCACGAAGAAGTACCCCTGGGCGATGAACTCCTGCACCAGCGCCCAGATGGGATAGCCGAGTGCGGACCAGGCGAGCGGCCTGCCCGCCAAACCATGGAAAGTGCTGGCGAAGTGGCCCGCGAGCAGAATCAGTGCGGCCACGCCGACACCGGCAGGCGCCACCCACCACCCGCAAACGATACGACGAACGTCCAGGCCCAGCGCCGTCCAGGAGCGCTTGCCAGTGAGAGTGAACAGCAGGATCAGCACCGCAGCGGCAATGCCAAACCAGCTGCGCGTGCGGCCGAGAGTCCAGAGGGCGCCCTCAAGGGCGGCGTAGACCAGCCCGATCTCCAGCCCCGCGCGCGCGCGCAGTGACACCATGAAGACTCCAGCAGGTTTGATCTGGACTACCGCGTATGGTTCCGCGAAGCGCGGCTAGTGTACACCCGGCGGCCTGTTGCGGTTCCAATCCGCAGCGGCCGTCCAGCCAAGGGCGGTCGATCAGCTGTTGCCGTGAGCCCGCTGGGGCAAATCGGCTGTATTTCCGGCGTTTTTGTCGACCCCTACCCGCCCTCTCTCGCGTTGTCGGTGTTATTCATCACGCAGCCCCCGCTCGCTACGCCCTGGGTAGCGGCGGTGGCTCGATCCGCCGCGCTACGCTGTCGGACAGACGCCATGTCAAACGATTTTCCGCCCGATGCACGGGCTCTTTCCCCGTCCGGCCGTCGGCGGCGACTGCAGGAACTCCCGCCGGCTGACCAACTTCCCGTGTCCACTGGTCCCGGCCGCCATGACCGGGCGGGATGACGCCCGGCCGGTACCGTGCAGCGGGTTAGGCCAGTTGCCAGGGGGCGCGGCTGGGCGGGTTGATCATGGCGTTGGCGGCTTCCAGGGCGCTGGCGCTGCCCGAGGCCAAGGCGGTGATGCGCTTGCTGGCGCTGTCCCAATAAAGCTTGTCGCTGGCCTGCGCGGCAATGCATCCCAGCAGCAACGCCTCCACCACCGGCTGCTCGAACTCGAAGTTCGCCCGCGGCATGGGCCCGCCGCGGATGGCATGGAGCCACTCCTGATAGGCGCCGGGCGAGGCCGGCAGCGTGTCCGGCGGCGGGACAAAACTCTTCATCCGGCTGTCGGGAATCAGCCGCGGATGGCTGCCCTCGAAGCCGCACAGGATTTTCCCTTTGTCGCCGACATACAGCATGCCTTCCCCGTCGCTTTCGTTCATGGCCTCGCCGGCCGCCAACTCGACCGGCCGCGGCGGTCGGAGGTGGTCGTCATACCAGTGGATCACCACGGGCGCGCGCTCGCCGCCCAGCGCCCCATGCCGCGCCGGGAACTCCCAATGCACCATTTCCGCCGCCGGAAATGTCTCCTTGAACCGCGGCGTGGAACTGGCCTCGACGGCCGTCGGCGCTGTTAGCTCGAGTACGCGGAACATGGTGTCGAAGCTGTAATTACCCATGTCTCCGATCGCCCCTTCGCCGAAGTCGAGCCAGCCGCGCCAGACAAACGGCAGGTAGGCCGGGTTGTAGGGGCGATCTGGCGCCGGCCCCAGCCACAAATCCCAGTCCAGGCCAGCCGGCACCAACGGCGTCCCCTTGGGCCGGTCGAGGCCTTGCGGCCACGTACCGCCGCCCTGGAGCGAGGGGCGCTGCGACCAGTTGTGGACCTCGCGCACTTGCCCGATCACCCCCGCCGCCACCCATTCGGTCAGCAGTCGCGTCGCCTTCGAGGCCTCGTTCATCACCGCCACCTGCGTCGCCAGCCCCGTCTCCCGCGCCGCACGCGCCATCGCCCCGGCTTCGGCAATAGTGTGCGCCATGGCCTTCTGGCAGAAGACGTGCTTGCCGTGGCGCAGGGCATACACGGAGGCATTCGCATGCCAATGGTCGGGCGTGCAAACCACCACGCCATCCAGATCCTGCTCCTTGGCGATCAGTTCGCGCAG